>DATKUA010000219.1:0-6095 GCA_035530855.1 Acidobacteriota bacterium | reverse complement strand
ATCGACAATGACGTCGACACGGGATTGAAGTTCGCCTTGATAATAGAACCAGGCTGTGAGATCGCGGTCGAGCGGATTGCGTTGCTGATCCTCCATGTGAGTGTAGCGGGCGCCGACGTTGAACATCGACCACCAGCTTCCGGGTTTGCCCCACCATGCATGAGCCCAGCCTGCCATAAATTCCTTGTAATCGACACGCGGGAGATAACCTAGGTCGGCGCGAAATCCGCTGCTGAAATCTTTGTATCTGAAATACCAATCGTGGCTGCGGGTGTTGTGAACGTAATAGAGATAGATCGCGTGTCCGCTGAAGCTGTCGAAAGCCTGACCGAACTCCTCGGCTACATCCCTGGGATATTGTGTGCGCGAGCCGAGGAACTGGACGTCAATACTGTCCTGGGCCGTGAGGCGGAAGTCGCCGTCGAAGCCGATCAAGCGATTATAATAATCCCCGCCTTCGCGATCGGTTGCCAACAGGCCGAGCGTGTACTTGTTGCCGATATCGCGCTTGTAGCGGAAGACAGACGTGGTGTTGGCGGTTCTTAGCGAAGTTGAGGACGAATACTGGTTGCCTGGCAAAATCAGGTTGGTGAGATCGTCGCGCACGACATAGGCGCCGATAGTGTTCGCTTGCTCCTTGCCCGTGATTTTCAAACCCCAGGAGGGATCGCGGATCATGCGCGTGTAAACAGTGTTGATACTCGTTTCAAAAAAATCGGTCCCCTCGGTGAAAAACGGCCGCTTCTCCGGATAGAAGATCTCGAACGGTCGATTGACGTCAAGTTGCAGAGCGTCAGCCTCGACCTGGGAGAAGTCGGGATTTACTGCGAGGTTGAAAGTCATGTTGGGAGTGATACCCCAGCGGGTATCAAGCCCGAATTCGTTATCCTGACTGGCTTTTTCCAGAGCACCCTCCGGAAAATCGCTGCGAATATCGGTGCGTGACGCGGTGAAAGTAGGAGTGATCTCGATATTGCGGCCCGGGTTTGCGCCCTCGAAGCCCTCGATCTTGAGTGCCTGGCAGAGGTAGCAGTTGTTGCTGCGGTCGCGTGGGAAGGCGCCGATGAGGTGACTTTGGGTTCGCGGGAAACAGCGTTCGCCGTCGAAGCCCCAGATCTGCGGGCCGTCGGAGCGTTGGAAGCAGAGTTGGTTGAACGGTATTGCCATTTCGACAGCGTAGCCCCAGGAGGTGATCTTGCCCGCCGAAGCCCAGATGGCATCCCATCCCGGATCGCTGTCGCTTTCGGTTCCGATTACATCATATTGGACACCAAATGGATTGCATCTGAAACTGAAACTTCGGCGCTCGTCGTTGAAGGTATCGAGGACCACGCCAACCCAGTCGTCGCCGCCGAGATCGTCGCGGTCGCGGATGCGAGCCCTGACGGCCGACGGATTGGTATCGTAGCAACGAAAGGCCACATACAGTTTCCGGCGGTCGTAGGTCAGCAGCACCTCGGTCCGTACCGACGGCGGCACGTTCTCTCCCGGCTGAACCTCGTATTTAAGCTCAATGACAAGCGCCTGCTCCCAAGCTGCCTCGTCCACAACGCCATCGACAACGATTGCAGATGCAGCGAAAGGCACCTTCAGAGGGACCTTCTTCTCTTCACCGCGGCTCATTTCAGCGCTTGCTTCAATGGCAGCGGCGTAAGCAGGCGGACAAATAATGGCTGGAAAAACTATTAGAAACGTGAAGACCAAGGCCGGTGTTTTTACCGAGCACAAATCAAAGAGCATTCCGGTAGCTCGCTTAGTCCGCTTGCAATGGCTTTTTATACAAGCGGAACGGCTGTTCCCCCCTCAATTAAAAGTTGTATTTTTATTATCTTATATTGACTATGAGCTTATTTTAAGGATTTTTTAGGCGAGATTGCAATCAAATTGTAAATGATATGAAATTTGGGGTTCTGATAATAAGTCCGTTGACGATCGCTGGCAGCCGGAGCGGGCACAGCAGTAGCGCGGTTGGTTGTGCGCTTAATAGTCTGGCTCGAAGGGTGTTAGACGTGGGTCATCACAGGCAGGGATTTGATCTCGCCGGTTATGATAAATTCCGTTGCGACTCGCCTCACTCTTCGGAACATGGGTAGAATAGGGTGGGGTCCCATAATAAGCGCCAGGGATGAGAATAAGCCGAGGCCCAGTGCGTCGCGGAAACGCGGTCTAAAGCTGTAAGTGGGCACCCCACTGATCCTGGCGTTTTCGCTCAATACCCATCCGTCGCCGTCGCCTTTGGATTCCAAATGTGGTCCTATCTGTCCGCCGGTGTGGCGGTTCCACGCAATCATCCTTGTCCCTGTTCCGGCGATCAGCGCAAAGCGCCCTTCGCTCGAGAGTCGAGTTAATCGAGGGACGCACCTCTTGAGGCGCTCTTGGACCCCACACGCGCTCTCCAGCATCGCCGAATTCAGATCAAGTTCGTGGGGCCAGCTGGACATCTCGAAGGCCCCGGGCAGGCTTGGCAGCATCTCGTAAAGCGATGGAATTCCTGTCGCCAACTCCCGGATGAGCGCCTTGTTCGCCCGGATGTTGAAAAAGGCAAGCTTCGAATATCCTTTAAGCAGGGCGGAGACGGCCATTTCGACTCCTCCGGCCGGCAGTGCGATGCCGGCCATGCGCCCAAGCCGTTCCGTTCCTACCTCCGTCAGCCAAAGAGCTGCCACGAGTCCGCCCATGCTGTGAGTTACCAGGTTAACGATTTCTCCACCAGCGCTGTCGTCGACGAATTTGCGCAGTTTAATCGCGGCCTCGGCTGCCGACCTGCGCCAGTCGTAGGAGAAAAACAAAACCCTTTGGCCCGCCCGCCTCAGGTCCCGCATCAGCGCTCGGTAGACTGGTCGAAAGTCACCTCCGGGCTCAATCATCATGGCGGGATCGGCGTCTCCAGATCCGTCGGGATTCAGCCGCAAAAGTTCCAGCCTCGTCCAAAAGAGAGCGGTTCTGCTCCAGAGCGTGCGACCGCTGTTTGCGTCGAGAAGATTCGAGCCCATGAAGCCGGGGATGACTATTGTCGTCGGGATCATACGGCAATACTCACGCTTCCACCCCGACGAGTCAAACAAATCACATTGGAAGCGCCGAGCGTATGTTATAGGATAGCTGGAGCTTTCTTACTTTCTTTCCAGGGGCGGGGAAATGGATGAACTGCTTCGTAAACTGGCTGTAGAGGGTTGGTGGGCGTGGGTGATCCTGCTGGCCGTGGTCACCATTGCCTACCTGGCGCGGCACCGCAGCGGCTTGGCAGCGCTGGCCAGGGTGTGGGAGATGTGGGAATCGGAGGAGGCCCTCAGACCTTTTCTTGCTGACGGCGAGGAAGTGCGCATGGTCGAGGGGCCGATCGCCATCACCAACAAGAGGATGATCGTGCGCGATCGTCGCCGAGGCTTTGCCTACGCCGAGGGAGCGCTGGGCTCGGTCTGTAATCTCGAATATGGAGAAACCCACTCTCTCTGGCCGGTGGTCTTCGGAATCCTCTATATCGCTCTCGGCGTGTTCGCCATGGCATCCGCCTCCGGTGTCCTTGGCATGTTGATAGTCGGCGCGCTGATCGTGGTCATCGGCATCGTCATCTCCTTGATTCCGCTTACCGGGAAGCGCGCGGCGCTCGTCGTCACTTTTTCCAGCGGCAGGCCGATCGTAATAACCGGCAAAATCGAGGAAGCACGCCTGCAAGAGATCTCCCGCGCGGTCTCAGAGGGCAGGTCTGCGGGGTAATAGAACTTATCGGTTTCGCGCTTGAATGGTCATCAGTGTCACGTCGTCTGGTAACTGAGAGGAGTGGGCGAAGCGACGCAGCCCGCCGATCAATTGCGAGATCAGATCGTCCCCAGTGCTGGGATTGTCCTTGTCGCCGCTCAGGAGAGCCAGCGAGCGCAGGTAACGCCGGTAGCCGAATTGCCGCTCGTTAGGGTCCCAAACCTCGATCGCCCCGTCAGTTCCCAGAGCCAGCGTGTTGCCGGGACGGAGGCGTACGCTTCGCGAGCGGTAGCCGCCGTCGGGCCGGACACCCAAGGGCAGTCGCGTGCCCGGCGAGTGGAGGAAGCGGGCGTTGCTGCCCTCGATCAACGCCGGCTCGATCAAACCCGCATTGCAGAAGCTTAAGATGGACTCTTTCGGATCTAGGACGCCATAAATCAGAGCAACAAATGTGCGCGGCCCGAGGTCTAGCGAGAGGCGCTTGTCCGTTCTGTTTGTCACAGCCTCAGGGCTGGGATCGAACTCGGCGTAGACGCGGATCGCCTCTATCGCGCTGTTGGCCACTAGTGCGCCCGGCATGCCGTATCCGCTGACGTCGCCGATGACGATCCCCAACCTGCCATCCGGCAACTCGATGAAGTCGTAGAAGTCGCCCCCGACACGCGCGGTCGGGATCGATTCGGCGCAAATCTGAAAACCCGGTAGCGTTGGGCAGCGGGCGGGCAGCATCGAGAGCTGCATCCGGCGGGCGAATTCCATCTCGCTGCGCAGGCTCTCTTCGCTGCTGACCACTTCCTCGAAAACGCGGGCGTTCTCCAGGGCAATGGCGATTTGTGTCGCCAGGCCGCTGGCGATCAGAAGGTGGACGGTGTCGTAGGCTCCCTTCTTGATGTTACCGAGCACGAGCATGCCGACGATCTTGTTTTTCGTTTGCAGTGGAACAACCATCTGCGAGCGGACGACATCATCGATCTCGAGCTTGAAGCTGATGTGCTGCGGATCGCTCAACACGTCGTCGACGAGCAGAGGCCGGCCGTGCTTGAGCGCGCGGCCGCGCAAGCCCTCGTCGAGCTTCATCGGCCTGGCTTTCAGCGCCTCGGTGTCATAGCCGATCGACAGTTTGTTGATGAACTCGCCTTTCTTCCTGTCGACGAGGAAGATACCAAAGACCTGGTAGTCGATGACCGTCTTGGTGTAGTGGGCGATTTCGCGCAGCAGGTCGTCGAGATCGAGCACTGAGGAGATCTCGCTGCCGATGCGGTGGATGAGTGTCATCACCTTGAGTTGCTCGAGCGTCTGCTCGTGGAGACGGGCGTTGGCTATGGCCGCAGCAAGCAATGTGGCGATTGAGCGCATCATCTTCTCATGCGTTTCGGTAAAGGAGTGAGCGTCGGTGCTTTCCATGCCGATCACGCCGATCGCCCGGTTCTTGTGCACCAGCGGGACGGCCATCTCTGAGCGGGTCGTCGGACCTTCGGTTATCGGGATCGGGACATATTCGGAATGCGCGCTGACGTCACCGACGGTGATGATTTCACGCTTGCGGACGGCTTCGCCGATGACGCCCTCATCGACGCGCAGCGAAAGCCTCTTGACGGCCTCAGGCGGGTAACCTTCGTTGTAGACCCAGTTAAAGCGATCGTTATCGTCAATGAGGGCAATCAGCATGTGGGAAAAGCTGGTCACATTCTTGATGATCCGGGCGATATTGCGGAGTACCACCGGCAGCTCGAGCTCGCTGGACACTTCGACCGCGACCTGGTCGAGGATACTGAAGCTGTTTATCTCGGCGTTGCGGGTCATTACAGCCCTTCCGTTAACCGCTTCGGCTCGGCTTATGGTATATCCCTGCCATGTGAAATCCTAGTTAATACTGCGAAAAAGGGAGGGTTGTTCCATGAGTGGCGAGATGAAAGATCGATCCCACTCCGGGTTCGGGCTGATCTCAGTTGCCGCCTTATAGTCGTTGATCAGCTGCCGACATGCTTCTGGCGCACATCGGCCCGCAGGAAAGCGATCACCGCGAGCAGGACGATTATCGTTGTCCAGAGAATCAGCCATGCCGCGGGTTGCAGCGCTTCGCCGAGGCGTTGTGCCAGTGGGAGCTCCTTAAAACCGAATCTCGGAATCTGGGCGACGTCCTCGACCGGCCTTTGAGAAAGCCAGATGTTAATATCAGTGACGAAGTAAACATGCGGGCTGCCGGGGTCCCTGCTGTCGAGCGCCCTGATCGCCGCCCCGAGCTCCTTGCGGTAGTTCTCAACCTCGTCAAGGAACCTGCGCCACCGCTCGATGTCCGAGCCAGTGAGCTTGGCTGACGATTCCCTGAAGAGCTCGACCGGCGACCAACGCGCCAGGTCGAGCCCAAAGCCGCCCTGGTCGAACAATTGCTCCTC
>DATKUA010000218.1:0-4458 GCA_035530855.1 Acidobacteriota bacterium | reverse complement strand
TACCTCCTCGCCCTGGTTCTTTTCACACCTGTGGAGTTTGGCGGGGAGATCCCCATTCGCATCGGGCTTATCTCTCTGACAGGCTTGCTTTTCATCGCTGTTTTCTATTCTCTGGGCGTTGCGATATCTTCTTTCAGCCGCATTTCCGCCTCCTCCCTGATACTAGCGCTGTTCAGCTGGTTATTCTTCATATTTATCCTGCCGGGTACTGCCCCCCTGGTCGCACAGCAATTCGTGCAGATAGAGAGCAAGGACAAGCTCGCTCGCATGAAACTGGAGAAGGCCCAGGCGATGGAAAGAGCTTACGCGGAGGCTCATCCTGAAGATACCGACTCTGGTAGTACGGCCGGCTATGGAAGAGTGCACAACGCGATCAGGCAACAAATCGCCGACGAGATGGAGAAGATCGACAAGGAGTTTCGGAGAAAAAAAGATGTTCAGATCGAATTGACGAGCAACCTCTCCAGAATATCGCCGGTTGGCTCCGTGACATTCCTTTTTTCCAGCCTTAGCAAAACCGGCCTGGAAGATGCCAGGCGTTTCAGGCAGGACCTACAGGAGATTAAAGACGGAATATACAGCGCCTTCATGGCCGCCGCTCTCAAACCTGAAGTTATCGAAAGCTTCCGATCCACCAGCTTCGATATTCACCCTCGAGCAAGAGCTTTACTCATGGGTCTGTTCAATATCGCCGAAAAGTACATGTTCACGTCACCGAACATCGGGGAAACACTTGAAAGTTGCTGGCTTGATTTTGCATTGTTGCTTTTCCCTGTCGTGATCCTGTTCTTGCTGGGCTTCATCCGTTTCCTATCTTACGATCCGCGTTGAGGAATTTGTTATGATTTCGAAAATCGCCAGAAAAGAGTTCCTCTTTTCCATAACTACGATTAGATTCAGCGTCCTGGTTCTCATTTGCTGTCTGTTGATGCCCATAAGCGTGTGGGTGCTGTCCAGCGACTACAATCGGGAACTCGAGGACTACAATGGTCGGTTGGAGCTCGAGCAGCGCAGGCAGGCCGGAAAAGGGGAATCCATCAACGTCAGCCGAGCGGCGCCGCAGCTCTCGGCTCTATTCCAGGGAGTCAGCATCGAGGCCGCAAACAACGTTGACTTAAAATCTCTTCTGGGATGGAACCGTCCCAACGCCGCGGAGTCGCAGAGCGACACTCACGCACTGTTCCCATCGGTGGATCTGAGTTTCATCATCGGCATCGTGTTCTCGGCGATGGCACTGATGCTCGCCTACGACACAATCAGCGGGGAGAAAGAGCAGGCCACCTTTCGGCTGATGATGTCCTCCCCGGTGCCGCGAAGTTCGGTCGTCATCGGCAAGTGGCTAGGCCTCACTCTGACTATGATTGTGCCGTTCTCTCTCGGGATTTTCATCAGCATTCTGGTGTTCCTCGGCACCATAAGCATCAGCCTCAGCCAGACCAACTGGATAGCTCTGATTCTGGCCCTATTGGTTTGTGTGGCCTTTCTTTCGGTGTTCATTTTACTCGGAATAACCATTTCGGCATTGAGCAGGAGCAATGCGAAATCCATTATCGGTTGCTTCATTGCCTGGGGAATACTCACGATGATTCTTCCCCAGGTGACAACCGTCGCAGCCGACAACCTTGTGCCTGCTCCTTCCACCCAGGCGAAGGAGAAGGATATTCGTCTTGCCCACAACGAATATTGTAGAGCGATGCGAAACTACAATATCGCGCTGGCGGACAGGGCGCTAAGCGAGGGCTGGGAGTACTCCAGAGTAGATAAAGTGCGAAGAAAGAACCAAGCGCTGTCTTCCCTGGATGCCATGCGGACCATGAATGCGATAAAGGAGGAGTTTTGGTTGAGGGTGGCCGAGCAGGAAAACCTCGCTAAAACGATTTCGGTGTCTTCCCCTTTCGGCAGCCTCAACGTGGCGCTGGTTGCGCTGGCCGACACCGATCCGCAAAGCCAGCGAGCCTTCCTGATCGCTGCCTATCGTTACGGTGAATTCTACTTCAGGGAGATGTTTAGAGATGACTTGAGGAGCGGTTCCCAAGGGGAGAGCGCATCAATACCCGGATTCAGCTTCAGTGAAACCACCCTTGGGGAAAGACTCTCGTCAGCGTCATATCCCGCCGCCGTGCTGGTAATCTTCAACATTCTGCTGATTCTTGTCGCGGTTATCGCCTTCAACAGATTCGACGTGCGCTAGCTTCCAAGCTGAAATCCCTTTCTCTCTGCTCACGATTCAGCATGTGGATGTCACGAGTTCTGAAGCAGGCTGTGCCATGCCTGTTTAATATGTTAACCGGTCCGGTCCGATCCCTCCTGCAGATGCACAAAGCTGTGACGTATCCCGGCGTCTTGGAGTGAGAGCCTCTCTCTAACGATACCGCATGCAAAGTCCTGGGGCACACGAAAGCGAAATTCAAGGATCTTTCCCCGTTTGATTTGATCTCAAAGCCGGACAAGGATCTTACGCTCAAGATGTTGCAGGAAACCGAAGTCCCGGCGGATGCGTGCCTCCGGGACTCCGGGTATTGGCCGATAACAGACTTCTTATGCCGACCACTCGCCCCGTTTCGTAAAGTGACCCTCTGCTGAGACGGCAACTGCCCTTAGAAGTCCTTGACTCTGTAGCCCTCGGGCGGCTCCACGCCTAGAAGGTGCCTGACGAAGAAATCCCAACGCTTGCGGACGAAGTAGGGATGATCGCCGAGGAAATGGTTCTTGTTGGGGACGATGAGCAGGTCAAAATCCTTGTTCGCCTTGATGAGAACGTCGATCAGCCTGATGGTGTTGTAGGGATTGACGTTTTCGTCCAGCTCTCCGTGGGCCAGGAACAGCTTTCCCTTTAACTGGTGCGCGATCGTGAGGCAGGACTGCTCGACATAATGCTGCCGCACCGGGTAGTCCATCCACATCTCGTTCCACGTGGCCTTGTCCATGCGGTGGTCGTAGTTGCCTGAGGCCGCCACCGCAACCTTGTAGAAATCGGGGTGGGCGAAGATGGCGTGGGCTGAGTCGTAGCCCCCGGCCGAGTAGCCGAACACACCGACGCGGTCCAGATCCATGTAAGGATACTTTTCAGCCAGCTGCCTCATACCCGCGATGTGGTCGGGGATGCCGCCGTCGGCGAGGTTCTTGTAGGAGTAATCGTGGAACTTCTTCGAGCGCTGGGCGGTGCCGAGTCCGTCGATATTGATCACGATGAAGCCGAGCTCGGCTGCCGACTGAGCCGGTTGCCTAAGCATTCTGGTGAACGATTTCGGTGCCATCACGGCATGAGGTCCCGTGTAGATGTTGTCGATCACCGGGTATTTCTTGTTCGGGTCGAAGTTGGCCGGCCGGTAAATGACGCCGTAAATATCGGTTTCGCCGTCCCTTGCCTTTACCTTGAAGGGCTCCGGTTTGCGCCAGCCTGCCGCCAGCAGGAGGTCGATGTCGGTCTCCTCCAACTCCATGACGGTTTTTCCGTCGGTACAGCTGCGCAGCACCGAGCGCGGCACGGTGTTGACCAGCGAATAGGTGTCGACGAAGTGGCTGAAGTCGGGAGCGATGGAGACGTCGTGATCGGCGATCTCGGGCGTCAGAAGAGTCAGCCCGGTGCCGTCGAGGTTGACGCGGTAGAGGTGGCGCAGATAGGGATCGCGATCCTTCTCTCGCCCGCCGGCGGAGAAGTAGATCTGGCCGTTCTTTTCATCCACCGCATTGATGGAGTGGACGAAGAACTCGCCGGAGGTCACCTGGTTGACAAGCTTGCCGCCGGCTGTTTCGTAGCGGTAGATGTGTTGCCAGCCGTCCCGCTGTGACGACCAGAGGAATTCGGAGCCGCCGTTGAAGAACCTGGTTATCTGTATGTAGGCCTCCACCACGGTCTCGCCCTTCTCTTCGAGGATTGTACTGATTTCCCCGGTTTCGGCGTCTATCTTCGAAAGCCTGACGGTGCGCCACCCGCGCTCGTAGGCAACGATGGTTATGTGCCGGTCGTCGAGCCACTCGGGGCGAATCCACGGTTGGCCGTAGTAGAGCAGCGGGTACCTCCAATCCTTCACGTCGATTCGCTTTCCCGTATCGAGCTCGAAGATGATTCCCTCGGCATAGGGGATATTGATTTCACCCGGTAGTGGGTAGGTGAAGGTGAAGAGCTTCGGGCGGACTCCCTCTGGGGGGATCGCCTGCACGAGGTACATTTTGGCGGCGCCGCGCAGGTCCATGCGGTAGGTGAAGAGCCTTTTCGAGTCGGGCGACCAGTAGGCGATCACCGGCAGCACGACCTTCTCGGTGCCCTGCTGCACCATCGTCCGCGGCGAGGGAACTCCGACGGAGTAATAGTAATCTTCAGTCCCGTCGAAGGTCAGCTGCACCTCATCACCGCTGTCGACGGATTTGACGAACAGGTTGTAGTCGCGGGCAAAGGCGACCCACCGGCCGTCGGGTGAGGGCGAGTCCATACGCTCGCCCGGGCGCGTCATCCCA
>DATKUA010000217.1:0-5149 GCA_035530855.1 Acidobacteriota bacterium | reverse complement strand
TGCGACTCGACGAACTCCAGAGCCTCGTCCTCGCTGGGGAAGAGCGACCGCAAGTCGGCCGCGACCTCCTCCAGGCGCTCGTGCGACATGTCCCAATCCGCATCTTCCAGTTTGCGCAACAGGATTTCCTGCGCTTCGTCGCTTCGGCTCATGACCGGCACTCCTGCTTGACCTCGTTATCCTCTGATATAAACTATTTGGCGATAGCAGGCAAGGGACGGGCGCCGCCATTGAACCAGCGATCATCGAAAACCGCCACAGACCGCGGGGCGATCGCCCTGCTTTCAGGGGGTGCCGACAGCATCCTCGCCGTCAGCCTCATCCGCCGCCAGGGCATCCCGGTCACCGCGATCAACTTCTCCACCTGCTTCTTCGACAAGAATGAGGCCGCACTCGGCCGTCTGGAGCAACTCTGCGCGAGGCTGGATGCGGCCTTCGAGCAGGTCTACCTGGGGGACGAGTACCTGCGGATGCTGGCGCGCCCGAAATTCGGCTACGGCAACGGATTCAATCCCTGCATCGACTGCCACATCATGATGCTGCAAACCGCGCGCGGGATGATGGCCGCCAGGGGCGCCGGCTTCGTCATCTCCGGCGAGGTGCTGGGGCAACGGCCGATGTCGCAACACCTGCAGGCGTTGAACATCGTCGAGCGGGAGTCGGGCCTGCGCGGCCGCCTCTTGCGTCCCCTCAGCGCAAAACTCCTACCCCCCACCTTCCCGGAGCTCAAAGGCCTGGTCGACAGGAGCAGGCTGCTCGATGTGAGCGGCCGCTCGCGCAGGCGGCAGATCGAACTGGCCGCAGAGCTGGGGATCGAGCAGTTACCCGGCTCCGGCGGCGGTTGCCCCCTCACCGAGAAGGCCTTCGGCAATCGGGCGCGCGACATCTTCGAGCACGCGGAGGGCGGCATCCCCTCGCAGGACGACGCTCTGCTGCTGCGCTTCGGCAGGCATTTCCGCAAGGAGGCGTCGTACAAGATCGTTGTCGGCCGCAACATGTCGGACAACGACAGGCTCGAGCTCGCGGCCCGGCCGGGCGACCTGCTGTTCACCACGCCGGACCGCGAGAGGTACGTCGGCCCCATCGTTCTCGCCCGGGGTGAGATCCCGCGGGAAGAGCGGGCCTGGATCGCGGCGTTGATGTTAAGATACGCCGACGTCGACAAGGGCGCGCGGGAGGAGGTGGCCGTGCGCGACGACCACGGCAGGCTGCTGGAGCTCGTCGCCGCGCTGCCGATGGATCCCGAGGAAGTCAAGAAGTACATGATCTGAACCAGGCTCCGGCGAGGGCCCCAGGGCGCAATCGGCATGAATATCCTTGCAATTGACACGACGTCGCGAGAGGGCAGCGTCGCCTTGCTGTGCGGCGACGGGGAACTGTTCACCCGCAGCGGCGACGACAGCGAGACCTACTCCTCTAGGCTTTTCCGTTGGCTGCAGGAGATCAAGGCGCGGCGCGGGAATACCTTCGAGAATCTCGATGCTGTGGCGATTACCGTGGGGCCGGGCTCGTTCACCGGCATGCGCATCGGCGTGGCCGCGGCGAAGGGAATCTCGCTGGCGAGCGGCTGCCCGCTCCTCCCCTTCTCCACCCTCGAGGCGATGGCCCTGGCCGCCGGCGACGGCCCGGCCTTGCGCCGCCCGCTGCTGTTGGCAGGCCGCGGGGAGATCTACACCGCCATGTTCAGATTTGAAAACGGCGTGCTCTCGCCTGGCTCCGACGAAATCGTGACGCAGCCCGACAGGCTGGAATCCGATTCTGCCGGTGAAAAGGTGCTCTTCTTCGGCAACGGCCTCGCGCTCTGCAAAAACCGGCTGGAGGGTTTCGGCACAGCTGATGTCGAGTTGCGCGACGGCCACCCGCTCCTCGCCCCGGCGATGGCCGCGGCGGCTCCGGAGCGGCTTTTGGCGGGCGCGGGCGTGAAACCGGCCGATCTGGTGATGAATTACATCAGGCTCTCCGACGCCGAGGAATTGAAGAAACGTAATTGAAACCGCGGCTGCCGGTAGATTTCTTAACTCACGGTCGCATGCCCGCCTGGCATTATTAGGGGGAGGCAACATCTTGACTTATTGAGAATTGGTATCATTAAGGCCTTGAATCGCGCGGAAGCTTTTGTTAGAATCTTCCACTTGCTTTATTTAAGGGATTAAAGCTTACAAAGTCCTTTCACAAGGGAGCATAGATAAATGGATAGCAAACATCTATTCACTTCGGAATCGGTTACCGAGGGCCACCCCGACAAGGTCGCGGATCAGATTTCGGACGCCATCCTCGACGCGATGATCAAAGAGGACCCCAATTCCCGCGTCGGCTGCGAATGCCTGGTGACGACCGGCCTCGCCGTCGTGGCGGGCGAGATCACTACCGAGACCTACGTCGACATCCCCAGCGTCGTGCGCGAGACGATCCTCGAGATCGGCTACAACAGCGCCCACTTCGGCTTCGACGGCCACACCTGCGCCGTGGTCACCACGATCGACAAGCAGAGCCCCGACATCGCCATGGGCGTCGATACGGGCGGCGCCGGCGACCAGGGCCAGATGTTCGGCTACGCCTGCGACGAGACCGAGGAGCTGATGCCCGCGCCGATCATGCTGGCGCACAAGCTGGTTCTGCGGATGGCGGAAATCCGCAAGCAGGGCGTGCTCAACTGGATCCGGCCCGACGGCAAGAGCCAGGTCAGCATCGAATACGACGAGCTCAAACCGGCGCGCGTCGACTCGGTGGTCATCGCCACGCAGCACTCCGAAGAAGTCAGCAATGAGCAGATCCGGGCCGACATCGAGAAGCACGTGATCCTGCCGGTGATCCCCGAGGAATTGCTCGACGCCAAGACCGTGCGCCACATCAACCCCACCGGCCGCTTCGTCATCGGCGGGCCGATGGGTGATTGCGGGCTCACCGGCCGCAAGACGATCGTCGACACCTACGGCGGCTGGGGTCGCCACGGCGGCGGAGCCTTCAGCGGTAAGGATCCCAGCAAGGTCGACCGCAGCGCCACCTACATGGCCCGCTACATCGCCAAGAACATCGTCGCAGCCGGGCTCGCGCAGCGCGTCGAGGTGCAGCTCGCCTACGCCATCGGCGTCGCCGATCCCGTCTCCGTCTGGGTCGAGACCCGCGGCCGCGCCGAGGTCGACGACGACACCCTGCGCCGCGCCATCCGCGAGGTCTTCCCGCTCAGGCCCAATGAGATGATCGAGCACCTCAACCTCCGGCGCCCGATCTTCCTCAAGACCGCCGCCTACGGTCACTTCGGCCGCGCGCTCGAAGAGTTCACCTGGGAGAAAACCGACAAAGTGGACGATTTGCGTACAGCGTGTAAAATATAAGCAGATAATAGAAATAGCCTGGGGGGGCGCGATGAGGTACGACGTAAAGGACCTGAGCCTGAGCGGCATGGGCAGGCTGCGAATTGAGTGGGCCGCCAAGAACATGCCCGTGATCGCCTCCGTCGCCGAGCGCTTCTCCGCCTCCCGACCGCTCGAGGGGATCAGGATCGCCACCTGCCTGCACGTCACCGCCGAGACGGCGAACCTGATGCTCGCGCTCAAGCGCGGCGGCGCCAACCCCGTTCTCTGCGCCTCCAATCCTCTCAGCACCCAGGATGACGTCGCAGCCAACCTCGTCCGCGAGCACAAGATTCCCGTCTTCGCGATCAAGGGCGAGGACAACGACACCTACTACAAGCACATCGCGGCCGCGCTCGACCACGAGCCGCACATCACCATGGACGACGGCGCCGACCTGGTCACCACCCTGCTCAGCGACCGCAAAGACCTGATCGAAAACATCATCGGCAGCACGGAGGAGACCACCACCGGCGTCGTCCGCCTCAAGAGCATGGAGCGCGAGGGCGTGCTCAAGTTTCCCGTGATCGCCGTCAACGACTCCCAGACCAAGCACTTCTTCGACAACCGTTACGGCACCGGCCAGAGCGCGCTCGACGGCATCATCAGGGCCACCAACATACTGCTCGCCGGCAAGCGCTTCGTCGTCTGCGGCTACGGCTGGTGCGGCCGCGGCCTGGCACACACAGCCAAGGGGCTCAACGCGCACGTCATCGTCGTCGAGGTCGACCCGATCAAGGCCCTGGAAGCGGTCATGGACGGCTTCGACGTCATGCCGATCGACGAGGCGGCGAAGGTCGGTGAAATCTTCGTCACCGTCGCCGGCAACAAAAGCGTCATCCGCGGCGAGCACTTCGAGGTGATGAAGAACCACGCCATCCTCGCCAACGCCGGCCACTTCAACGTCGAGCTCGACCTGGTCGCCCTCGAGGAAATGACCGTCGCCAAGCGGAAACTGCGCAGCTTCGTCGTCGAGCACGAGCTAAAGAACGGCAGGCACATAAACATCCTCGGCGAAGGCCGCCTGATCAACCTCGCCGCCGCCGAGGGCCACCCCGCCAGCGTCATGGACATGAGCTTCGCCAACCAGGCCCTCGCCGCCGAATATCTCGTCGTCAACAAAGGCAAGCTCGAGCCGAAGGTTCACGTCCTGCCAGAGGAGATGGACAGGCAGATCGCCCTCCTCAAGCTCAAAACCATGGGCTACGAGATCGACACCCTCTCCGACGAGCAGGCCAGCTACCTCAGCGGCTGGCGCGAAGGCACCTGATCCCTTTTTCGGCTGGCTCTCGCATATCCTTGTAGGGGGGTCATTTATGGCCCCCGGTCGCGCCCCGCGCGAAATATCTCCCGCAAATTCTACGATGTCTCCGCCGCGGCGGATTTATGCCGCCCTGTCCCGCCAAAGGCGGGATAACCGCAACGGACGCGATAAATCTGCGCCCCTACAATCAATCTGCATTGACCTTCCGTAAGGCACCTGACCCTTTTTCGGCAGGCTCTCGCAACACACCGTAGGGGCGGCCTGAACTTGTCCGCCTCAGGCGGATGCCGCCCTGATCCCGCCGACGGCGGGATAAATGCAACGGGCGCGATAAATCCGCGCCCCTACAATCAATCTGCTGGCTCTCGCAAGGCACTGTAGGGGGGTGCTTTAGCGCCCCCGCTCTTCTTCCTTTTTTCCCCTGTCCGCCCTGATCCCGCCGACGGCGGGAAAAATGCAACGGGCGCGATAAAGCGCGCCCCTACAATCAATCTGCAACAATCTTCCGGAAGCCACTATACCCCGCCCTCGG
>DATKUA010000216.1:0-10897 GCA_035530855.1 Acidobacteriota bacterium | reverse complement strand
GCCGGTGGGCGACGCCCAGCGTGTCCTCCCCGCCGATGGCTACGATCACGTCGATGCCCAGCGCGTCGATGTTCCGCCGCAGCCTTTCCGATTGGTCCTGCTTCGGATCGAAGGGATTGGTCCGCGAAGAGCCCAGCCACGTGCCTCCGGCGCGGTCCCAGTTGCGTACTTTCTTTTCGCTAAGCTCCTCGATCCAGGGCGAATCCATCCCGGGAGTGTCGGGATCGTACTCCACCAGGCCTTTCCAGCCCTCGCGGATACCGATCACCTCGTAGCGCCCTCCCCGGCGCTCCTCCTCAAAGGGATCGAGCGCCGTGTTGGTCACCCACTTGATCGCCGGGTTGAGGCCTGCGCAGTCGCCGCCGCCGGTAAGTATGGCTATCTTCGTCCTCATTACCGCTTCTCCAGGTTGCTCAATTGTCGGTTTAGCTTGTGTCGCACACTATCAATTTAGAACCCGGAGGGCAAGAGGCCAACAACCGCGCTTGAGGCCGCGGGCGCGCGGTGATAGCATTGAGCGGATATCTTCATAAATTACGACAAGGACAGGGGTAAATGGCAAAATCCAAGAGATCTGAGATCAAGACCATTGCGATCTCGACTGGCGGCGGTGACGCTCCCGGATTGAACACGGTCATCAGGGCGGCGGTCCGCAAAATCAAGAGAGAGCACGACTGGCGCATACTGGGCATCCGCGAGAGCTTCGAGGGGCTGATCACCGGGGAGGGTAATGTCGAGCTCACTGAGGAAAACGTCAAGGGCATCCTCGCCAAGGGGGGCACAGTGCTCGGCACCTCCAACCGCGGCAACCCCTTCTCCTACCCGAGTGAGCGAGGGGGCAAGCTGGTTGCCGTCGACCTCTCCGGGCTGGTGATTCAGCGCATGCTCGACATGAAGATTGACGCGCTGATGCTGATCGGCGGCGACGGCACGATGCGCATCGCGCATCGCTTCCACCAGCTCAACTGCCCCGTCGTCGGAGTGCCCAAGACTATCGACAACGACCTGCGGGCAACCGACCGCACCTTCGGCTTCGAGACCGCGGTCGACATCGTCACCTGGGCGCTCGACAAGCTGCACAGCACCGCCGAGAGCCACGACCGCGTGATGATCGTCGAGGTGATGGGCCGGGAAGCGGGCTGGATCGCGCTGTATTCAGGCATCGCCGGCGGCGCCGATGTCATCCTCATACCGGAGATCCCCTTCTCCTTTGACAACGTCGCCAAGAAGATCCACGAGCGCCGCGCCAAAGGGCGTGACTTCTCGATCGTCGTCGTTGCTGAAGGCGCGAAGATGAAGGGCGATGAGGACTCGACGTTGCTCGAGGAGGGCGACGAGCGCTTCGGCATGCCGCGCCTTGGCGGCATCGGCTACCGCGTCAGGGAGGGCATAGAACAATTCATCGGGCTGGAGACGCGCGTGGTCGTCCTCGGACATCTCCAGCGCGGCGGCAGCCCCAACGCTTTCGACCGCGTGCTGGCCAGCCGCATGGGCTGCGCCGCCGTGGACCTTATCGCCCAGGGCAAGTTCGGCCACATGGCCAGCATCGAGGGCGACAAGATCACTTCGGTCCCGATCGCAAAGGCGATCTCCGGCAGCAAGCTGGTCAATCCTGACGGTGAGATGGTGAAGGTAGCCCGCGCCCTCGGCATCAGCTTCGGGGATAAATAACGAAATCCGCACGAACGCGAAAAGCCGCCGGCAATGTATTGTTACCGGCGGCTTCAGTTCGTTTTACGCCGTCAGGTTCAGCGCATGCAGAGCGGCTTTGCCTTGGGCACGAAGACTTCCTTCGTTTTACTGACCATCAGTTCCCTGCTGCCGAAAATCTCCAGCTTGCCGAAGATCGTCGCGAACTCACCCTCCAAATCCCTGAGGATCGGCTCTTTGATCGCCTTCGGCATATCCCACATCTTCTGTTTGAAGGGGCCGAAACCTTTCTTGCGGGTTTTGTAGTAGAACTGCTCATCGGTTTGCCCCTCCTTGCGCTCGCCCGCGAGGTTGGCGTTTATCCACCCGTAGACCTCGCCTTTCAGCTCGGCCGGGAAGTTGCCGTGATCGTAGATGATGTTCTGGAAGCCGGTGGCAAGGTGGATTTCGCAGGTCTGGGTCTCTGCGAACTTGTCGAAGGCTTCCTTGGGCAGCGTCGAGGCGCCGTGCTGCACCGCGCCCGCGATGCCGAAGTCCCTGACAGCCGCCTTGGAGATCTTCTCCAGCGTGTCGAAGTCGATCGCCACTTCCGCGATCGAGCCGTCGGGCAGGACGACGCCGCCGTGGCTGGTGCCGGTCTGCACGCTGATCTTGCTGATGCCCGTGGCCGCGGGATTCATCCTGCGCAGGGTCTCCAGATGCTTTGACATGAAGACCTGCATCTCCTCGACCGTGCTGTTCTTGCCGCCGACCTCGCCGATTTCGCCGCCGAGGCTGACCGTCACGCCCTCGGGCTCGTGCCTGCGCACGAATTCGGTGACCTTCGACGTCAGCTCGTAATTGAGCTTCTGCTGCTCCTCCAGTGTCGCATAGTCGAGATCGACGAGCGTGGAGGCGTCGATGTCGATGTTGTAGAAACCGGCTTCCATCGCTTCCAGCACCAACGCCTTGATGTTGTTGAGCTCCTGCTCGGGGACCTCGAGGTAGGCCTTGGCCTTGAACTGGAAATGATCGCCCTGCAGGCAGACGGGGCCCTCGTAGCCGCTCTTGATCGCCGCGGCCAGCACGCTGGTGACGTACTCGGCGGGACGCTGGGCGGTGTAGCCGATCTCGCTGCGGGCGATCTCGAAGATGAAAGCGCCGATGTTCTCGCGGTTGATGACGTTGAACATCGCCTGCGCCGCGTCGTAGGTCAGGCCGCGGAGGTTGACCGCGGGGACCGTCAGGTCGGCGTACTCCCCCCTGCCCCGGGCGAAATAGAAGTCGTTGATCGAAGCCGCCCAGGCGCCGCACTCGTGCGCCGCGTGCCAGATCAGCCAGCGGCAGGCGTCGACGACGTCGCGGTCGGGATTGAAGACGGCGTTATAGGCGAGGTCGTCAACGAAGCGCTCGACGAACGCTCCTTTCTGAAGATTAGTGATGCCGTTCTCGGTGATGGAAAAGTAATTGGATGATGCCTTGTAAAGCGCATCAAGGTTATCGAAGAGCATGGCTTGCCTCCGGTTAGACATAAATTGGTATAAGCGAATAATATCAAATCAGGGCGCCAACGCAAGCGAAAGTGGGTCACTTCATTGGAGGACTGGTGGGAATCCCGCGGGCCATGATGATGCTGTTGACAAGCGTCGCGTGTTTGCCGCAATAGATGCTCTTGCCGACTGAAAGGCTTACGCCGCCCGAGGAAATTTCTTGGGAGATGTTTTGTCTGAGGTAATACTTGAAACCGCTGTTCCCCGGCTTGAACCACAGCAGCTCCGGCCAGGCGAACATCCTGGTGCGCTCCTTACCGCCTTGCCGGAATCCGTAGAGGCCTTCGCCGGTCATCTGGTATGTCTTTTTTTTGAATAAACCTCCCAGCAATCCGACCACCATCGCGATCGCTGCACCTCCGGTCTTCAGCAGATCCATGAAGTCGGCTTCATCGATGAAAAAAAAGACGACGGATCCGACAAGAATTGCGCCGAAGACAAGAACAAGGAATATCTTGAAGGCAGGTGACGAGCCGGTGGTCCACTCGTATTCGACACCGTATTGCGAAGCGGATTGACCTCCAGCTTCATCAGCCGTGGGAACGCTGCTGCGGAATCTGAGCCAGATCAAAACCGCCAGCATGACTACGGCAAGCGCCAGTAAGGAACCGATAATAATCCATTCCGCCATAGTTACCTTACCTGGAAACCTGTCCGCCTAAGTATACCACCCACAGCAAGGCGGGATTGAAGAGAAGAGCGAGGAGGGTATAATCAGCGTGACAACCAGGGAGGCAACATGAGCAAGCGTTGCTATCTGATCATCTATCTCCACATGCACCAGCCGTTTTACAAGAATCTGCGGACCGGCGAGTACATGCTTCCCTGGGTCAGGCTGCACGCCCTGCGGAATTATGCCGACATCCCTTCGCTGCAGCAGAAATACGAGGGGATCAAAATCACTTACAACCTGGTTCCCTCGCTGGTTGAGCAGATCCAGGATTACGCATCCGGGGCGACCGATCATTTCGAGCGCATGTCGCGCATGCCGGCCGATGAGCTGCTGGAGGAGGATAAGCGGTTCATCCTCTCAAACTTCTTTCAGCTCAACCACCGGCAGATCAAGCCTGTTCCCCGCTTCAGAGAGCTGCTGATGCTCAAGGGCGACCAGTCGCGTGAAGTGGACGACAAGGCGCTCAAGCGTTTCGGACCGGCGGAATTTCGCGACCTCCAGGTCCTCTTTAACCTCGCTTGGAGCGGCTGGTTGTTACGCGAGCAACCTGCGGTGGCGTCGCTATTGAAGAAAGCACGCAACTTCACCGAGGCAGAGAAGCTCTCGCTGCTCGACGCCCAGCGCAAATTCCTCGGAGAAGTGCTCGAGCCTTACAAGCGGTTGCGGGATTCCGGGGCCGGCGAGGTCACCACCAGCCCCTATTTCCACCCGATTCTTCCCCTGCTGTGCGACCTGGAATCGGCCCGCGAGGCGGTGCCAGGGCTTCAGCTTCCGGAGACATCCTTCCGCCGGCCCGATGACGCCGCCCGGCAGATAAAGGAGGGCATCCGGAGCTACATCCAATTGTTCGGCGAGCCCCCTCAGGGCATCTGGCCGTCCGAGGGCAGCGTCAGCATGCAGGCCTGCGAACTGATCGCAGCAGCGGGACTCCGATGGGCCGGCAGCGACCGCACAGTCCTCGCGAACAGCCTCGGGCGCGAACCGGGCGAACTGCACCCGCGGGAATTGTATACGCCACACGTGCTCACCACTCCCGCAGGCGAGTTGGCTCTCTTCTTCCGCGACACGGAGCTTTCGGACCTCCCGGCATTCGTCTACCAAAGTTGGCCCGCGGAAAAAGCCGTGGACGATTTTCTCAAGCGCCTGAAGGCGGTCGCGGAAAGCGGCGAAGAGGGGCGCGTTCCGGTGGTCTCGGTGATCCTCGACGGGGAGAATGCCTGGGCCGCCTATCCCGACAACGGCCGCCAATTCTTCGAAGAGCTGTTTTCCCGTCTGCAAGCGACGGAATGGCTGGAGACAATCACCCCGAGCGAAGCGTTGGAGCGCGAAGATATCGAGAAACGGCGGCTCGACCGCGTGACAGCCGGCTCATGGATCTACGGCACGCTGACCACCTGGATCGGCCACCCCGAGAAGAACCGCGGCTGGGAGGTGCTCGCGCCGGCGCGTGACAAGCTGGACGAAACCGCAGCCGGGAACGATCTCGAGCTTGCCTGGCGTGAGATGCTGGTTGCCGAGGGCTCCGACTGGTTCTGGTGGTACGGCGACGACCACTCGACCGCCTTCGCCGCCGAATTCGACGTCCTCTTCAGGGAACATGTCTCCAATGTCTACCGGGACCTGGACATCGAGCCGCCCAACTACCTGCTGAAACCGATAATGCAGCTCAAAATGGATTCGGAGATCACTCCGCCCTTGCGACATATCACCCCCAAGCTTGACGGCCGTGAAAGCAGCTATTCGGAATGGGTCAACGCCGGATGTTATAGCACGCTGGGCGGAGCCGGTATGCAGCACCAGACTTCATCTTTGTTGAAAACGCTGTATTTCGGCTTCGACAAAGCCAATTTCTACCTCCGTATCGACGGCCGGGAGCCTTTCCGCAAGAAACCTCTTGACGGCAAGACCTTACGGGTCTATATCACTGCCCCCGTAACTGCCGAAATAAGCTACAAATTCGGCTCCGGCAAGCCGCCGTGCTTCAAGCGGGACGGCGAGGAGGAGGCAGCGGAATTGCTCCACGGCTTCGACAGCATTCTGGAGATGGCATTGCCCCAGCCGTTGATCAACGGCGGAGACACCTTAGCCTTCTATCTGTCGCTGGCAGATGGAGACAATGAACTCGAGCGTCATCCGCGCGGCCGCCTCATCGAACTACGCGCCTCCGGAGACGACCTAGAATCTCAAATGTGGACGGTTTGACCACCTAAGACTATGAAAAAACTGAAATTTCTTTTCGGCAGCCACTGCCACCAGCCAGTCGGGAACTTCGACTTCGTCTTCAAGGACGCACTCGAGGGCGCCTATGAGCCGTTCTTCAGGCTGCTGGACGAATTTCCCGGCATCAGGATGAGCGCACACTTCAGCGGCTCGTTGATCGAGTGGATCGAGCAGCATAAGCCGGAGTTTCTCGACCTGGTGGGCGCGCTCAGCGGTCGCGGACAACTCGAACTGCTCGGCAGCGGCTTCTTCGAGCCGGTGCTTGCAGCCATACCCGACCGCGACCGCCTCGGCCAGCTCGAGATGATGAATTACTACTTGCTTGACCGCTTCGGCATACGGCCGCAGGGCGCCTGGATGACCGAGAGGGTTTGGGAACCGCAGGTTGTCGATTCGCTTGTCTCAGCCGGGCTGCGCTACGTGGTGCTCGATGATTTCCATTTCAAGTGCGCCAGCATCACCGAAGATGAAATCGACGGTTATTACGTCACAGAAAACGACGGTCTGCCACTTGCCATCTTCCCGATCAGTGAGGCGCTGCGCTTCTCGATTCCGTTCCAGCCGCCGGAGAAGACGATCGAATATCTCCGCCGAGCATATGAGGGCGGGAAAAGCGTTGTTGTAATGATGGACGACGGCGAAAAATTCGGGGTTTGGCCCGGGACGCGCGACCTCAGCTACAAGGACGGATGGCTCAGGCGTTTCTTCGCGTCCTTAGAAGAGAATTCCGACTGGCTCGAGACGGCCACCCCGACCGATATTCTCGCGGAGATGCCCCCGAGAGGCATTATCTACCTGCCGACCGCCTCCTACTTCTCGATGAGCGAATGGACCCTGCCCGCTGAAAAGGCCGAGGAATTCGCCTCAATCGTCCACCAGCTCAGAGACAGCGAGCAACTCGAGCGCTACCGGCCTTTCTTGCGCGGCGGAATCTGGCGCAACTTCCTCAGCAAATATCCCGAGTCGAACAACATGCACAAGCGCATGCTCGCGCTCAGCGCGCGCGTTGAGCGCCTCTGGACGGAGCACGACGCCGAAGGCGACGAGGAAGCTGAGGCTCACCTTGAGTCAGCCACAATGGATCTCTACCGCGCCCAGTGCAACTGCGCATATTGGCACGGCATTTTCGGAGGGCTCTACCTACCCCATCTACGCCACGCCGTCTATGTTCACCTGATACGCACCGAGAAGGCGGCGGACGAAGCGGAATTCACCGACGGCCTTCTGCCTGCGGTTGCCGAGGCGGACATCAATATGGACGGCGGCAAGGAGCTGATCCTCCGCTCCCAGGAGCTCACCGCTTTGGTGGCGCCTCTGTATGGCGGGGCACTATACGAACTCGACTATCGCCCCCTCGATTTCAACCTGCTCGACACTCTGGCCAGCCGCCGCGAGGGCTACCACTCCGCTTTCGATGCTCCGATTACGGCCCAGGTTGAAGAGAGCGACACGCCGAGCATCCACGACATCGCCAGGGATGCGAACAAGGAGCTCAAAGCAGCCCTCCGCTACGACTGGCACAATCGTTACTCCCTCCTGGATCACTGCCTGCCCGTAGGCACGACGCTCGAGCAGATGATGGATCGGACTTTCCGCGAGCTGGGAGACTTCATCAACCAGCCCTACGAATCCAAGGTTATCGTGGGCACCGCCGTGCTGAAGCGCGAAGGAGCGCTCTACAGCGAGGAAGGGATCAATCCGCTGACCATCGAGAAGACAGTCTCCCTGTCGGGATCAGAGCTTACCATCGCTTACAGGCTCGGATGCCACGGCTCCGGGGGCATCGATTTTCTATTCGCGCCGGAATTTAACTTCTCAATGCTCAGCGGCGGCGACGAGAAGATAAGCTATTTTGCTTCGGACAAGGAAATTCCCGACTGCCGCCTCGACGATTCCGGGATGGCCGAGGAATGCATGGATTTCGGGATACTCGATCTCCGCAAGGGCATGAAGTTGAGCCTGCAACTGGACTCACCGGCGAATGTCTGGTATTTTCCGTCCAACACGATCTCGCAATCGGAAACCGGTTTCGAGCTCAACTATCAGAGCTCGGTGATTTTGCCGCATTGGCGGCTCACGCTTGATCCAGGCGCAGTGCGGGAGATAAAGATCGTCTTTTCGGCGGAAAAGCCGGATTCCGGTTCATATCTGGACTAACTGAGGTTTTCAACATGCCAGAACTGAGACACGACCCGATCCAGCGCAGATGGATCATCATCGCCACCGACCGCGCCCGCAGACCCACGGATTTCACTCACGAGAAGGCAAGCGTGACATCAGTCTCGTTCGACCCCTTCGCTCCCGGGAACGAGGACAAGACCCCCCCCGAGGTCTTCGCAATCCGGAAGAAAGGAAGCGAGCCGAACACGCCGGGCTGGAAGATACGGGTCGTCTCAAACAAGTTCCCCGCTCTCAAGATCGAAGGCGACCTCGATCGCGAGGGCGTGGGGCTTTACGACAAGATGAACGGCGTGGGGGCGCACGAGGTGGTGATCGAAACGCCCGAGCTGACCGAGACCATTGCAACGATGAAAGAGAACCACCTGGCGCTGGTGCTCAAAACCTATCGGGAGCGGCTCGTCGATCTGATGCGGGACACGCGTTTCCGCTACATTCTGATTTTTAAGAACCACGGATCAGAGGCCGGCGCCTCGCTCGCGCACCCGCACACCCAGATCATCGCCACCCCGATCACGCCCAAGATTGTGGCTCTCGAGCTCGAATCGGCCAGAGCCTACTACCACATCAAGGAGCGCTGCATTTTTTGCGACTTGATGAAGCAGGAACTTGCCGACGGCTCACGCATCGTGCTGGCCAACGAGCATTTCGTCGTCTACTGCCCCTTCGCCTCGCGCTTCCCCTTCGAGATGATGGTCTTGCCCCGCGTCCACGCGCACCGCTTCGGCGAGAGCAGAGACGAATTTCTCGAGCACATGGCATATACTCTGAAGGAAGCCCTGACACGGCTCAATGTCGCTCTTGACGACCCGCCCTACAACTTCATGCTGCACACCGCGCCGAACATCAACACCGAGCCGCGCAGAGCCAACTATTGGGAAACGCTTCAGTATGACTGGCATTGGCACCTGGAGATCATTCCCCGGGTCACCAAAACAGCCGGCTTCGAATGGGGCACCGGGTTTTACATCAACCCCGTCCCGCCGGAGAACGCAGCCAAGTTCCTGAGAGAGGTCGACATCTGAGCCGCCGCGCACAGGAGAGGACGTATTGATGAACCACGGATACATCACGCTCGTATTGCACAACCACCTGCCCTATGTCATCGGCCACGGCATGTGGCCCCACGGCATGGACTGGCTCAACGAGGCGGCCGCCGAGACCTACGTACCGCTGGTCGAGATGTTAGAAAGGCTGCAGTCGGAGGGCATCAAGGCCGGCATCACCGTGGGCGTGACCCCGGTGCTCACCGAGCAGCTCGCCGACGAGCGCTTCAAGCAGGGATTCGATTCTTACCTGCAGCAGAAGATCGAGGCCGCCGCGGAGAACGCGGCTTCCTTCTCCAGAATGGGTAACGAGCGTAAAAGAAGCCTGGCGGAAAACTGGAGGGCTTACTACGAGAAGATCAGGAGCCTGTTCAACGACCGCTTTGGGTGCGACCTCATCGCCCGCCTGCGCGCGCTGCAGGACGACGGCTGCATCGAGATCATCACCTGCGCCGCTACCCACGGCTATCTGCCGTTGATCGGTCTCGACGAATGCGTCCGCGCGCAGATTAACACCGGCGTTGAGAGCTACAGGCGCCACTACGGCCGCGATCCCAAGGGCATCTGGCTGCCCGAGTGCGCCTACCGCCCGCGCTACGCCTGGCGCCCACCGGTCGATGGCGACGACACCGAGCCGGTTCTGCGCGCGGGAGTTGAGGAATTCCTGCACGACGCCGGCATCAAGTACTTCTTCATCGACACCCACCTGCTGCAGGGGGGCAAGGCGATCGGCGTTTACCTCGAACGCTTCGAAGCCCTGCAGCAGCTCTGGAAACAGTTCGAGAAGGAATACACGCCGCGCGAGCTCGACGCCACCAAGACACCCTATGGAATCTACTACGCCAGCTCGACCGGTGGTGATAAACCGGTAGCTGTCTTCACGCGCGATCCGCGCACAACCCTCCAGGTCTGGAGCGGCGATCACGGTTACCCCGGGAACGGCCATTACCTCGATTTCCACAAGAAGCACTTCCCGGGCGGCCACCGCTACTGGCGCGTCACCAGCGCCAAGAGCGATCTGGCCGACAAGCAAGTCTACGAGCCGGAGAGAATCGAGGGCATCATCGACGAGCAGAGCGACCACTTCGTCCGGCTCGCGACGGATCTGCTCTCCGAAAACCAAGGCCCCGACGGAACTCCGGGAGTTGTCTGCAGCCCTTACGACGGCGAGCTGTTCGGACACTGGTGGTTCGAGGGGCCGCGCTGGCTGGAAGCGGTGATCCGCAAGTTCGATTCCAATCCAGACGTCAAACAGGTCACCGCATCGGCGGCGATGGAGGCCATTCCGCCGCACCACGTGGTCGACATTCCGGAGGGATCTTGGGGCGAAGGCGGCTTCCATTACATCTGGCTCAACGACTGGAACGACTGGACCTGGCGCCACATCTACGAAGCCGAAAAGGCGATGGTCGAAACCGCCCTCCGGTTGGGCGACCGGGAGGGCCTTGCGCGCGAGATCGTTGAGCAGATGGCGCGTGAGCTGCTGCTGCTGGAGAGCTCCGACTGGCAGTTCCTGATCAGCACCTGGAGCGCCCGCGATTACGCGGAGGCGCGCGTCGATCGCCACTACTCCAACTTTAAGCGACTGCACTCGATCGCCG
>DATKUA010000215.1:0-5327 GCA_035530855.1 Acidobacteriota bacterium | reverse complement strand
CGGTAGGAAACCTTGTTGTCGCGCGCAGCCAGCACCTTGGTCATCGCTGCGGTCAGCGTCGTCTTGCCGTGGTCAACGTGGCCGATCGTGCCCACGTTGCAGTGGGGCTTCGTCCGCTCGAATTTTTCCTTGGCCATACCTGATTCTCCGTTTTCCTTATTACTACTTCAGCCTGTGTCCGCCGGGCCGGCTGCGTTAATACTGGAGCCCACGATCGGATTTGAACCGATGACCTCGTCCTTACCAAGGACGCGCTCTGCCGACTGAGCTACGTGGGCTCGGCTTGGAGCGGGAAACGGGGCTCGAACCCGCGACATTCAGCTTGGAAGGCTGACGCTCTACCAACTGAGCTATTCCCGCTCGAATGGTGGGGGGAGAAGGATTCGAACCTTCGTAGCCATGCGGCGACAGATTTACAGTCTGCTCCCTTTGTCCACTCGGGCATCCCCCCGGAGCGCTGGAGCTGGCGGAGGGATTTGAACCCCCGACCGGCTGATTACAAATCAGCTGCTCTACCGACTGAGCTACGCCAGCCTGCCCGCAGGGTAAACTCCACCTGATGACGTTGTTGCAAAAACTATACCGGCTTGCTTTGCTCATGTCAAACCAAAACCCATCCGCCGTCACCCGGCTGCGGAAGACGGTGACGCGAATGGGCTGCCATTCTCGAACCGTGCGGTGTTAACGCGCCGCCAACAGCGTCCTTTGCCGGACTTGAAGTGCGCTCCCGCATCCAAGGAAGCGGGAGAATACTTCAGCGATTGGGGCATGTCAAGGGGATGAGTGAATTTTTTATTTTTTTTCGCGGGGCCGCCCAGGGGGTTTCTGAGACCCCCCTATATATAAAGGTGTCACCGGCCGGAATTGAGCGCGCCGCCACGTTTCTTGACTTGAAAATCGCTGCATCTATACTGTGGAACACCACGGTAGGCGGTCGAGGTTTTGCGTGTGCCGCGGATTGTAACTAAGAGGCGATATCGATGTATACGCCCCAGGGACAGGGCAGGATGCAGGTGAGAATCGGCGGTCCGCTGACGCCGGTGGTCAAGGCCCTGCTGATCGCCAACGCCGCGATCTATCTGTTCACGGTGATTCCGGTGATGATCGGCTCGCAGGGCGGCACGGAGGTCGTCGCCAACATTGTCTACTACCTCGGCATGACGCCGGCGGTATTCTGGGGAGACCTGACCCTCTGGATGCCAATCACCTACATGTTCCTGCACTCGCTCGCCTCGCCGATGCATGTGCTGTTCAACATGCTGGCGCTCTGGATGTTCGGCGGCGACGTCGAAAAGGTCTTTGGCGCGCGCCAGTTCGCCGTCTACTACCTGTTCTGCGGGATCGGCGCCGGGCTGCTGGTGGCGATGCTCCAGCCGGGCCTGGGGATCCCGACCATCGGCGCCTCGGGCGCGATCTACGGCATCATCATTGCCTTCGGCCTCTTCTTCCCCGAGCGCGTCATCCTCATGGGCTTACTCTTTCCGATCAAGGCGAAGTATTTCGTGATGATCATCGGCGCGATCGTCTTTTTCTCCTCGCTCGGCGGGCCGGGCGGCGAGATCTCACACGTTGCCCACCTCGGCGGCTTTGTCTTCGGCTTCTTTTACATCAAGCGGCACAAGATCTGGCGATGGTTCGGCGCTCTCCTCAGCCGGCGGCGCAAACCGAAACTGCGGGTGATCGACACCGAGAAACTGCGCCGCCTTCTGGAAGACGACGACAGCGACGACCACGTCGTGCACTGAGATCGTCGCCGCATCATCTGATTTTAGACCTCCTTGTTTGACATTACGGCCAGAATCGGCTAAACTTTTTAGCCGATTGGCTAAATTTGTTAGCCTGGAGACCGGCCCTTGGAGAAGACTGCCATAGAAGAGTTGTTTTCCAACCGGGTTTTAACCGACCTTCTGGTAATATTTATGCTCCACCCGGATGAGGAGTACCATCAAAGAAGGCTGGCACAAAATGTTGAAGTGGCTCATAGGTCTGTTCAGCTGAACCTGAAACGTCTGGAAAGGCTGGGATTGATCAACAGCCGGACAGACGGCAACCGGGTGGCCTACAAAGCAAATAGAGATTCACCTATCTTCGATGACATCCGGCGTATAATCCTTAAGACAAGGGGATTTGGCGACCTGCTTCGAGAGAGCCTTGAGCACCAAGAGGGGAAGATAGAAGTAGCATTCATCTACGGTTCTGTGGCTTCCGGGACGGACGGAATTGACAGCGATATTGATTTAATGATCATTGGCGACCTCTCTGCACGAACGGCATCGAGGGCAATTTCAAAGGTAAAAGGGATATTGCGCCGGGAGGTCAACGTATCGGTTTACCAAAAAGAAGAGTTTCGCAACAGGGTACTGACCGGTAATCATTTTGCGAGCCGAATAATCGAGGCAGATAAACTATATCTCATAGGTGATGATGAGACGCTTTCAGGAATTTGTCAGGAAGAGATATCTTAGACGCGAACCTGCTTCCGCCAAGGAGATAAGAAGTATCCTTGACGTGGTGGAGCGCGATATAGCTCAGTGCTCCGACGTCGATCTGGGCTTGGATTGGCGGTTCAATATTGCCTATAACGCCGGGCTACAGTTATGCAAGATTGTGCTTCGCGCAAGTGGCTTTCGCACCTCCACACGGTCACCAGCGCATTTCGTGACAATCAATTGCCTGCCCGAGTTTCTTGGCGAGTCTCAGAAAGAACGCACCGATTACCTCGACCAGTGCCGCAGCATGCGCAACAGGGCTGAATACGATGCTGTAGGGGTGGTATCGGAGGTGGAGGTGTCAGAGCTATTTGACGAAGTGTCGAGTCTTAAGCAAGAAGTATTGGCTTGGTTGAGTAGCAGTCACCCTGAGCTGGTACAATAATTCAGGTTCTACTCAATACACAGGTCTCTATTGTAGCTTCGCCCTGTTTCTTCCAAGTTCCTGTCTGAGAGCTTTACGTATCGGTGTCCTGCTCTGGATGCGCATGAGAGTGTCGAGGGCGGGATCGTCGTTTAGTTTCATCAGGTGAAGCCGATGGCGGCCGGCAGGTGGAGCGATGATTTTGGCCTGCTCGTCACCCCGGCGGCAGAGGGCGCCGGGCAGAGTCCCGTCGCGACGGGGAGCAACAGCAAAGATCTTTTCAGGACGATCATGGAAAACCCCTCCAGGATAACCATATATAAAGGTATGTTCTGCGCTGCCTAGCTGCAGGGCAAAGGCCAGCATTCGTGTTCGCTGCAAAAATCACGATTTCCGGGACTTTCTTTTCCCGCCCCATCTGCTAACCTTGCCATGTTATGAGAAGGTTGATTTTTTCGCTGACAGTGATAAGCGTGCTGCTCGCACTCGGCCTGGCCTCGGATCCGGGGTTGGAGGTGCGCAGCCGCGGACCGCGCCAGGGCGATCCCCTGCTGCTGGTGCTGACGCCCCCCTCCCCGGCGGTCTCGGCGGAGGGTGAACTTTTCGGCCGCACGGTAAGGTTCAGCCCGGAAGGGGAGGGATTCGTCGCGCTGGTGGCGGTCGACCGCAACCAGAAGCCGGGACCCTACGATATAAAGGCGCGTCTGCGACTCGTCGACGGCTCGGAGTCGCTGGTAGTGCAGACGGTGAACGTCGGCGCGACGGAATTCCCGACGCAAGAGCTCACAGTCGATCCGCGCTTCGTGGAGCTCAGCAAGGAGGATCTCGAACGCGCGCAGCGCGATTCAAAAATGCTCAACGAAGCCTACGCCTCGAGTGTAAATGAGCGTTTGTGGTCCGGGCCGTTCTTCAAGCCGTCGGAAGGGCGTTGGAGCGCGCTGTTCGGCGTGCGCAGGTTCTTCAACGGCGAGGAACGCTCGTTCCACCGCGGCTCCGACATCGCCTCGCCCAAGGGCACGACCGTGCACTGCAGCAACTCAGGGCGCGTGGCGCTCGTCGGCAACCTTTTCTTCAGCGGCAACACGGTAATTGTCGACCACGGCCTCGGCGTTTTCACCGGCTACCTCCACCTCTCGGAGATCTGGGTGAAGCAGGGGCAGCGGATCGGCGCAGGCGACATCATCGGCCTCTCGGGCGACACGGGGCGCGTCACCGGTCCGCATCTACACTGGATGCTGCGGATCAACGACGTCGTCTGCGATCCCGCGGGGCTATTGGAGATAGATTTCAGCAAGTGAAAGAAAGCCAGAGAAGCAAACTAGAGAGAACCGCAGCGCTCACCCGAATCCTCGAGGAAACGCAGGGGGAACCACGCTGGAAAGGCGAGAGCGACCCACTCAACGCCCTGGTCAGGACCCTGCTGAGCCAGAGCACCAATGACAACAACCGCGACTTCGCCTACGGCCGCCTGCGCCAGCGCTTCCCCACCTGGCACGAAGTGATGGAGGCGCCGCAGGAGGCGGTGGCCGACGCCATCCGCCCCGCGGGACTCGGCAACCAGAAGAGCGAGCGGTTGATCGCCATGCTGCGCTGGATTGACGCCGAATTCGGCCGCCTCCACCTCGATTTCCTGCACGAGATGCCGACCGAGGAAGCGTTCGCGCTGTTCACGAAAGTCAAGGGCATCGGCGTCAAGACGATGGCCGTGGTGATGATGTTTGCCTGCGGGCGCGACGTCTTTCCCGTCGACACCCACGTGCACCGCATTGCCCGCCGCCTCGGCCTCGTGCCTGAGAAGGCCGATGCGGTCAAGACCTACAGGCTGATGGCACCGATGGTGCCGCCGGGCAAGAGCTACAGCCTGCACATGAACCTGCTGGAGTTCGGCCGCACCATTTGTACGGCCCGGAAGCCGAAGTGCCTCGAGTGTCCGCTCTACGATCTCTGCCGGTGGGGAGAGAAGCCAGAGCAGAATCAGGGGTAGCCGCGGCGGAAGTATCCGGCTCGGCTTGACACCCTTGCCTGGCGGTACATACAATTCTGGCGATTCGGGGCGTAGCGCAGCCTGGTAGCGCACCTGCTTTGGGAGCAGGGGGCCGGAGGTTCAAATCCTCTCGCCCCGACCATGTGCGCCCGTAGCTCAGCCGGATAGAGCATCTGCCTTCTAAGCAGAGGGTCGCAGGTTCGAGTCCTGCCGCGCCTACCACGTTTTTCCCGCTTCGTCCTGGACTCCGGTGGAGCACCCTGCCAGCATGGCTTGCGTCCATCTGGAGACCACCGTTGGCACCTTCGGATTCGCCCGATACGACTTCGCCAAACCGTAGCGAAAGCGGCGTGACCAGCCTCCACAGCATCCAGCAAATGATTGGCGAAGCCACACGGGAACGGGGTGTTTGGGTCATTGCCTTCTATCCCCTGGAGCTTCGCCGCGCCACGCATGTGGGGTGGAAACCGTCTTCTGGGTGGGCTTTGGC
>DATKUA010000214.1:0-20701 GCA_035530855.1 Acidobacteriota bacterium | reverse complement strand
AGCGAGGATTTCTTCACCCAACTACTCTTCTCCTACAAGATCAACCCGCGCACGGTCCTCTTCCTCGGCTACAGCGACAACTACTTCGGCAACCAGGATTACGGCCTCACCCAAGCCGACCGCACATTCTTCGTCAAGCTCGGCTACGCGTGGGTGCTTTAAAGATGGGAGCCCGCACAAACCTTCCGTGGCACGGGGGCCGGGTTCCCTGAAGGGCGGCGGGGGCGGCAATGTGTTGACTTCGGCAGAGCGATCCGCCCCCGCCCCGTTACACACTGATTATCGGAGGTAATACCATGGTTCTCAGATGCGCCTGGCTGACCATCATTTTGATCAATCTCGTCATGCCCTCACCGGCCGGCGCTCAGGACAATCTGCCCCTCAAAGTCGACCGACTCAGCGAAAAGGTCCTCACAATCTCTTCGATGACGGGCAACTCGAGGGTCGTCGCGCTCGCCACACAAAAGGGTCTGGTGGTGATCGACTCCATGTGGTCGCCGGCCATCGCACGAGAAACAAAATCCAGGATCGCGACCGCCTTCGGCAGGGACGACTTTGCCTACCTTGTCTTGATGAACGACTTTGATCTCTCCTCCGGCGGCACGGAGGCTTTCCCCCAAGCCCAAATCATTTCCCACCAAAAATGCAGGGAATCCCTCTCCCAAAATAACGAACAACGACAAAGCTACCTCCGCAGGCGCGCGGCATGGTTCGAAGGGCGTGCACGGGCCACGGAAGCACAACTGGAAGATATGGATGCCGAGTCAGCAGATGCTGAATTTAAACGCCGATGGATCGTCCTGTGCGACCGTATCGCTCACGATCTGAACAAGGGTTATCGGGTTGTGCCTCCACAGATTACTTTCGACGATCGAATTACTCTCGATCTCGGCGACATGACTCTGCAACTGATCTATTTCGGAGAAGCATCGAACGCAGGCGACCTCGTCGCATGGGTGCCCGAGGAAGGCCTGGTATTTCTCGGCGATATGTTCCATGGACTCCATGTGCTCTCCGATCCGCACACGCATGCCCCATTTGTGCCCCGCTGGCTCAATACGCTCGATTATCTGCTGGATGAAGCTCACGAAATCAAATACGTTTTACGGGCCAACTCCCAGGAAGTGTGGACACCGGCACGCCTTCGAGCTCAACGGGATTTCATTCGGGATCTTCACAACAAAGTGGTCGCGCTCGACGCGCAAGGCCTCAATCTCGAACAGGCAACCGCTGCCCTCTCCGTCGACGACTTTCCATATGTGAAAGACTGGTACACGTGGACAAAAGCCCCGGATATTATTCAAAATGATATCGCACGCTTCATTGCCTCGGTCTGGAAAACACTCAACACATCCGCTGCGGATGAGGTCGAGAGCGCCCTGCGCTCATCAGGTATCCAGGACGCAATCAACAGGTTCAGTGAGATCAGGAACAACGCCGATTTCTATCTCTTCGAACGCGAATTCAACTCCCTGGGCTACAAACTCCTCGGGGAAGAAAGAATCGATGACGCGCTTGCCGTCTTCAAGCTGGTCGTCGAAACCTGGCCCGACTCCTGGAACGCCTACGACAGCCTCGCCGAGGCCTGCCTCAATAATGGCCAAGAAGAATTGGCGAAAGAATACTACCTGAAATCGCTCGAACTGAATCCCGAAAACGAAAACGCCAAAACAATCCTCAAGCAGCTCAAAGAAAAGTGATCCATCGCAAAAGACGGTTGGCAATGCGGGCCACACCGTGCGACGTTTAAATCAATTTGAGGAGGTAACCATGCGATGCATTTGGTTGATTCTTATTCTGACTCTTGTCTGCAGTTGCATAACACAAGCGCAGGATAAAGCTGATGACACAAGGTTCCCGGAGCTCACCGGCCCCTACCTCGGCCAGGAACCTCCCGGCCTGGAGCCGAAGATCTTCGCCCCGGGCATCGTCTCCAGCGAACAACGTAGTGAACACGCTTCACTAACAATTTCTTCCGATTCTAACGAGATTTACTGGGGTTCCACCGGCAAAGGCATTCTCTTCTCGAGGCTTGAGAACGGGCGTTGGACTCCGCCGCGCCTTGCGGAATTCGCCTTGGCAAACGACTCTGAGCCGATGTTCTCGCGCGACGGTAGGAGGCTTTTCTTCCTCTCCAGCCGACCGCTCGCAGGGGATCCGGAGGGGGGGGAGAACATCTGGTATGTAGAGCGGGACGGAGGAGGCTGGTCGAAACCGGTACCCCTGGGCCCGGCCGTCAATGGCGAACACCTTCATTGGCAAATCTCGATCGCAGATGACGGCACCCTATATTTCGCCTTGAGTAGACCAGGGGGCCTGGTGAGAGATGACATCTACATCTCCCGCCTGGTCGACGGCCGCTACACCAAACCCGAGAATCCCGGCGAAGCCATTAATTCAGCGAATCACGAGACCTGCCCCTTCATCGCTTACGATAACAGCTACCTCCTCTTCGCTGCCCTCGACAGGCCGGACGGGTACGGCCTCCTCGACATCTATATCAGCTTCCGTAGCGAGGACGGCTCCTGGTCAAAGGCGGTTAATCTTGGCCCACCGGTCAATACCGGCACGAATGAAACCGCCCCTTTTATCTCACCGGACGGCAAGTACCTCTTCTTTCACTCTCAATCCACCGGCGCCGGCGACGTCTACTGGGTCAGCGCCGAGATCATTGAAAAACTCAGGCCTTGAAGATCCCTGCTGAAGACGGTGAACGGCATCGACACAAATGACAACCCCGGCTTTCCTCCTTTTCATGCAGGGAAGCCGGGGCCGAGTACTTTCGGTTTATCTAGAAATCTATCTGGAACCGCGTCTGGAAGAAGCTGGCCGTGCCGATGTCGTCGCGGTCGGCATAGACGTAGTTGATCATCATGCGGGTGACGTTGTTGATGTACCAGTTGAGGCCCAGCGTGATGTCCATCAGCTCGCCGCCGAACACCTCCGCATCGGTGAGGTCCAGCCAGGAGTAGCGCAGGGCCAGTTCCACAGCGCCGGTGCCGTTGTCACCCATCCAGGGATTCTTCGGCTTCACCCTGCCGATCGCTCCGTCTGCCTTGCTGTAGCTGCGGTGGTCGCCCGGCGTGAGGAAATAGCTGCCGAATAAGTAGCCGCCCTGGAAAGTGGGATCGCCGGCGTCGGGAGCGCTGATGCTGTCGTACATGTACTCGCCCTGGAGCGAGAAGGGCCCCAGGAAAATCAACGCCTCCAAACCCAGAGTGTTTGCCGAGTCGGCTGCAAAGTTGCCGGTGTCGACAAAACGGTAGGTCAGGTGCACCTCCGGCCGCTGGCTGTAACGCAGAGAGCCGCCCTCATTGACGCCCGTGTAATGATATCCGGCACCGAGATGGAGAAGGTCGTTGCCGTCGCTCCACGGAAGGAAAGTCAGGCGGCCGCTGATGTTGTAGGTGTCGTCGTGAGCCCTAGCCTCGCCGTAATCATTAGCCTCGGTGAACACACCCAGACCCCAGGTGATGTTCTGCGCCTTGTTGGCGCCGAGAATGCTGAAGCCGGTGTTGCGGGCGGGGGCGAAGAGGTCGGCTATGCTGCGCTCCATAAAAGTCGTGTATTTGCTCGAGGTAAGCTGCTCCAGGCTGAACGGCTCTTTATAGTGTCCGATCCGCAGCTTGCCGAACGGCAGCTTGGTGAGTCCGATGTAGAGATCCTTGACCTTTATATCGCCGCCCGAGAAGGAGTACCTCGCCATGAATTCGACGTTGTTGTAAACCTCCCCGGAGAAATAGAGCCAGGCTGTGCGAAACTCGTTGCCGCTCACAATTTCTCCGAAAGCGCTGGTGATCTCGTCGTCGGCGTTGCCCCACATCCAATCGTGGAACACCCGCCCGCCGAAGCTGAGTTTGAACATTCCGTCGGCGCTGTAGAGCCGGAAGCCGTCGCGCCACTCAATTGTGAAGCCCTCCTTCTTCTGGTCCTCATCGCCGGCCTTCGAGAGCGAGGCGGCGAGCCCGAGCAGTCCCACAACCATGGCGAGCGCTGTGACTATAGATATGGGCCGTAAAAACGTATTAAGGGATTTCATGATTACTCCTGATTACCAACCGGATATAAGGATAACGTAAAATTCTATTTTAAAGCCCCGTAAAAAGCCAGGTCAACTTAAAACAAAGCCTTTGTAAATCCGTAATAATCAACCATTTGTATTTTTAAAATCGATAAATATGGTTCATTGCAGCCTGGTTATGCAGGGCACTATTGGGCGCGGACGGCGATTTATAATTTGTTCTGCGCGCACTGGGTGGAGGCGGTGTTTTACCTCCTCCCGTTAGGCCTGCGGGAGTTGCCGTTGCGCGCCTGAGTCGGCATGTCGGGCAGCGTGCCGTCTTCCTCGGTCCGACCGAAGATCATCTTGCCGGCTGTAGTCTGGAGCACCGAAGTGACCACGAGGTCCACATTTTTTCCGATCAGGTGCTGCGCGTTGTCGACGACGATCATCGTACCGTCGTCGAGGTAGCCGATGCCCTGGTTGGCTTCCTTGCCTTCCTTGAGGATGAAGACCCTCATCAGCTCGCCGGGCAGGACCACCGGCTTGAGGGCGTTGGCCAGCTCATTGATATTGAGCACTTCGACGCCGCGCAGTTGGGCCACCTTGTTGAGGTTGAAATCGTTGGTGACGATCTTGCCGCCCATCAGCCGCCCCATCTCGATCAGCTTCAGGTCTACCTCCGGAACCTCCGGAAAGTCCTTTTCCGAGATGACCACGCTGACCGACGAGTTCTGCTGAATCTTGTGCAGAATCTCCAGCCCACGCCGGCCGCGGTTGCGCTTGAGCGACTGGCTGGAGTCGGCGATCTGCTGCAGTTCTTTCAAAACAAATTTCGGCACCACCAGCGTCCCGCCGAGAAAACCGGTCTCGCAGATGTCAGCTATGCGGCCGTCGATGATTACGCTTGTGTCGAGGATCTTGTAATGCCGCCGCTCCTGCTCCGCCGCGAAAAGGGTCTTGATGTTGATCGGCGTCAGCCAACGGCCGCGTTGAACGCCGAAAGCAAGGCCGGAGAGCGCGAAGGCGATGATCACCACGTATCGCGCTCCGCCCCAGGATGCCGCGGTCTCGGCGGCCATGCCGGTGAAGATCAGCGAGTTGATTATGGTCGCCAGCCAGGCTGCGATCACAAAACCGGCGATTCCGCCTATCAGCATGCCAGGTGTGCCGCGCTCCATCAGGGCAGCTCCTGCCACCAGCATGATAGCCAGCGCCGCGCCAAGAATTGCACCGGCCACAGGCCCTATCCCGTCGCCGAGCTGCAATGGAGGCCAGAGAAAACCCACCAAAGCAGCAAGCACTACAATTACCGTCTTTGTCAGAAGATTTAACATTTATGCCACATCCAGTCTCGAAGTTATAAACCCTGAATAATTAGCCATATGGTATTACTTCCCGCGAGGCGGCTCTATTTCTGTAAAAAATCCTCATTGAATTGGGAATAGTAAATTAAGCATCCTTGACGATCAAGAGATGATTTGCCACATGTGCCCAGTTCATACTTGCAGATTATCACCAATCGAGAGATCCGTCACACACCCCCGCTCCGCCGGTTTTGCAAACCGGCCGCCCGCGGATGTCTTGCCTCTCACCCGGCGGTCCGTTACAATTTCGATCTACTCCATGAAAGGGGCCGGTGGTCGAAAAATTGTTAACTTCCCGCGCAAAAGGCGGAAACGGGGGGCGGGGATCCTCATGAGCACCACTGCGGAACGGCTGTTGCCTCACGAGATCGAAGCCGAGAAATCGGTTTTGGGAGCGATACTTCTCGACGGCAGCCTCTTTAATCAGGCGGCGCAGGTACTTCAGCCCGACGACTTCTACCTTGGGAGCCACAGGGCAATCTATCGAGCTTTCGTCGCTATCGGCGAAAGCAGCGCGGCAAGCGCTATCGATTTCGTGACCGTGCAGGAGAAGCTTTCGCGCGAAGGCAGCAGCCTGGAGAGCGTCGGCGGCGCGGCCTACCTCAGCAGCCTGATCGATGGCCTGCCCCGCTACAGCAACATCGAGCATTACGTCAGGATAGTAAAAGACAAGTCACTGCTGCGCAGGATGATCGACGCCGGCATCAAAATCGTCAACGAATGTTACCTGGCTGAGGACGACACCCGCAACATCATCGAGCGCGCCCAGGGCACTGTTTTCGGCATCTCCGATAAAAGCTACCGCAGCGGCTTCGTGGGCGTGGACACCCTCGCAGCCCCCACGCTCGAAAAGCTCGCGAAAATGGTCGACGCTCGCAGCGGCATCACCGGCGTCCCCACAGGATTCCTCGACTTCGACAACATCACAGCGGGTCTGCAGGGGGGCGACCTCATCGTGCTCGCCTCGCGCCCGGGAATGGGGAAGACTTCTTTAGCGCTCAACCTGGCTCAACACGTCGGACGCTCCAACCTGGCGGCCGGAATCTTCAGCCTCGAGATGGACATAGACCAGCTCTTCATACGCATGATCTGCTCCGAATCGAGGGTCAACAGCCAGCGGGTCCGCACCGGCCGCATCAGCGACGACGAGTTCAAGCGCTTGGCCCCCAAGCTCGATTCCTTCATGCAGAGCAAGGTATTCATCGACGACACACCGGCACTCGGCCTGATGGAAGCGCGCGCGAAGGCGAGGCGGCTCAAGGCGGAGCACGGGCTTGACCTGCTGGTCTTCGATTACCTCCAGCTGATGACCTCCGGCCAGCGCCTCGAGAACCGCAACCTCGAGATCGGCCATATCACTCACGGCCTCAAGGCGATGGCCAAAGAGCTCAAGGTACCGGTGCTTTTGCTCAGCCAGCTCTCCCGCGCACCCGAAAACCGCAGCGACCACCGGCCGATGCTCTCCGATCTGCGGGAAAGCGGCAACATCGAACAGGACGCCGACCTGGTCTGCTTCCTCTACCGCGACGAATACTACAATCCCACCGACGAGAACGCAGGGCTTGCCGAGCTGATAATCGCCAAGAACCGCAACGGACCCGTAGGGGTCGTCCAGCTCGTCTTCTTCAGCGATTTCACCCGCTTTCAGGACTACACTCCGGTGGCCGAGGAGTGACGCGATGAGATTGATCCGTGACTCCTTGAGCGCCGTTGGCAGGCTCGTGGTCAACTTCTTCGAGGACGCCGGCATGGCGGTTACACTCTGGTTCAAGGCCACCGCACTGGTCTTCATCCCGCCGTGGCACTTTCGCATCATCTTCAAGCAATGCGAGCAGATCGGGCTGCGCTCGCTGCCGGTTGTCGTCGTCAGCGCCACCTTTGTCGGTATGGTGTTCGGACTGCACAGCTTTTCCGGCTTCTCAAGGTTCGGCGCATCGGGTCTGGCGCCGACGGTCGTGGCCTTGGCGATCACCAAGGAGATGGGGCCTGTCATCACCGCATTGATGGTCGCCGGGCGCGCCGGAGCAGCGATGACGGCCGAGATCGGCAGCATGAAGGTCACCGAGCAGATCGAAGCGCTGCGCACGTTGGCCACCAACCCGATCAAATACCTCGCGGTTCCCAGGCTCATCGCCGGCACCTTGATGCTGCCGGTGCTGACCATCTTCGCCGATGCCTTCGGCCTCTTCGGCGGCTACCTGGTCAGCACCAGCATGATGGGCATGTCGTCGCAGATCTACATCAGCGCGACATGGGACGCGCTCTACGCCTCCGACATCTTCGGCGGCCTGCTGAAGGCTACCTTCTTCGGCTTCTTCATCGCTCTCATCTGCACCCATTACGGCTTCAAAACCAAGGGTGGAGCGGAGGGCGTCGGCCTTTCGACGACAAAGAGCGTCGTCGTCTCGTCGATGACGGTCCTGATATCCGATTTCTTTCTTACCCGCCTGCTGTGATGGGGACTGGGGCATACGATGGCGAACGAAAACAACGACGGCCTGATGATCAAGCTTGAGGGCATCCACAAGTTCTTCGGCGGCAAGGACGTGCTCAAGGGCCTCGACCTGGAGGTCCGCGAGGGAGAATCGGTTGTCGTCATCGGCGGCAGCGGCTCGGGCAAGTCAGTGATGCTCAAGCACATCATCGGCCTGATCAAACCCGACAAGGGGCGCGTTCTTATCAATGGAATCGATATAACCAATCTGCCGGAGCGCAAAATCAACGAGGTCCGCCGCAACATCGGCATGCTGTTTCAAGAGGGCGCCCTATTCGACTCGATGTCGGTCTGCGAAAACGTCTCTTTCTCGCTGGCTGAGCACACCAACATGAAGAGGAAGGAAATCAGCGAACGCGTGGCTCACTGGCTCGGGGAGGTCGGGCTCGCGGGGATCGAGGACCTCCGACCCTCCGAACTCTCAGGTGGCATGCGCAAGCGCGTCGCACTGGCCCGGGCCCTCGCTTACGAGCCCAAGATTGTGCTCTATGACGAGCCGACAACCGGGCTCGATCCCATTATGGCGGACGTTATCAACTCCCTGATCAAAGAACTCAACGAGAAGCTTGCCGTCACCAGCGTTACGATCACGCATGACTTGACCAGCGCCGTTAAGATTGCCGATCGTATCGCCATGCTGTACGATGGCAAGATAATCGACTCCGGCACACCGGAAGAGATCATGAATTCTGATAACGCATTCGTGCATCAGTTTGTCTCGGGAAGCTCCGAGGGGCCGATCAAGATTGCCGATTAGAGGATTCAGATGAGCTCCGAGTTCAGAGTTGGAATTTTCGTGGTTATCGGGCTGGTGATAGTCACCTATTTTCTGATCAACATAGGCGAATGGCCGTTTTTCGGCGAGGCCAGGAACACCTACCCCTTGAAGGCAGGCTTCAGTAATGTGGTTGGCCTTATAAAAGGAGCCGACGTGGTCCTCAGCGGCGTGAAGATCGGAGAGGTCTTCGACATCCGGCTCGAGGGGCAAGAGGCGGTGGTGGACATGTTGATCTTCGACTACGTCGACTTCCCCGAAAGCTCGGTCGCACGCATAACTTCCATCGGCCTGTTGGGACAAGCCATCGTCGAAATCATACCCGGGATGGAGCCCGGCGGGCGCATGGCGCGCGACACCGGCAGAATCGGAAGCCTCAAGCCGGTCACGATTGACCAGCTTGTTTCGGTCATCGGCGATATCGGTGACGACGTTACCGAAGTCGTCAGCTCCGTCCGCGATTTCCTCGGCGTCGAAGGCGGCAAGGAACGCATCCAGCAGACGCTGACAAACATGCTGGATTTCTCCGAGATGCTCGATGAGGTCGTCAGGGAAAACCGACTCCAGGTAAAGCGCTCCGTCGACTCCCTCGAGCTACTCTCGGTCTCCATGCGCGACAAGCTGCCGACCATCCTCGAAAATATGCAGACGCTCAGCAACGACCTGAAGAAGCTGGTCGACGGCCGCAAGGATGACGTCGACCAGAGCATTGGCAAGACGCGCGAGCTGATCGGCAAGCTCGACAAGGCGGCGGAGACGCTGCAGGCGATACTCGACAAGATCAACAAGGGCGAAGGCGCCGTCGGCCAGCTGATCAACAATCCGGAGGTGGTCGACAAGGCGGAACAGGTCCTGGAGCGCGCCGACTCGCTGATAACCGACGTCCAGGATGTCTTCCACAGGCCGTCCCAGATCTCCTTCGGTTACGGCCTGCGGATGCAGTACTACGGCCGCAGCGAAGACTTCAAAAGCTACTACAGGCTCCTGCTCAACATCAGCAAGCGCGACTCCTTCGTGTTCGAGCTGATCAACGACCAGATCCGCAACAAGCCGCCGGTTCTCCAGCCGAATGAATTATCGGAAAAGCCGGTAGTCAATCTCGGCGACCAATTCACCTTTACCGCCACCTATGGGCGCAGGTTCCTCGGCGGGCAACTGCGCTTCGGAATTATCGAAGGCTCCACAGGCGCAGCGTTCGAAATCGGCAAGGATACCGATTTCATGCAATTCATCTTCGAAGGATACGACTTCGGCCGCGACGACGGGCCCCACCTCCGCCTCTCCACAAATTTCCGCATCTGGCAGGGATTGTTTCTCACCCTCGGATACGACGACCCGATTGATGAGAAAAGAGCGCAGATCTTTTACGGCGGCGGATACAGGTTCTGAAATCTCTCCACCCTTTTGCGCGCAAAGTTAAACAGGTCTAATATTGGCCAAAGCGTTTTCGTTGAGGGTTACTTGCACAGCAATCCCGGAATGCCGTGAAACTCCGGCGACAGGTGACTAGATGAAATATTCCCCAAATCGAACGGAGAAGAGGACCGGCGGCAATATCCGGCCGCCTCAGCCCGTCTTTGCCGCTCCTGTCATGCTGTTGCTCTGTGTTGCCGGTGCGTTTTCTCTGATGCCTGCCGCAGGTTGCGGACAACCCCAAGGAATCGATCCGCGCGTCAAAGGCGAGATAGAGGACACTCTGGAGGAATTCTACGAATCGCTCGGCAAGCAGGACGCCGACGACCTGGCGGACTTCATCTATGGAAGACTTGAAGACGAATTCGAGGACGCCGCGAAAGAAGGCTCTCTGGCGCAATTCCTGGGACCCTACACGGGGATCGAGTTCGACGAGCTTGACGACCTCGATATCGAAGGCAAGGACGCCGAGGCCAAGGTCACGCTGAAGCGGGGTGATCGCCAATACGAGCAGGATCTGGAACTCGAGCTGGATGAAAGCATCTGGAAAATCAGCCGCCTGGGAAAACTCAGAGCCGCGGGCTCCGAACGAGCGGAGGAGGCTGTCAGGCGGGCCGCGCAAGCCGTGCTGACAGCCATGAAGAACGACGATCCGGAAACCCTAAGAGCCATCGCAGAGGCAAACTACATCGAGGGCGACCTGAGCGGCTACTTCAATACCATAGAGCAGCTCGGCGAGAACACCGAAGAGCGGGCCCAATGGAGCAGCAGCTGGGGAACTCTCAACTGGGAATTCGAAAAAGTGGAGCCGTTCGAACCCTCACCGGAAGCGGGCATCGTGGTTGCCAGCGTCACGCGCGAATCATCGACTGTAAAATGGCAGTTGACCTTCCTCCTCGTCGACGGCGAATGGAAGTGGTCCGGCATCATGCCTGTTGAGGAGGAGCCGGAAGGCGCGGCTGCGGAGCAGCCTCAGGGGGAACAGCGAGGTGAATTGAGGCAGGGTGAATGCACCAACGCCGCCGCTGTCGAAATTGGCGGCACTATTGCCGGTTCCCTCTCCGGGGCTGATAAAATATATTACAAATTCGAGGTGCCGGGTTTGGCGCCATATTCCATTTATGCATCCGGTGAAGCCGACACCATAGGAATCTTGCTCGACTCGACTTGCACCGAGATCGAGGAGAACGACGACGACGGCCCGGGAAGCAACTTCCTGCTGGTCCGCTATCTCGAGGAAGGCACTTATTACGTGGCCGTGCGAGGCTTCACCGTGGACGCCAGGGGAGAATTTACGCTCAACGTGGTAGAGGGCGAGCTCGACGATTTTCCGGATAACGCGGCAGAGGAAATGCCCTCCGGGAGTTGAGAGCTTTTTCAGGGGGTGGCAATGCAGGATAAGCTTATCGGTTTGATGAATAAGTATCGGGCACTTCGCGCGGAGAGGGATGCCGGCCGGATCAGCGATAATGAGTACAAGAAGCAATTGGAAATCTCGGCCATCGCCGATCCACACAAGGAGGGATGCTGGTGGAACATCAGCCCCGAATCGGGGCTCTGGATTTACTTCGATAACAGCGAATGGATGCAGAGGGCCCCGGAGGGATTCGATCCGATGGTTTCGATTTCCACTCCGGTCACCGCCTCAAGCCCCGCGTCTAAGGGCGGCGGAGCGGCCTGGATCTGGCTTATCGTTGTCCTGGTCGTCGTCGCCGCTTTAGCCGCCGGCAGCGTCGCGCTCGTCTTCGTCCTCAACCAGGGAGGAGCCTCCAGGGGCGGCGACGCGGCGGAGACGGTCGAGGATGTTCTTAAAGATTTCTACAAGGCCGCTGACGACGCCGACTACGGCGATCTCAAAGACCTGGTTACGGGCCGCCTCGCCGACAATATCGGGGAGCGGGATGGCGAAGGGGATCTGCGGGACTACCTGAGTCCATACGACGGGGCACGAGCCAGCATCGAGGATGTCAAGATCGACGGCGACGAGGCGGAAGCCAGGATCGTGCTCGAAAGAGGCGGCCAGCGGTTTGAACAGGATGTCGACCTCGAATTGGTGAATGGCAACTGGAGAGTGGCCAGACTCGGCTCTCCCGAACGCACGGCGCAAAACGACCTCGGCCGCGAACGTGAAAGCGATCCGACCGCCCCAATCGCCGGCGGAGGAGATGCCGAGCGGCAGGTCCGCAGCTTTCTGGATGACTTCCTGACCGCCTTCAGGAATTACGACCTCGAGAAAATGAGGGCGATGCTGCAGGGCCAGGCATTGACCGAGATGACCGACCTGGAAGCCGTTCGTAACGATCCTGAGCAGTTCGAGGCGGTCAAGGAGTACATGCGGCAACTCACCTGGGAGATCAGGGATCTGAAAATCGAGAGCTCGGGCACCCGCGCCACAGCCATGATTTACCTCAACCTGATGGAGGAGCCGCAGAATGTGACTCTCGAACGGACCGGAAGCCAGTGGAAAATCACCAGGATCGAGGAAGAGGCGTCTGACGAAACAGACGACGATTATTACTACTGATTTACCGGAAAGCCGGCCCCGGTGTATTGAATCCGGGCTCACTCACGATGAAGCGCGGGCGCAAGCTTCCGCTTGATATACCTGCCCCTCCCGCGTTCAGCCACGCACTCGTCGCCGTCGACAAGCAGCTCGCCGCGTGAAAACACCTTCTCGACCTTGCCCGTTATCTCCAGGCCGTGAAAAACGCTGAAGTCATTACCCGAATGCAAAGTCTCCGGACTCATCCGCCAACGGGCGTGCGGGTCGAACAGCACTATATCGGCATCGTATCCGGGAGTCAGGCTGCCCTTGCCCTTCATCCCGAACAGGCGCGCCGGTGCCGCGGCCGCCAGCTCGACGAACATCGGCAGCGGGATCCTGCCCTTGGCGACACCCTCCGAGTAGAGCACCGGCAAACGCGGTTCAACGCCGGCCATCCCGTTGGGGCACTTTTCGAAGCGCCCCCCGCGGCACTCCTCAGCCCTGCGCGAAAATGCAGCGTCGTCGGAGCTTACCATCGAGATGACCCCGCTCCCGAGGCCGTGCCACAGCGCTTCGACATCTCTGCGGCTGCGCAGAGGCGGCGAGCAAATCCACCTGATGGCGTCATCACGCTCCAGGGCCTCCTCGCTAAACACGAGGTAGTGTGTGCATGTCTCCGCCAGGACACCTAATCCCTCTTCTTTGGCCGCGGCGACCATCTGCATAGCATCCACCGTCGAGAGATGAACAAAAAAGAGCCTGCCGCCGGTCTCGCGAACCATGCCTATGGCCCTCCGGACGGCGCTGTTTTCAACCTCGGGCGCTTTGCTGAGCGCGTAGAATCGCGGCGCGCTCAGGCGTTGGTCGAGTAATCGGGAAACATTCTCCTCAATCAGCGCGTTGTCCTCGGCATACACCATCAGCATCCCGCCAGCCTCGCTCAGAGCCGCGAGCACGCGCTGCATCTCCTCCGGCTCCGTCATCAGACCCTCCTCGCGGTAGGTCATGTAGCATTTCATCGTCGGCGCGCCCAGTTCGACCACCGCGGGGATTTCAGCGATGATCGCCCCTGTGGGATCGGTTATCCCCGGGTGAACGCCCCAGTCGATCAACGCGTTGCCGCGGGCTTCCTCGTGTTTGATCTCGACCGTCCGCGCCAACGGCTCCCCCGCTATCTGGTTGGAAAAATCGATGATGCTGGTGACGCCCCCGAAAGCCGCGGCCAGCGTGCCCGAGTAATAATCGTGGACGCTGTTGGTGCCGCTGAAAATCTCGTTGAAATGGACGTGAGTATCCACCGCCCCGGGGAAAGCCAGCAAGCCGCCCGCATCGATGATTTCGTCCGCCGCCAGATCGGACAAATCACCCACCGCGGCGATCCGCTCGCCCTTGATTAACAGGTCCTTTTGCGCCACTGAGCGTCCGATTACCGCCATCGCGCCTCTGATCAGAATGCTTCGCTCATCGGTCTTGCTCACTGAAGTTCACTACTCCTTTGGTTCTTTGCCCGATTCGGCCCTCCCCTAAGACTTGCCCAATGGAAAGAAGGGCATGGCCGATCTGCAGGATTAATTGAGGCAAATTGAAAGGTCTCCCCCCGATCGCTTGGCGAGATCTGTAGCTCCTCCGCTCTCCTGATACTAGCCGGGAGGTCGCGGCAAGACAACATGGTCTTGAGGCCGTTCCGGCGGCGCGTCCTCATCCGCGCCCGAATCGTCCAAGCGACCGACTTGGTTGAAAAGTCGCCCGGAACAGGTTCGCAAGCACGCTGTCTAAAGGAGCCGGAGGACAGGGTTGTTCTGGCCGCCGGCACACCCTGCAACTTGACGGCGACCCGCAGTCTTTCTACCGCTACGCGCCATCCTGTTGCACGGGCGGGAAGTTGCGCCTAAACTGGTGCAAATCTCGCCGGGAGTCCGCCGGAGTGGCCACAACGGAAGAGAAACAGGACCAGCTCGAAGCGGAGCGGGAGCTTGTCGAGAGGGTCCTTGCCGGAGTCCAGGGCTCTTTCGCGGAGCTGGTTCGGCGCTATCAGAACATGGTGTTCAACCTTGCGTACAACTTCCTCGGCAATATGCAGGAGGCCGAAGATCTCTCGCAGGAGGTGTTTCTAAAAGTCTACCGCTCGCTCAGCACTTTTCGCAGGGCATCGACTCTCAAGACCTGGATTTACCGCATCACCTCGAACATGGCGCTCAACCGCATCAAGTGGCTGCGGCGCCGCGGCGGGAATCGCCAGGTGAGCATCGACGCCGGCTTCAACGAAAACCTCCCGCCGATGTCGGAATCGCTGCCGAACGAGGCGCCCGGCCCTGACAGAAAAGTCCACGGCGCGCAGATCAGAAAACGCCTGATGGAATCGCTTGAGCGGCTCTCAGACGAGCAGAAGGCGGTAGTCATCCTCCGCGACATAGAAGGGCTCAGCTACGAGGAAATTGCAGTGACGCTCGGCATCAACATCGGGACCGTCAAGAGCAGGCTGGCACGCGGCCGAGTGAGCTTGCAGGAAATGATGAGAGATCTTTTGTGATGGAAAGAGAGGAAAAACTCGAGCTGCTTTCGGCTTACATCGACGGCGAGGTTACGCCGCGGGAACTGGATCTTGCGCAACGCCTGATCCGGGATGATCCCGAAGCTGCCGCGATCTACGAGCGACTGCGCAAGACAAGCAGCCTGCTTAACGGCCTTCAACCGCTCGAGGCGCCCAAAACCTTCCATCGTAAACTCATGTCGCGCTTGAAGCCGAGCGAGAAGACCGGCTTCGCCAGCCGCTTAGGTGAATTCTTTACGCCGAAATTGGCGCCGGTGCCGATGCTCACATATGCCGGAGCGGCGGTTGTGATCGTCGTGGGCCTGAGCCTGCTGATGACCTTCGGAACTCTGCCGAAAGAACAATCCGTCTCCGTCGATCAGCGCGGTGCCGAGGTCCTGCCTCTAATGGCCGTTTCGCCTGACGAACAGGCTAAAAAGAAAGCGGAAGAAAAGAGAGGCGAACGATTCGCCGAGGCCTTGCCGGAAGCGGAGGCCGATCTAGATGAAGCCCGCAGTGACATGCCGGAATCCGGCACCGGAGCGACTGCGGACACCAGTACTGGCGAGGATTTTGCCGCGCTGGCGGAAGCGCCTGCACCCGCCGAGGAGATGCCGCCGGCGGAGGGGCGCCGCGAGATGCGGGATGTCGCCAAAGCCGCTCCCAGCGCAGCGGTGCGGACCCGTGCCGTTGAATCCGAACCCCTGGCCACGGGGAGCGGTGCCCATTTCACCGCAAACCAGATGGAACCCGATGCTCTTCTCGATCTCGAGGGGGGCGACCCTGCGGAACAGTTTTACGTCTCCGAAACCGTCACCTACATTACCGAGAGGGGCGCTCCTTTCGAGCTGGACGGCTCAGCCCCTTCCGGCAGTGACGCCAACCCCCTATCCGATCCCTCCGCTTTCCTGCCGCCGCGCTTTAACACACTCGAGTTTGTCGGCCGGGGAAGCACACCCGGGACGGCTGAAACACCGGTCTTCGTCGAAGCCCACATCTCTAAAGACGGCGCGATTATCTACATGCGCGTCATCGGGCAACGCAGCAACTCACGCCTGATCGAAGACCTCGCCGACCGACTTTTCTCCACCCGCCTGATTCCAGCCCGCGGGGAACAAGATTCCGTTTCCGTTTTCTATAGTTTCGTCGCCGTAATAAAACCGGCACGCTGATTCGGCGACCGGCGGCCGGCAGCGACGAGGAGTTTTGAAATGAGAAGAGCCATAGTAGCTGCATCTCTTATCCTGGCCCTGTGCGCCGCCATCGCGACGGCGCAGGGCATAATCATTCCCGACGACCGGCGCCCCGACCTGCCCCATCCGATCCCGCTGCCGCGCGTCAAGAGCCAGACGGTCAATATCGTGATCAGCGACGGCGCCGCCGTGACAACTGTCGATCAAGTCTTCTTCAACGACTACGGCCGACCGATCGAGGGCACATACATCTTCCCCCTGCCGCATGGCGCCACAGTCAGCGAATTCGCCATGTGGATCGGCGGCAAGAAGGTCAAGGGCGAGCTGCTCGACAGCGCCGAGGCCGCGCGCATCTACCGCGACATCGTCCGCAGGATGAAGGATCCCGCCCTGCTCGAGCTGACCAAATATAACCTCTTCAAGGCGAGCGTTTTCCCGATCGACGCTCACGGCGAAAAGCGCATTCAGCTCAGCTATTCCGAAGCCCTCGAGGCCAACAGCGGCCTGGTCAACTACACCTACCCGCTCAAGGGCCGCGGCAAGACCTATCTCAAGCCGATCGAGAGCTTCTCGATGGCGGTCGAGATCTCCTCCTCCATACCCCTCACCGGCATCTACTCGCCCACGCACAAGGTGGAGGTCAACCGCAAGGACGAGCGCCACACCACCGTCGGCCTCGAACAGAGTGCTTACATCCCCGAATCCGATTTCCAGCTCTACTACACGCTCAGCGACAAGGAGTTCGGCCTCAGCCTCGCCGTCCACCGCGAGCCCGGCATCGACGAGGGCTACTTCATGATGCTGATCGCCCCGCGCACCGGCATCGAGAGGCGGCAGGCCGCGGCCAAGGACGTAATCTTCGTGCTCGACACCAGCGGCAGCATGCAGGACAACGACAAGATCGACCAGGCGGTTAGCGCTCTTAAATTCGGATTAAAAACCCTTGGCAGCCGCGACCGCTTCGGCCTGATCACCTTCGCCACCGAGATTCGCAACTTCCGCGAAAAACTGCTGCCGGCCACGAGTGAGAACGTCAACGCCGCGGTGGCCTTCCTCGAGGGAGTCAGCGCCACCGGCGCCACAAATATCTACGACTCGCTGCATACCGCCTTGCAGATGGCTTCCGGCAACGACAGGCCCAAATACATCGTCTTCCTTACCGACGGCCTGCCGACTCACGTCGAGCGCGATCCCGCTGTGATCATCAATAAGGCCAAGGAATGGGCCCCCGCCGGCGTGCGCGTCTTCACCTGGGGAGTCGGCTTCGATGTCGACACTCACCTGCTCGACTCGCTCTGCGCCAACCACGGCGGCGCGAGCGAATACGTCAAGCCCGCCGAGGAGATGGAGCTCAAGCTCGGCCAGTTCTTCGAGAAAATCACTTTCCCGGTGCTGACCAATCTGAAGCTGAAGATCGAGGGCATCGAGATCAGCGAGATCTACCCACGCGAACTGCCCGACCTCTTCAAGGGCTCGCAACTGATCCTCTTCGGCCGCCTCAAGGGCTCGGGCTCGGCGAAGGCCATCCTCAGCGGCAGGGTCGGCGACAGCAGTAAAACCTTCAGCTACACGATCGATACACGCGAGGCGGGCGACGGCGGCTTCATCCCGCTCCTCTGGGCGACGCGCAAGGTCGGCTACCTGCTCGATGAGATCCGCCTGCACGGCGAGAACGAAGAGCTCAAGCAGGAGGTCGTGCGCCTGGCCAAACTTTACGGCCTGGTCACCCCCTATACCTCCTACCTGGTCACCGAACCCGGTTTCTTGGCCGGCGACACCAGACCCCGGCCGGTCGCCGACAGGCGTGCGGATCAGGACGAGGAGCAGATGGTAATGGCTGAGGCCCCAGCCGAGGCCAGCGGCAAGCGTGCCGTGACTTACAGCCAGGAGCTGCGCAAGATGAAGGAGGGCGAGCGTGCCGAAGCCGGCGGCGCACTGCCGATACGCCGCGTGGCCGGAAAGACCTTTAACTACGACGACGGCTTCTGGGTCGACAGCGAGTTCGAAGCCGGCATGAAAATCATCGAGCTCGAAATCAACAGTGACGCATACTTCGACCTGCTTTCGCTCGACAGCCGCATGGCCGATTGGCTCGGCCTTGGCGAAAAGGTAGTGATAGTCCACGGAGGTGTGGCCTACCGCATTATTCCGCAGCAATAGACTAACCTCCCATCGTCTGAGTGCTGGGGCGCCTGCTGTCTGCGGGCGCCCTTCTCGCGGCCGCAAGATAGTTTCCTGGTGCTGCCGGCTTTAATGACACTTGAGCGAATAGACGGCGTGGTGCTATAAATCCAGAGACCTTCTTTGCAGGGGGGAAGAATCATGGCCAGGAAGTTTACGGGATTTCTCTGGATCTTGTTTTTCGTCATCGTCGGAGCCGCGTTCTACCTGGGTTTCCTCTTCGGATTCGACCAGGGGAAGAACGAGGCCGCGGTCGCGGCGGCAATGCGCAAGCCGGTCGGGGAGGAGCAGCCGGCGGAGGTCGCCGTCCCCAATGCGCTGGTAATTTCTGCGGGCGAGAGCTATTTCAGCCTGGAGATGAGTCCCGGTGGCAGAGCCGGCTTGGATCTGAGCCTGGTGAATGTGGGGATTGACGCCTTCACCGAAATCGAATTGACTGCCGAGCTGCCGGAGGACCGCTGGTCCGTGGAGTTCTCAGATGCCGGCTTCGAAGAAATTGCGCCCGGCGAGGCCGCCGGTATCAGCGTTACAATTTCCGCACCACCGGACATCGAACCCGGCGACTACAAAATCGTTATCAAATTGAGTGCGAAAATCGAGGGGAAGCTGCTATTCGGTAGTTCGAGAACCGTTTCGATCAAGATAGTCGAGTAGAGTTGCCTTCCAATTCGTTTTAAAGCAAAGGTCTTGCTGTTGGAAAAGATTTACCAGCTGCTTTTAATAGGCCTGCAAGGTCCCACATTACTGCCCTTTGAGGAGCGGCTACTGCGACGCTACTCGCCCGGCGGCGTGATTCTCTTTGGACGAAACATCGTCTCGGCATCCCAGGTCGCCGAGCTCTGCGCGCGCGTCTACGATCTCTGCGAGACCACGCCGGTGATCGCCATCGACCAGGAAGGCGGCCGCGTCGACCGCCTGCGATCGATCCTCATGGTCGCTCTCTCTCCTGAGGATTTCAGCCTGGGGACCGGATTGCTTCTGGTCCGCCGTTTCGGCGAAATCACCGCCGGCATGCTGCGCTCGCTCGGGATCAACATGAACCTTGCGCCTGTCGTCGACCTCGAAATCCCCGCGATGGACAACGCCCTCCGTGGCAGGCTCTGGGGAAGCGATCCCGAGGCGGTGGTCGAGCGCGCCGGCGCGTTCCTCGAAGGCATGAAAAGCGAGAGCATCATCGGCTGCCTGAAACACTTCCCGGGGCTGGGACGCGCCCGGGTCGATTCCCACTTCGAACTGCCATCGGTCACCGTCGGGCTCGAGGAATTGCGCCGCTCGGATCTCGCGCCTTTCGCTCGTCTCGCCGCCACTGCACCGGCCGTGATGCTCGCCCACTGCCGCTACTCGGCCATCGACGGCGGCCGCTTGCCGGCGTCGCTTTCACCCGAAGCTTACAGGCTCCTACGTGACGAGACCGGTTTCGCGGGTGTGGCTCTCACCGACGACCTCGAGATGGGCGCCCTGAGCATCTTCGATTCATGGGAGGAGAAGCTTGCCGCCGCCATCAATGCGGGCGCTGACATGCTGCCGATATGCAGCAACGAGATGGCGATAGAGAAATCGTTCGATATCCTTCCAAGGCTGAGAGATACGGAGGTGGTTTCAGAGGTGCGTCTGGACGAGGCAACCGCAAGGATCGAGCTGATGAAATCCACCGTTCTGAAAAGGCATCTGCCTGTTGACAATCCGGATGAGCGGCTCGCAATTCTTGATGAGCGGCTTCGCTCCCTGCGCCGAGAGGTGGTGCCCGGTGAACGCAAAACCTGAATCTAGGCTCGCAATCGGCCTGATGAGCGGCACCTCGCTCGACGGCATAGATGCCGCCCTGGTTGAGGTCTCCGACGAGCCGTTCTCCGTCCGCACCCTCAGCAAGCTGTTTGTGCCGTATGAGGAAACCGTGCGCCGCGAACTCGCTGTAATCGCTGCGGGCCGCACATCTGCCGAGGAGCTATGCCGAGCCCACGTTGCACTTGGTCAGCTTTACTCCGAAGCGGTCGAGTCCCTGCCGCTAGGTGGCTACGCCCTTGAAGATGTCAACGTCATCGGCTGCCACGGCCAGACTGTCCGCCATCTACCCCGCCACGCTTCTTCGCTTGGCCGCGAAGTCGCCTCTACGCTTCAGATCGGCTCACCGGCAGTGCTGGCTCACCGGACGGGCATCACCGTAGTCAGCGACTTCCGCTCAGCCGACATCGCCGCCGGCGGACAGGGGGCGCCGCTCGTCCCCATGTTCGATTTCCTCCTCCTCGCCGATGAAACCACCGGA
>DATKUA010000213.1:0-2674 GCA_035530855.1 Acidobacteriota bacterium | reverse complement strand
GGCGTTGCTGCGGAAGTTGGTTTCCAGGGGCAGTTGTCGGCCGCCCTCAGCGGAGACCTTCTCAGCGATGTCGACGAAGCTGGTGACGTCGGCCCCGCGGAAGCGGTAGATGCTCTGCTTGCCGTCGCCGACGACCACCAGCGCCCGCCCTGGACCCGGCTGGTGCAGCAGGCCGATGATTTCGTGCTGCAGGGGATCGACGTCCTGGAACTCGTCGACGAAGATGTGGCTGAACTGGCGGTGATAGCGCTCCCTGACAGAGGGATTGTCGCGCAGGAGATCGCGCGCGCGCAGCAGCAGGTCGTTGAAGTCGAGCAGATCGAGAGCATCCTTCCGGCGATCGTAGGCCTCGGTGTAGAGGCGCACAGCCGCCAGCAGCGAGCGGATGTTCGGCTCGTCGCCGCCGATGCCGGCCACGCTCTTCAACGGCGGGCAGTCGCCGGGAACCCCGTTGTCGTACAAGGCCTGGTAGGTTTTTTGCAGCTCATTCACATTTGCCGGCGCCTTTCCCGTCAGCAGATGCATTGTCCGCAGTGCGGCGAGTACGTTGCCGGCCTCGCTGGACAGCAATGAATCCACGCTCTCGGTCAGAGGCACCGCTGTCAAAAGAAGGTCGCCCAACACGTCCGCTTTCTGCCTGTTTTTCTCGGTCAGACTCGAACTTGGCAAACCGATCAACTCCGCCGACATTCTCCGGAGAAGATCGCCGGCGCAGGCCAGGGCTTTGCCGCCCTCGTCGATCCACCTGCCGCGCTGCTCCGCGCAGAACGAATCGGCGTCGATGCGGCTGTAGCCGTCGGTGCGGAGCCGATCGGCGAGGTAAATCAATTCGCTGCGCAGCGTGGAGTAGCCGATGCGGGCCGCCAGGGCGCGAAGGTACTCATCCGCTGCCAGTGCCGCTTGGAGAGCCTCGTTGGCCGCCTCGAGCTGCAACTCGTCGGCGCGGCCGGAGGTCTCTTCGGCCAGGATGCCGAAGGCGGGGCTGAGGCCGGCCTCGATGAAATTCTCGCGCAGGATGCGCCCGCAGAAGCTGTGGATGGTGCCGATGTAGCAGGCGTCGAGCTCGCGGATCAGCGAGGCGATGTAATCCCGCCGGAAGTCCTGGAGGACGCCCACCTCGCGCTCGCCGGGAAAAACCTGCTCGATCTCCCGGTCGTCACCGAACATCACGGCTGAGAGCTTGAGGCGGATTTCCTGCTTCAACTGCGCCGCGGCGAGCTCGGTGAAGGTGATCGCCGCCATGCGGTTGAGCGGCGAGCCGCCCGGGCGCTCGAGCTCCTCCTGCGGCGTGTCGCGGATGATCTTGAACAGCTCACGGATGTACTTGGCGACGAGGATCGTCGTCTTGCCGGTGCCCGCCGAGGCGGTCAGCACCAGGTCCCCTCCGGCCTTCAGGGCCGCGAGCTGGTCGGGCTTCCACTCGAACAGAGGGCTCATTCGGCGGCACCTCCCTCGAATTCGGGCGGCACTTCGAGCCAGCGGCCGACGAGGTTGGCGAGATCGGGCACCTTGGCTTTGTTGCGGCCCTCGACGGGGAAGTAGCCCTGCCGCGCCTGCGAGACCAGTTCCTGGACAATTTCGGTCAATCGTTTTGGTTCAATTTCCTGGTAAGCCTTGCATTTCCGATTCGGTTCTTCGACGAGGCCGAAGAAGAAGGGCCAGTCGTAAAAATTGGAAGAGGCGTGAGGTTCGATCTCCTTGAATTCGCCGGAGCGGAAGCTGTAAAAGCCTCCCTTGAAATCTCCCAGAGGCGCGCCGAGCACGTGAGCTGCGGCGAGGATGTAGATGGGCATCTGCAGGCTGTGGCCGTTGAGGCTTGGCGCGAACGAGGTGATCGAACTGCCGCGCTTGTAGTCGATGACCTTGTAACCGGCGGCGTGATCGTCGAGGGCGTCTATCCTGTCAAAGCGCCCCCTCAGCGCGATCTTCTCCCTGTCGAACGAGAGCGCCAGGGGCTCGTCGCGGGTCCCGAAACCGTACTCAAGATGCAGGGGCTTGCGATCGTGCAGGCCCGCCTCGAAGTCGACGAAGCGTCTCATCAGCGTGGAGATGCGGGCGCGCATGATCTGCAACGGCAGGGATTGCTCGGCGGGCGGCAGGGGGTTGAAGCCGCGCAGGTGCTTCTCGACCAGCGAATCCATCGCCCGCCGGGCCGGCTCCGGATCGCCGATCGGGTAGCTCCGGCCCTCGACAAACTCCCGCGCAATGGCGTGCAGGAGGGCGCCCTCGTCCAGCGCCGGCGGCTCCTCTTCGGGCAGATGGAATTCCTCCAGGCCCAGGCAATAGGAGAGGAAGAAGTCGAAGGGGCAGACACCCATCTTCTCGAGCGATTTGACGCTCCAGAGGTAAGCGGAGCCGAAGTGGTCGGCGATCCACTGCCGCAGGGCGGCGTCCTCGATCTTTCCGCTGAAGCGGTCCGATTCCCGGCGCCGTTGCTCCTGGGATGTGAAGAGCGCCTTGAGGCGTTGCGTTTCCACCTCGTGGATATCGAGGAAGCGGCGGAACAGGGCCTTCTCCTGCGGCCGTTGCAGCAGGCGGTTGTAGGCGGCCAGGGCGAGGAGATCATCCTCGGGCAGGTCGGCGCGGAAGAGGCGGCGGGCGAGCTGGCGGCGCAGTGCCAGAGGATAGGGCGGCACCTGCGCGGTTGTGCGGATATCGCCGCCGGGCAACGGCA
>DATKUA010000212.1:0-3875 GCA_035530855.1 Acidobacteriota bacterium | reverse complement strand
GCCCGGCAGTCGGCGATGTAGAGGCTGTTGAGGCCGACATCCTGCAACTCGATCACATTCTTTTCGGGGTTGAAGGGGACGCCGTCGTACATCGGCGAGTCGTCCATCCCCGACTCGTAGAGCGCCGTGACGGCGGTGTGCACGCGCGGCTCGTTGAAGGGATTCTTCGCGGGGTGCGAGCCGTAGGACAGGAGGCCGTCGTTGAGCCGCCGCCGCGGCCACCAGCGGTTCCACTCCAGGAGGCCGTCGAAGACCTCCTCGAGAAACCAGCGTTCGGGGAAGCGCCGGTAAACCTCGCGCACCATGATTGCGCCGACAGGCGGCTGCGAGCGGTCCCACGACTTGCGCCCGTTGGCCTGGTTGTCGTTGGGGATGAAGCCCTCCTCGGTGCGCCCGCGGACGTGCTCGATGACGTTGGCCAGTGCCAGGTCGCGGCTGAAGAGCGAGAGCATGTAGGAGAGCATGAAGTTGTCCCAGCCGAACAGGCACCAGCCGCCGCGCTCCTCGTTCCACAGCCTGCCCACGGTGGTCAGCACCCGCTCGTTCTGCGGATCGTAGATCGTGTTCCAGGCCAGGGCCGACTGGATCGCCAGCCACGCCTCGGAGAGTCCGCCGTACTCCGCGGCCCGCTCGTATAACTCCACCTTCCTCGCGGTGATGATCGACTCGATTTCCGCCGGGGAACGACGAGTGCCGGTGGAGATGCCGACGGGTCCGTCGAGGGGCACGACAAGGTGGGGCGTGAGCGACGGGACGAAGGGATCGTCGAGCGCTTGGGCTGTGCAGTGAACCGCGATGCTGCGGCCCGGGAGCCCGGCGATGAGAACACCGCCCTCCAGCGATAACTTCCCGGGACGGTTCCAGAGTATCCCCGCTTCGATCACCATTCTCACCGGCAGATCAGCCTTCTCCAGAGGCGTGACGAGGATGACGAGGTCATTTCCGTCGCGGGCCGTTTGCACGCGGGCAGCGAGTTGTTCCCAGCGGATCTCCAGCTCGGTGTAGGAGCCGTCGAGGGCGTGCGGGCCCGGGCGGATTTGCTCGGCGCCCTCATCCCACCGCCCGATAAGCGGTTCGCGCAGGTACTTGCCGTCGAGCCAGTAGACCTGCTTGAAAGCGAGGTTGACCGAGAGGCACTCGGGCAGCAAGACATGGGAGGTCACGCTGCGTGTGTTCCAGGTGTTCCAGCCGGAGGCCAGCCGTGCTTTGATCTCCGCATACTGCGGGATTTCATCACCGCCCGCCGCAAGGGAAGCCTGGGTGGCCAGGGCAATGGTCATGATTACTGTCAGGAATCCGTTAGCCGGTATTCTCATTTTCCGATCACGGAGATCCCATCTTTCCGCGCAATGGTGGCTGCCTCGCCGTTGATGCGCACTGCGTCGAAACCCTCCAGCCCTGTGCGCAACGGCAGGTGGCAGTCGCCGGTGATATTCAGTGTTCCGCCCTCCAGCTCGCACGAGAGCCCCGAAGACACCCGCGGCAGCGAGATCATGGTCTGGCCGTGATACTCCAGCCCCTTGCCACCCGCGAGCAGGAATGAGAGCTCGCCGTCCGCTTGGCGGACCGCTGCGACCGCCGCGTCGGAATACCAACCGGCAAAACGCAGGGCGCCGCGCTGCGAGAGCAGGACGGTGTACAACGCCCCGGCCAGCTCGCAAGTGATCGCCGTGCCTCCGCCTGCCTGCCGCGATTCGAACCGCTCCAACCGGCTGGGACTCGCGGCCCTGCTCAGCAAGGTGAGGATCTGTGCGGGGGGAGTGAAGTCGCTGGAGAGGCAGAGGACATCGGCCGCCTGCTTCACTCCCGCGTCGAATGAGACCCAGCCGAGCGGCGGATCCTCCTCGCCGTGGTGGATCGAGGCCTCGAGCCTGACGTCCGCGTGCCAGCGGATATCCAGCGCAGGCTGGTGCCCGTGCCGCGCGATAGCCTCGTCGCCGCATAATTCCAGCGAGAGTGCGGGGTGCAGGTGCCAGAGCAACTCCGCGCCGTGGCGTCCCTTGCCGCTCAGCCTGTCGACCACCAGCCAGCCGTCGCCGCCGAGGCCGATGACGGCCCTGCGGTGAATCACGCCGCCGCGCAGGCGCCTGTAGCCGTCGTGGGAGGCGTCGACCAACCGCAACCGCCCGTCCAGCACCGCGTGATGAATGCGGCAGCGCGCGTGCCTGCCGGCATCGAAGATGCCCGAGACGGGTGTCTGGTCTTCGCCGTCGACGACGATCGTGTTGTGCGCCCGCGTGCCGCGGAAGGCGTTGCGCAGGCGCTCGTCGGAGTAGGTGTAGGTGCCCGAGTCGACGATCAACGGCAGGCCGTCGAGCCAGAGTTCGAGGCTGAGGCAGTCGGCGTGGCCGTGCCCGGGAGCGGCGGGCATGCCGAAGGGGCCGCAGTCGAACACGAGATGGCTGCCGCCGTCGCCCTGCCTGCGGGAGAGGACGGCATAGCCGCCGTGGCGCCAGATGCCGGTGCGCTGCGGCGATTTCTTGTCCGATGTGCGGGGCGGCTTTCCTCGCAGAAACCAGATAGTCCGGGCGTTGCACGCCCCGCCGGCGCTGCCCACGTCGAGCAGTTTCTTGCCCGCGGCAATCAGGTTGTAGCGCAGGAAGACGTCGCCGGCCGCGCCGTCTCCCAGTTGCGGGAAGCCGCCGCCGGGCCTGCGCACCGCCCTTAAGAAGCGCAGCATCAGCCTGCAGCGCTCGGGGATGATTTCAGGCAACTCGACATCGTTCAGACGGGCCAAGGCCACCAGCTCGAGCAGCGCTTCCAGCACGATGCTGTGGTAGAAGATCGACCCTTCCATGTGCACGCCGTCTGCCGAGACCTGCCTCTCGACCTCGCGCCCGACCAGCCCCAGCCAATGCTCCCGTTTTCGCCGCGCTTCCGCGAACTCGGGGTAGAGGATGCCGGCCTGCGCCAGCCGCACCGCCTCGACAAGCAGGTGGTTGTTGGGCGTCTTGTACTCGATCGTGCGCTGCGTCCAACGCGCGTGGGCGTAGAGTAGGACTGCCGCGGAGTTGAGCGCGTCGTCCGCGGAGGCATCCGTCTCGCGGCCGAGAAAGAGAATCCAGCTCAGCGTGTTGATCCGCTGGGAGGTCTCGAAGGTATCGCGCCACGGCTCCGAGCCGGGGGGATTGCTGCGCTGCCAGTCGCTCAGGATCTTCGCCGCGCGGGAGGCATACTCGCCGTCGCCGGAGTAGTGCGCGGCCATCAGCATCAAGGCCAGCCAGTCGAGCCGGTTGAGATCGCGGCGCCAGTCGGAGTCGACGCCGTCGCTGTGGTTCCAGTCGATTTCGTCTGCGAAATTCACCGGCTCGCTGCCGCGGAAGCTGAATGAGCCTGCCATGTAGGCATCAGCCGAGGCGAGGACTTTATCGCGCTCGCCGGGGGGCGTGGCTGCGACAATCCCGGGAATTTCATCAGGTTTGAAGTAGAAGAATGGCTTTTCGCGGCGGCGGAAATGGGCTGCCGGATCGGTGCTGATGCGCGCCGGATCGGCCAGTGAACCGGGATCGAGTCCGAGCAATTCTTTGGCAACGTGCCTTCTTCGGGCGGCGCCGAGAAGGCGGCCCGCCAGAGTGCGGAACTTATACGGATTTGCGAAAAACAGGCGTAAACGGCTCATGATTTTCCCGGTTCATTAATGGATCCGATCAAAGGCTGTAGCGCCATTCTAGCAGGAAATTTCTTGCCACAGTTATTTGACTAACCCTCCTGATTTATTTATCTTTTTAGGGGTTGTGGTAACTGATTTATTGGCGAAGAGGGAGAGTAGATGAAAACGGTAGCGGGAGTGGTGCAGATTCTGGTCTGCCTGGCTCTTTCCGCCCCGGGCGCCGCCCGGATTTCGGATATCGATCAGACTACCGGGCGCAACGGCA
>DATKUA010000211.1:0-2728 GCA_035530855.1 Acidobacteriota bacterium | reverse complement strand
CGGCCGAAGCTGTTCGGCTACAAGTCGCCGGGTGCGGTACGTCTGATGGCGCTGCAGCTACTGGAGGACCGCAGCGACGACGACTTCCTGGTGCGTCACGCGCAGCGTGATTCCCGCGATTACCAACCGCGGCGGGACCTGCTGGCCGGATGGCACGACGACGGAAGCTGGGGCAGCGACCGCTTCTACATGCGCCGCTGGGGCGAGGCGGCCGCGCGCGACAAGGCGTTGCTTACCACCGCTCGTAATCTCACGCTGCTTCATCTCTATGGCTGGCGCCCTGACGAGGATTACTCCCAGAACGATTTCCTCGACGAAGCTGCCGAGTTGTTGCTTTCACGCGCGCGAGATGACGGCCATCTGCAACTCCTCTCACCGAACAACACTCGGATTGCGGATGAAGATAAATCCCTGGCTTCCCGTGCCGACCACTGGCCTGGAATCGCCGTGGCGGCCCTGATGAATTTCGGCGTCGCCGATCCACGCATCAAGCGCTTCCTCGACCTGCTGGAGCGGGAACAACGGCCCGACGGCGGCTGGCTGCCGGCGCTCGAGGCACGACGTCACGGCGGTGAAGAACAATTGCCCAGCCACCCGCTCCACACCGCTAACTTCGCCCTCGCTCTCAGCACCCACCCGGAGCGCCGGGACGGTGAAGCTGCGCGCCGGGCGGCGAGCTTCCTGCTCGACCACGCCTTCCGCGCTGTGGGCGGCTACCGGAAGGCCGGTTTGGAACTCTGGGAACAACTTGCAGAACCGCAGTGGGGATTCGACACGCTGAAGGTGCTCTGGATCGCGCTGAAGTGCGGCGTCGGTCCGCAGGACACGGGTGTGAACAAATTGGTGAAGTGGTTGATCGAAGCGCAGGCGAGTTCGGGGCTGTGGCGCTCGGCGCGCAAGCGCCCCGGTCCGGATGAGGACCTGTTCCTGACGCTGAGGGCGACGGCTGCGGTGAAGAAAGTCTACGACGATCTGGCTGGGGATGAGTAATCCGCACGGAGTGCTGAAAAAAGACAACGGCCACCGACTTCAGCGGACCAGATCCAGGATGATTCGTGTGACGCGCTCCAGACCGCGCCCGTCGACGGCGGCTCGGCCCTTCCGCGACATTTCCAGGCGGCGCTCTCCGTCGGCGATTAGCTTTCCCACCTCCTCGAACAGCCTCTCGCCATCGAGATCCTTCTGATGACCCACTGAGACCGCGCAACCGTAGAGCTCGGAAAATGCTCTCGCCGCAGCAACGCCGGGATCGTCATGGCCGATAAGAATGGACGGCACCCCAAGGGCCGCGGCGCCGTAAGCGGTGATGCCGAAACTGAGAACCGCCAGATCAAAACCGGCAACGTATTCAGGCATGTTTTCTACGACCTGCGCGAGCACTACATCGCGGCCTGATTTCTCCATGTCTCGACGGAGCCCGTCTGCGTCGGCATACGCCGGCCCGAGAAGAGCGTTAAGCTCTATTTCATTTGGAAGCTGCAACAAGGCTCGCAGAACTCTCGGGGTGATTCCGAAGGGATCGCTGCCGCCCATTGCGATCAGCAGCCTTTGGACCGCGGGGCCGATGGCGGCTTCAGTCCGGGCGAATGCCGGATCGATGATGATATATTCGGCACCAATGTAAATACTGTCGCTGCCCGGAGTGGCTGCAAGGTGATCAGAATGGGCGATGGCGTTAATTACGGCATCCGCCTTTCCGGCCGCAGGACCGTGGTCATCGAGCAGCACCAACGGCAAGCCGGTCGATGCAAATGCCGAGTATTCCTCCTCCGTCAGGTTGCACGGCAGATCGATCAGCAGAGCATCGCCGCCGAGCGTGCTGATTATGTCTTTGGCGAAGACGACGGCGTTCTCCTCGTCGGCATCGGGTGGCAGGGCGACGATGGTCCGGGTTTCGGAAGCAAGAATGCCCCGCAACTCGGAGCGTTCTCGCATCAGCAGCATCGTGTCGACGCCGTGATCGTCAAGCGAGCGGCAAAGCTGCAGGCAACGCATCATATGCCCGAGGCCGGTGCGCCTGCCGCCGTCGACGCGAATCAACAGAGTCCGCTCGCCCAAATCACTTCCCCTTCTCGCGGAGAGACTCCGGGGAAATCGGATCGCCCTCCTTCAAGCTCTGCGTGGCGATGCGACCAAGCACACTGGGCAGATCGCCTGCTGTGAGCTTTGCTGCGGGCCGCAACAAGGCCACCATTTCTACGGTGAGTTCCGTTCCAGCGGGTATGTCGGCGGCGGCGTAGAGACCGCGTAGCGAACCGTTGCGCACTTCGTCTAGTTCCTCGGTGATGAGCTTTTTCCCTGAACCGAGAGCCGCGGCCACATCGCGACAGCCGTCGGCCATCAACTTGAACTGGTCGGGCTCGAGCGCGACGGCGTGGTCAGGCCCCGGCAGCGATCGGTCGAGGGTAAAATGCTTCTCGATGATGCGGGCGCCCAGAGCCACTGCGGCGACCGGCAACGCCGGGCTGAGGCTGTGGTCGGAAAAGCCCACCGGGATGCCGAAGCGCTCCTTCAAGGCGGGAATGGCGCGTAGTTCGCTCTTGTCGGGAGGCGTCGGGTAGAGGGATATGCAGTGCAGCACAGCAATCTCGTCGCAGCCCATATCTCCGGCGACCGCGAGAGCTCTCTCGATCTCGGCGACCGTGCCCATGCCGCTGGAGAGCAGCAACGGCAAGCGATGCCCGGCGCAACGGCGGACGAGCGGGATGTTTGTCAGATCGGAGGAGGC
>DATKUA010000210.1:0-13807 GCA_035530855.1 Acidobacteriota bacterium | reverse complement strand
CCGGGGCGTGCGGCGTGCTCGAGCGCTTCGACTCCTTTGTCGAGCGGAAAGGTTTTTTCGATCAGCGGTTTGACGTCGACGAGCCCCTCGGCTAGCAGCCTGAGTGCCGGCGGGAAGGGGCCGCAGCGCGAGCCGACAACGGTGATCTCGTCGACCACGAGTTGCGCGGTGTGGAAGTCGGGTGCCACGGCGGTGGTGGTCTTGAGGATGAGCGTGCCCATCGGCTGCAGCAGTGAGAGCGCGGTCTGCAGGCCGGAGGGTGAGCCTGCGCAGTCGACGGCGATGTCGAATTTGCGTCCGGCCGCCTGCCCGATGGCCAGCGTCTCGGCGCCGTAGACTCGGGCGATCGCCAGCTTGCGCTCGTGCTTGCCGATGAGGGTGACGCCGCAGCCGGTGAGGACGAGGACGCGCGCGACGAGGAGTCCGAGCTTACCGTCGCCGACGACGGCCGCGGAGTCGCCGGGGCGAATGTGAACCTGCTCGAGAATCTCCAGTGCGGCGGCGAGCGGCTCAATGAACACGGCGGAGACGTTGTCGACCTCGTTGGGCACGATGTGCAGGTTTTCCGCGGGCAACGTTGTTTTCTCGGCGAAGCAGCCGTCTTTTCCGGCGATGCCGAGGACAGCGCGCCCCGGCGCGTGGCGGCGCTCGAGGTCGTCGACGCAGCCGGGGGCGATGTTGATTTCGCCGACGACGCGTTTGCCTTTGAGCTCGGAGTGCGATTCGCACTCGAGGACGGTGCCAACAAACTCGTGCCCCAGCACACCCCGGAAATCCATGTAGCCTTGGGTGATCTCGATGTCGGTGCGGCAGACACCGGCCAGGTCGACGGCGATCAACGCCTCGCCGTGAGCGGGACGCGGATCATCGACTTCCCGCAGACTTGTGTCGCCGTCGAAGTAGATAGCTCTCATTTCTCCACCGGTCGCCTGAGTGATTCCATGTAAGTCTTCAGGAGTTTCACCCCTGGTGTCAAGGCCGCCGCGGACCCTGGCTGCGAAAGTGATGTTATTGGATGTGAACGATTTCACCCTCCTGGGCGTATACTAACAAGAGTAGGGGGCAAAGATGTTTTTCTCGCTATTACGCAAGGAAATCTCCCAGCAAGTAATTTCCGCAAAATTCGCCGTGATGACGCTGCTCGTGGTGATCCTGGCGCTGCTGAGCGTGGTGGTGATGGTGCGCGATTACCAACTCAGGACGGATAACTACAACATTCTGGCGCCGCAGGAAGACGACACGGTGGCAATCAAGCGCCCCGCGCCGATGAGCGTGCTGGTCAAGGGTTTGGACGAGCGGATGGGGCGGTCGATAACCGTCTGGACGATCGGAGTGCTGGAGGTGGGCACGAGCCAGAGCGACGCCAACCGCCTGTTCGCGCTGTTCCGCGAGATCGATATGGAGTTCGTGACGCAGGTGATCATGAGCCTCGCGGCGATCATCTTCTCCTTCGACATGATCAGCCGCGAGAAGCGCCGCGGCACGCTCAAACTGATGCTGGCCAACGGTGTCGGCCGGGCGAAGGTGCTGCTGGCCAAGCTGCTGGGGGCGCTTGTCGTCGTCGCCATCCCCGCGCTGGTGGCGTTGCTGATCGGGCTTCTGTATATGCAGTTTACCGTTCCGGAGGCGTTCTCGGGAGACTTCTACAGCCGCATGCTTGTCTTCGCCGGGCTGATCCTGCTCTACGTGCTGGCTTTCATCAGCATCGGCCTTTTCATCTCCAGCTTGACGCACAGGCCGGCGGTGAGCCTGGTGTTCGCGATGCTGGTCTGGGCCCTGCTGGTGTTCGTGGTTCCCAACGCGGCCTTTCTTGTCGGCAGGAACATCGCCGGGGGGGAGACGCTCGAGCAGCAGGAGGTCAAGGTCCGTCACATCTGGACGAGCGATGTCTTCAAAGCACTAAACAATCTGGTCCCCCGGAGGGATTTTCGTGAGCGGGCCATGGACACGGCCGGGAAACTCGGATCGGAGTACCGGCACTACATCAATCTCGCCGAGCGGCGGATCGGCTGGGTGCGGCTGCTGAGCTTCTTCTCGCCTGCCGGCCCGTTCAGTTTCGCCTCGTGGGCGGCGGCGGGGACCGGACCGGAGGATTCGCTGGAGTTCAAGCGGGACGTACTGCGATACCAGTCAATAGCGATCGAGGATGCAATTAAGCTGCTACAGATAGCCCGCGGGCAGGACATCGGCGAGCCCGATTTCAAGGCACGACTCTTTGTCGAGCAGCGGAGGCCGTTGACCGACGCGCTGATCGAGGAAGTGTTTCCGGCGGCGGGAGCGCTGCTGTTCATGGCCCTGGTCTTTTTCATCGCGACTTTCACAGCTTTCATACGTTACGACGTCCGCTGAGAGGGCGTTTCTCGGGATATAGCTATGTTTAGAATGATCGTCTGGAAGGAACTGTTGGATGCCACGCGCAGCATGCGCTTCACCATAGGCTGGCTGGTAATGCTGGTGCTGATGGTCGCGGCGGTGGTGCTGCTGAGCGACGACGTGCGGCAACGGCAGGAACGGATGGAGTTGATCGAGCGTAGCCAGGACGAATATGTCTCGAACTACGCCCACCTGAACAGGATCAATCACGTGCTGCAGCCGGTGAAGCCGCCTGAGAATTCGGAGGTTTTCTTCCGCGGCCTGGGCGATCCCGACGAAGCGCAGTCCTTCTTCTCCGACCCGCTCGAAAAGCTCTTCCCCAAGCTCGATTTCCTCTACATCGTCTCGATGCTGCTCTCGCTGCTGGCGATCATCTTCACCTACGACGCGATCTGCGGCGAGCGCGAGGACGGCACACTTAAAATCATCCATTCCACTCCGGTATCGAGGGCGACGGTGATTCTGGGCAAATGGGTCGGGACGTGGATTGCGGTCGGCCTGCCGTTCATCGCCGTCTACTTCTTCTCGGTGCTGGTCGGGTCGCTGATCGCGGGGATTTCGCTTGGACCGGAGCGCTGGATCGAGCTCGGACTGATCTGCGCGGCCTCGCTCCTCTACGTCGGCTTCTTCCTCTGTCTCGGGCTCTTCGTCTCGGGAATCGTGCGCCAACCGGGAACCTCGATACTCGTACTGTTGTTTCTCTGGGTCCTGTTCACGATGGTGGTACCAAACGGCAGCCCGGTGGTGGCCGCGCAAATCAAACCGTTGCCCTCGGTCAACGAGGTGGAACGGCAGGCGAGCGCGCTGACCGACTGGATCCGGGATAATCTCGTCGACAAGGAGCGGGAAAGAATCAAGCAGATTTACAGGGGGCGCTACGCGATCCCGGCGGAGATCACGGATTACAACAAGGAGGAGGATTTCCTCGCCGCCGGCTGGTCTGCCGAGCAGTACAAGGGATTTTACGACGTCTACGTCGAGGATGTTCGCGCCGCGCTGAGGCAGGTAAACGAGGAGCAGAACGCCAAGGCACATTTGTTGTGGGACGAGTTGGATCGCCGGGTGGATGAGCAGAGCGGCCTGGCGATGGGCATCTCGCTGCTGTCGCCGACCTCGTCCTATGTCTATTTCGGCACTGAGCTGGCGTCGGTAGGGCTGCGTGCGGAGGACTATTACGAGCAGGAGGTCTCGCAGTTCGGTTCCGCGCAGTCGGCCTTCTTTGAGCAGCGCTGGCACAGCGAAGAAGAACGCCAGGGGCGCAAGATCAGCTATGAGGAGTTCATCGACCTCAGCGGCAGGCCGCGCTTCGCCCACCAGCCCGAGGCGGTTGTGGATCGCCTGGCGGGCGCGCTGCCGTTCGCGGCGCATTTTTCGGTGATGATGCTGGTGGCCTTGATCCTTGCCGTTGTGGCCTACCTGCGCTACGACGTGCGCTGACGCCATCCGTCTTATCAATACCCGGGGGCAACAGCCAAGGGGTATTCATTTCCCTGGTCTTAGCTTTGCGCGGCGTTGTGTATTCCCCGTAAATATGCTAAAATAAAGCAGTTACGCGGAGACTGGACGATGACAATCGCCGAGGCGCTGCCCCTGTTTTTCGATGAGCTGAGCTACGGCCGCAACTGCTCGCCCAACACGGTGCGCGGCTACCAGGCCGACCTGCGCCAGTTCATGGCCTTCCTCGCCCGCTACTTCGATCGTCCCGCCGACGGCATAATGCCGGACGAGGTGGACCTGCGGACGGTGCGGGCCTTCCTCAGCCACCTGGCGCGCGAGGGGATCGGCAAGCGCTCGATGGGGCGCAAGCTCTCGGCCTTGCGCAGTTTCTACGATTACCTGCTGCGCCGTGGTGACAGCTCTATTAATCCCGCGCGGCTGGCGGCCACTCCGCGCACCGGCGAGCAGACTCCGGCCTTTCTCTCACGGGGCGAGGTCGCCGTGCTGCTCGACGAGCCCTTCCCCGATACGGCTCTGGGCGCGCGCAACCGGGCGATCCTCGAGCTGCTCTACGCCAGCGGCATCCGAGTGGGCGAGCTGGTGTCGATCGACCTGAAGGATATCGACCTGGAGGGGCGCAACCTGCGCGTCACCGGCAAAGGCCGCAAGCAGCGCGAGGTGATATTCGGCAGCACGGCGGCCCGGGCGTTGGGCGATTACCTGAGGTCGCGTCCGCTGCTGTCAATGGGAAGGAGGGAGGAGCAGGCATTGTTCCTCAACAATCGCGGCGGGCGCCTGACGGCTCGCAGCGTGGCGCGACTGTTGAATGCGCGCATTCGGGAGGTGGGGCTGCGGCGGGGGATCAGCCCGCACGCGCTGCGCCATACCTTCGCCACCCACTTGCTCAACAACGGCGCCGACATCCGGGCGATCCAGGAACTGCTCGGCCACGCCTCGCTCTCGACCACGCAGCGCTATACGAGCGTCGGGGTGGAGGACCTGATGCGCACCTACCTGCAGTGCCACCCGCGCGCCGAGTGAGCAAAGCAAAAGGGCCGATCACCCGGCCCTTGGCATTCTCGATAAATCAGTTCGGAATTACTTGAATTCCTTGAAGAGCTCCACCATCAGGTCCCAGATCTTGTCGATGTCGCCGAACTTGAGTTTCTCGTCGGGTGAGTGGGGATTCTTCAGCGTGGGGCCGAAGGAGATCATGTCCATGCCGAGGTACTTGTCGCCGATGATGCCGCACTCCAGCCCGGCGTGGATCACCTCCACCACCGGCTCCTTGCCGAACTTGCGCTTGTAGACTTCCTTGCATCTGGCCAGCAACGGCGAATCCCAATTGGCTTCCCACGGCGGGTAGCCTTCACCGTGATGTGCCTTGCCGCCGGCGAGAATAGCCACCGACTCGATCTTGCGCGAGAGGTCTTCAAGCATGGAGAGTTTCGAGCTGCGCTGGCTGGAGAGGATCACCATATTGCCGTCTTCGAACTTGATCGTGGCGAGGTTGTTGGAGGTCTCGACCAGCCCCTCGATCACGTAGGAGTAACCCGCGACGCCGTGTGGCATCGCGAGAACGACGTCCGTCGCCTTCTTGATGCCGGCGGCGGAGAGCACCTTCGCCGCGCCGGCGCCGGCGGGCTCCAGCGTGAGCGTGAGTTTGGGATCGATCTTGGCGAACTCGGCCTTGATCGTCGCCTCGATCTCGCTCAGCGAATCCTTGATGTTCTGCAGATCGCCGTCGGCGAACAGCACCAGTGCTTCGGCGTCCCTGGGGATGGCGTTGTGGGCGGAGCCGCCCTTGGCGTCGGCGAGCCTGATCTTGTACTTGCCGGCGAGCAGGTCGATGGCGCGGAAAAGGGCCTTGATCGCGTTGGCGCGCTGCTCGTGAATCTCGACGCCGGAATGACCGCCCCTCATGTTGCCTGCCTTGAGCCGGTAGGCGCCGAGACCGCCCGGAGCGTCTTCGAATTCCATGGGTACGGTGATTTCGACGTCGTTCCCGCCGGCGCAGCCGATAGTGAAGACGCCTTCGTCCTCGGAGTCGACGTTGAGTAGAATCTTGCCCTCCAGGAAGCCGGGCTCCAGCCTGTTGGCGCCGGTCAGCCCGGTTTCCTCGTCGACTGTGAAGAGGAGCTCAAGCGGTGGGTGCTCGACAGCGTCGTCAAGCACCATCGCCTGGGCGATGGCGATCGCGATGCCGTTGTCGGCGCCGAGGGTCGTCTTGTTGGCGGTCAACCATTCGCCGTCAAAAACCAGCTCGATCGGGTCGTTCGAGAAATCGTGCGTCGAGTCCGGCGTTTTCTCGCAGACCATGTCCTGATGGCCTTGGATAACAACCGTGGGCGAATTCTCGTATCCATCAGTGGCCGGCACTTTGATCAGGACGTTACCGGCCGCGTCCTTATTTGCATCAAAGGAGTGCTCCTTGGCCCAATCCAGCAGCCACTGCCCCATCTTTTCCTCGTGCTTCGAGCATCTCGGAATCTTTACTATTTCCTTGAACCAGTTAAGTACTTTGTTGATGTTCGGGCTGAACTCTGTCATCGGAGTTACCTCAAATATTATGTCAGTTGGTCTGCCAAAAAGAACATGTTGAAGGTGAATGGTATCACAGAGAGGCTGGTGAATATAGATCATATACGGCCTGCGCCATCATAATCGGTGGGTGTTTAAGTATCTTGCCAGAGTTTGTTAAGCAGATAGCGCATTTTGTCTATTAATCGAAAGGGACGGAGATCCGGCCCCGTCGCACTGTTTCGCGTTTTCCGGCTCATATCAGCAGTTCGCCGTCCTTCTGGATCGTCTTGCCGTCGATGCTGATTGTCGGCTTGAAGAGGATGACATCGAGGTGGAGCATTGACGGGTTGTTGCCGCCCGGGTAGGAGGTGTTGTCGCCGACGGCGATATGGCACGTGCCGAGCACTTTCTCGTCCTCGAGGATAACGCCGGTCACCTTGGCGGTGGGGTTGGTGCCGATGGCGAATTCGGCGATGAAATAGCAGTTGTTGTTGCCGTCCTGTTTCGCAGTGTCTTCGAGCAGGTTCTGAAAACGTAAGCCGCTCTCGTTCTGCTCGATTTCGATGATGTAGCCGTCCTTGAAGACGATTTTCGTGGGCTCGGTGATGATGTCGCCGCAGCGGTCGACGACCATAATCCCGTCGGCGCTTCTGGGCGCCACTTCGCTCTCGCCGTCGGGCAGATTGGAGAACGCTCCCGGTTTGGAGATATTTCCGTCGCTGGCCACGGCCTCGTTGTCGATATCGATCTCCAGGTCGGTTCCCGAGGGGGTCGTTACTCTGGCCACTTTCCCGGGTTCGAGCTCCTTGCGCACCCGCTCGCAGGTCTCGGCAATCTGGTTGTAATCGGAGCCGAGACCGCGGATGAAGACCTCTTCGGTGATGCCGGGAAGGGTCGCGATGCGCGTGTGGCCGTTGGCGCTGGCGGTGCGGCGGGCGTCGGTGTGGCTGATGCTCACGACCGTCGGCGCAAGGACGACGTCGGCGAGCTTCATCGCTTCGGCAATCATCGCCGGCGGCTCCTCGCCGTTGACCTTGCCTGCGGGGTACAAAAGTATTGACGGGTCGGCGCCGAGTTCCTTTGCCTGCTGGAATAAGGCGTCGGCCATCGACAGCTTTTCATGGTTGGAAACGATAAGTACTTTCTCTCCCTGTTTCACTCCCATGCATTGCGCCAAGGCATTATAGGCGGGTTGTAATAACTCCTGTTTCGGATTCATGGAAGACTCCCCCAAATATTATGTAGCATAAATTGTAGTATGAGCTATACGTTAGCACAAGATAAAGTGGATGTTAGCCGGAGCCTGGCAAGAGACCGGCCCGGCCGTCACTCCCCGATTATCTGGACGATCAGTTTGCGATGGTGCGGCTTGTTGTCGAGCTCGATGAAGATCAGTTGCTGCCAAGTGCCCAGTGTCAGGCTGCCGTCGATGAAAGGGATGGTTATATCGGGACCCAGCAGGGAGGCCCGCGTGTGGCTGTGACCGTTGCCGTCGTGCCAGGTGAGATCGTGCTGATAGGGGATGTCGCTCGGGGCCACGCGCTCGAGCATCGCCGGGAAGTCTCTCTGCAGTCCGGGCTCGAACTCGATAGTAGTCACCGCCCCGGTGGAGCCGACGTTGAAGACAGTGACGATGCCGTTTCGCAGGCCCGACCGCGAGACCGCCGCAGCCACCTCGCCGGTGATGTCGAGCATCTGCAGTTCCGTGGTCCTGCCGAGGGCCAGCGTTTCACTGACGACCGCCATCAATTATCTCCCAACCGCGCGATGAGGATTGCGACCGCCCTGGCCGCATCGGCGGCGAAGTCGATGCTGTCGGCGGAGCTAGTGGAGACGGGGCGCAGGGTGTCGAGATTCTCGATGCTCGGCTCGCAGGCCAGGGTGCCGACCACCGGACGCCAGAAATCGCCGAGGCAAACGACGGGCTTGGGAGGAATCATCTTCTTGTTGAACATCTCCCAGCAGGCGGCCAGTTCCAGCAGGGTGCCGGTTCCGCCTTTGAGGACGACGTAGCCGTCGCAACTATCGAGGCAGTTTTCGATGCGTTCGAAGAGAGTGTTTGATGTGACCTCGCGGCGGACGTAGCTGTTGGCTGCGGCGCGGAAGATCTCGCAGGTGTAGCCGTAGGCTTCGCGTCCTCCCTCAACGGTGCCCCGGAGCGCGGCTTCCATGGTGCCGCCGTAGCCGCCGGTGGCGACGTCGAATCCCGCTTCGGCGAGCGCCCTGCCCAGGACCAACGCTTCCTCGTAATCGCCGTCGCCCGGCCGCGGGCTGTGGCTGCCGAATACCATTATTCTCTTTGGCAAGATTATTCCCCTTCCTCTTCCTTTTCGCTTCGCAAGAGACTGTAAAGCTCGCGCTTCCGCCGCCCGGTAGCCGCGGCAAGCCGCCTCAGGGCTTCGTTGGGCTCCACTCCCTCGGCCAGCAGAGCGAGATACCGCCGCCGCAGTTCTGCGTCGCCGATGTCGGCCGCTTCGGAATCCTCCAAGCCCGCGACAACCAGCGTGAACTCGCCGCGGATGTGACTGCGGTTTTCGAGTGAGTCGCGGATTTCGGAGAGACGGCCGGCGATGCGCTCTTCGTGCAGTTTTGTCATCTCGCGCGCCGCCACGGCCAGCCGGTCGCCGAGCACCTCCTGCATGTCCCGCAGCGACGGGACAATTCGGTGGGGCGCTTCGTAGAACACCAACGGCTCGGGACGGCTGCTTACCTCCTCCAGGAGTTTCCGCCGTGCAGCCGACTTTGCCGGTGGGAATCCGAGGAAGGAAAAGCGGTCGCCGGGGAAACCGGAGATCGAGAGAGCGCCGGTGGCCGCGTTGGCGCCGGGAACAGCGAAGACCGGCAGTCCGGCCTCGGCGCATGCCGCCACCAACTCCGCGCCGGGATCGCTGACGCAGGGCATGCCCGCATCGCTGACCAGGGCCACCGCATGTCCCTCGCGTATCAGTTCGAGCAGGCCGGGGGTCGCGCGGGCGCGATTCTGCTCGCGGTAGCTCACCGTCTTGACCTTGATCTCGAAGTTGTTGAGCAGGATGCGGATCCGGCGGGTATCCTCGGCGGCCACCAGGGAGCACTTGCTCAGGATCCGAAGTGCTCTGAGAGTGATGTCCTCGAGGTTGCCGATCGGCGTGGCGACCATGTAGAGGCCGGGCTCGAGGGGTGCCGAGGGATCTCCTTTAGTGAAAACTTCGAGAGGATTCATGACGGGATTTTCCTCACATGCCCCAGTCGCGCGGATAGCGAAAATCGCGGTTGACGGTGCGGTGGCTGAGCTTGGCGATAATCGGCGGCATGCGCTTGAACTGATATTTCTTGATCAATCCGGCGATCCGGTCGATCAGCTCGAGCGTGAAGCCGTACTCCGCGATGCTCTCGCGCGAGAGGCGTTGGTCGACCATCAGCGCGATGACGCGGTCGGCGGTGCCGTAATCGAAACCCAGCTCGTCCTCATCGGTCTGGCCCTGCCAGAGGTCGGCTGACGGCGGTTTCCTCACCACCCGCTCCGGCAGATCGATGAACTCCGACAGCTGCCAGACCTGCGTCTTCAGCAGATCGCCGAGCGGATTTATCGCGTGCGCGGAGTCGCCGTAGAGCGTGGAATAGCCAAGCAGAATCTCGGTGCGATTGCTGGTGCCGATGACGAGCCCGTTCTCCTTGTGGCTGAGGTCGTAGAGCACGATCATCCGCATGCGGGCCATCACGTTACCGACGCGGATGTCGCCCGCCTCGGGCTCGTAGAGCTTGAAATAGGGATCGACCATCGGCGTGATGTCGATCTCGCAAGTGCGGATACCGAGTTGTCCGGCGACCAGGCGGGCATCGTCGAGGCTCTCGGGATTGCTCACCCTGTGCGGCAGGATGACGCCGAGGACCTCATCGGGGCCCAGAGCCTCGGCGGCCAGCGCGGCCGCGAGGGCTGAGTCGACGCCGCCGGAGAGGCCGATGATCCCGCGCATGATGCCGGTCTTGGTGATCTCGTTGTGGATGAAGCCCACCAGCAGGCGCCGGGCCGTCTCGCAATCGATCCTCAGGAGATCGTCGTCGAATTCGCGCAGCGGTCTCATAGAATAGGTACCTACCACAGCAGACTCGGCCTGTAAATCATCAGAAAGGGAGCGGCTGAGCTTGCCCGCAGCGGTCATTGTGCGTTAGCCTTCGGCGAAACAGACTGAGGAATCGGGAGCATGGAGAAGATCAAGCCGCGGATATTCAGCGGAACGCGCGATTTCCTGCCTGAGGAGATGCTTCAGCGCGAGGAGATCGTGGACAAGATCAAGGGAGCCTTCCGCCGCTACGGCTTCCTGCCGGTCGAGACGCCCGCGATCGAGTATCTCGACATCCTGCTCGGCAAGTACGGCGACGAGGGCGACCGCATGATCTACCGCCTCGCCTACGAGGAGGGCAACACGCTGGCGTTGCGCTACGACCTGACGGTGCCGATGAGCCGGCTGGTGGCGATGTACCACGGCCAGCTGCAGTACCCGTTCAAGCGCTACCAGATCCAGCCGGTCTGGCGTTCCGACAGGCCGCAGATCCGCCAGGGACGCTTCCGCGAGTTCTACCAGTGCGATGCCGACATCGTCGGCAGCGAAGCGATGCTTGCCGACGCCGAGATCGTGGCACTGACCAACGAGATCCTCTCCGCGCTCGGATTCGAGGAGTTTGTCATCAGGATCAACCACCGCAAGATCCTGCGCGCCATCACGCTGCACTCGGGGCTGAGGCTGGAGGACGAGCCGGTGGTCTGCCGTTGCATCGACAAGCTCGACAAGATCGGCCTCGACGGCGTGCGCAAAGAGATGCTCGACTCCGGCTTCGGCGATAAGGTTGCCGACAGCATCTTCGACGTGCTCGCGCTCGAGGGCGGCCATGAAGAGTTGCTGAACAGGCTGCTCTCGCTGCTGGGTACTGCCGAGGGCGCCGAAGAGGGCATCGGCGAGACACAGGAGTTGCTGCAGGACGTCGGCCGCCTCGGCGTTCCGGCCGACAATTTCAGGCTCGATCTCTATCTGGCGCGGGGACTCGACTACTACACCGGGCCGATCTACGAGTCAGTGCTGCCAGCCCACCCGCACATCGGCAGCCTCACCGGGGGCGGCCGCTATGATGAGCTGATCGGGCTTTACAGCGGCATCGACGTCCCAGCCACCGGCACGACCATCGGGCTCGACCGCATGTTCGCGGCCATGGGCCAACTCGGCATGCTGAGCGAGCGCAGGACGACCACGCGCGTGCTGGTCATCAATTTCGGCGGCGAGGAGTTGGCGGGCGCCCTGGCATTTACCGGGAGCCTGCGGGAAGCCGGGATCGCTGCGGAAGTCTATTACGAGGCTGCGAGGCTGAAGAAGCAACTTTCCTACGCCGACCGGAAGGGAATTCCTTACGTGGCGATCATCGGGGAGAAGGAAGCGAAGAGCGGCCGGGTGAGTATCAAGAAACTGGCCAGCGGCGAGCAGGAGACGCTGCCGCTGGCCGAAGCCCTGAATATGCTGAGAGACAAAGAAGCGGAGTAGTGCGTCCGCCTATTGCTCCTTGATGGTGATCGAGCCGTTGGTGGTGTCGAGGACTACGCGGTGCCCGCCGCTGCCGAGCGTTCCCTTCATGTAGTTATGGCGCTTGTTGTACTCGCCCTTGAAGCGGGTTGCAGGCAGGTAATCCCGAATCTTGCCGTTGGAGGTGTCGGCCTTGATCTCGCAGTTGCTGCCGGCGCCGACGAGCAGCTCGATGCCGCCGTTGGTTGTCTCCAGAGTGACATCACCCGCCAGAGCACCGGGGATTACCGCGTAGATCGAGCCGTTGGTGCTTTCGGCTGTGATGGAGCCGCCGACGCTCATCAGCTTGATCGCGCCGTTGGTAGTGTCGGCCTTGACGGTTCCGGCGACCTTGCCGACGGTGATGTTGCCGTTGGTGGTGTCGAGGTAGGCGTTGCCGTCGGTGCCTTTGGCGTCAATGTTACCGTTGGTCGTGTCGAGCTCGATGTCTCCGGCCATGTGGGGGGTCTCGATGCCGCCGTTGACGGTGTCGAGCCGCAGCGCCAGCCTGGCAGGCAGCTTGACCTCGAGCGTGCTGGCGTACTTGTTGTGGCGCTTGTCGTCGTCCTTGTAGCGGCCGTAGTCGGCCTTGATCGCGAGCGTCGAGCCACTGCGCTCCCCGACCCACTTGATCTCCGCGGCGATCATCGCCGCATCGCTCTCGCTGTCAGCCTTGACCTTCTCGTCGATCTTTACGACTACGCGGTTCTCGCTCCAGATGGTGACGGTGATCGAGCCGTTGACGTTGTCGATGCCGACCAGATTGATGCCGTTGAGATCGGCGGTGAATTCCTCGCTGAATTCGTAACGGTCTGCGTCGTTCCAGGAATCGCTGACGAATCCGCTTGCTGCCAGGATAAGCAGTGCGCCCAGAACCGCCGCCGTAGCGAGCTTTACTTTCATTTTTGGATCCTCCTGATTAAATAAAAGCTGTTTCTTGCCCTGCTGCTCATTTTGACGTGATTGGGGCGCAAAGGGTTGCTCCGGCTGTGCCGCCGCCGTTGGCAGCATAAAGAAAAATCGGCGGCCGTCGGCCGCCGGGGAGTGAATACTTGCAGTTGTGCGGATTAATCCCTGAAGATCCTGATGGCGCCGTTGGTGGTGTGTAACTCGATCCGATGGCGGCCGTCACCGTACTGCCCTTCGACCCGCGTGCGGCGCCGGTTGAATTCGCCGTTAAACTCATCGGATGGCAGGTCGACCGAGACCCTTCCGTTGGTGGTGGAGGCGTTGAGTCTGAAGCCGGTGCCGCGCTTGACCTCGAGCGAGATGGCGCCGTTGGTGGTGGAGGCCTGCACGTCGCCCGCCGCCCCCTTGATCTCGATCGATCCGTTGGTGGTGGAGGCGTGCAGATCGCCCTCGACCGGGCCGGCCGAGATTTTACCGTTGGTCGAGTCGAGCTCTGCATCGCCGTTGCTGCCCTCGAGGTGAACGGATCCGTTTGTCGTGGAGGCGTTTACGCGCCCGTCGATCTCGGCGATTTCCAGCTTGCCGTTGGTTGTTCGAAGGCTGAGATCGATGTCGCGCGGCAGGCGGACTTCAAGGTTGCAGGCGTAATAGCGGCGCATGTGGTGGAATTCGCCGAAATCAATCTCGATCCTCAGCTCCGAGCCGACCACTCTGCCCTTGAGCCCGATCTCTTCGGCCAACTCTTCCGCCCGCTCCTCGTCGGTCGCCTTGATGCGCTCCTCGATCTCGATGTCGAGGTTCTCCGAGCTCCAGGTCTCGACGTTGACGTATCCGTTGACGATGGTGATGCTGACGCTGTCGATGCCCTCGAGGTTCGCCTCGAAGGTGTCGTTGAAGCGATAGCGGTAGTCGTCGATGTCGAAATCAAATACAAACAGCTCATCGCAGGCCGCGAGGCTGATCACCAGAAAGGCCGTAAGGGCGGCCAGAAACATTTTTGTCATTCGCATTGGGACATCCCCCGCAAAACTCTC
>DATKUA010000209.1:0-10995 GCA_035530855.1 Acidobacteriota bacterium | reverse complement strand
AAGTACAAGGGTGCCAATCTGTTCAACAGGAACCAGGGCAACATGCGCACGATCGAAGGCATCAGCCGCTATCACCTGGGGCAGTTTCAGCAGAGCATCGACGTCTTTAACAGCGAAATCAGATCGGGCCAGGCAAGCGCCAACACCCTGCGGACGGTGGCCAAGTGCTACCAGGAGTTGAATAACAACGCTCAGGCGGTCAACATCATCAAGATAGCCGTGCAGAAGGACCCGAATGACCTCGCTGCTCATCTGATACTGGTCAAGAGCCTGTTGAACGACAGCAAGTGGGGCGAAACCCTCGAAGCAGTCGATTTCGCGCTGCAGACGCACGGCCGCAACTGGGAGTTGCACTACCTCAAGGGGCGGGCTCTGCAAAAGCTGGGCCGCCTCAGTCCGGCCGCGGCCAGCCTGCGCGACTCGCTCGAGATTCAGCACCACGACAAAGTAAGCCGTCTTCTGGGCGATGTTTACAGGGACGCCGGCGACTTCCTCAAGGCGACCGACGCTTACAACACCGCGCAGCGCAGCTACGTTAGCGACCCGACGTTCTTCATCAGCTTCGCCTTTGCCTGGTACCAGTACGTACCGTCGAATGTGGAGAAATACCACGGCACGAACGAGGGTGACAAGTATCGGCTGGCCCTCGATAACGCCGTTGTTCTTCTGGATGCGGCTCAGAAGCTGCAGGGCGCGGACCGGGCGCAGATCAGCGACATCATGGACGGCATCAAGAACAAGCGCAACCGCCTCGAGAAGGGCGAAACGATGCTTGAAATTTGGGAAATCTTCATCGATCCGGAGACCGGCAAGGTCGAGAAGCGCAAGATCGGTGAGAAGAAGAATTAGTCGAGAGCCCTTTAATAAATAGCTGCCTGACGGCCTCGCGCGCTGCGCGGGGCCGTTTTTCTCTATAGCCGCGAAGCGCACAGGCTGCAGCCGCGGATTGACGCAATCCCCTTAACATGCTAGCATTTGCGGCCACTAGGGGGCTTGAGTACCAACGAATAATCACGGGGGAACGATGAATACAGTTGCTGCCCTGATCCGGTCCCTGAGGCCCAAGCAGTGGATAAAGAACCTCATCCTCTATGCGGGCTGGCTCTTCTCGCTGGGCGAGCGGGCATTCGAATGGAGTAACGAGCTCGCGCTCTTCGGCCGGGCTACATGGGCCTTTGCCGTGTTCTGCCTCCTGAGCAGTTCGATCTACCTCTTCAATGACATCATGGACGTCAGGGCGGATCGCCTGCATCCGGTCAAGCGCAAGCGCCCGATCGCTTCGGGAGCGCTGCCGATACCCCTGGCCGCCTGCACCTCCGTGGTGCTGCTGGCGGCGGGATTGGCTGCCGCATTCACCATCAACGCGGGCTTCGCCGCGGCGGCAGTGACCTATTTCGTGCTGGTCACCCTCTACAGCCTCGCCCTCAAGCGGGTGCCGATCCTCGACTCGATGATCATCGCCTTCGGCTTCGTCCTGCGAGCGATCGCCGGCGCCCTGGCCGTGGAGGTGGCGATCAGCGTCTGGCTCGTCGTCTGCACCATCTTCCTCGCCCTCTTCCTCGGCTTCGCAAAGCGGCGCAGCGAGCTGGTGACCCTGGGAGACGCCGCCGCCAACCACCGCGACATCCTGGCGCTCTACAGCGTCGGCTTTCTCGACCTGCTGATCACCATCTGCTGCACCCTGGCGGTGATCTCATACTCCCTCTATTCCATCAGCTCCCACGCGATGAGCGTCTTCGGGCCCGACGCCTTGCTGACGCTGCCCTTTGTGTTTTTCGGGGTCTTTCGATATCTTTACCTCGTCGTGCTGGAGAACCGCGGTGAGGACCCGGCCACGCTGCTGCTGCACGATTATCAGTTGCTCGGGGCGGTGATCCTCTGGATCGCGGTTTCCACAATCCTTCTCACTCTAAAGCCGGGGCTGCTCAACAACGTCCTGGTGCAGTAAGGGGTCGCTCGGCAGATGGACACTTTCAGAATCGATTACGACAAGGTCGACGTGGAAGCGATAATGGCGCAGATCCGGCAGCGGGTGCGCGAGAAGAAGGAGGTGCTATACAGCGACGCCGAGCTGGGGCATCTCGGCGGGCTCGAGCTGCCGCCCTCCGCGCCGCCGCAGCCCAAGGACGTCGAGCGCGACGCACTACCCCTGCCAGAGGTCCCGCAGAGGGAGGCGGTGCCGCCGGCGGCCGAGCGCATCGCCGAGCGGATGAAGCAGATCTCGCTCGACGACATCAAGGACGAGGACTTCGTCACCGAGGCCCTGCGCTGCGTCGGCGATTGGAACATCGCCCTCTCGATTGACGACCTCTACCGCTCCAGCCCGGGGCTGAAGGGAAAGATCGTCCAGGGCTTCCGCGCCATCAACCGCAGGCTCTTCAAGCTGGTGATGAACATCGACGTCATCTTCCCACAACTGCACAAGCAGGCGATTCTCAACCAGACTTACGTAGTGCTGCTGCACACGCTGGTGCAGGAGCTCAGCCTCCTCAACAACAAGATCGACCGCCTCGCCCCAGAGGTCAGCAAGCTGCAGGCGGAGTTGACCTCCTCGGTGCAATCGCTCGACGCCGACCTCAAGCACACGCGCGCCGAGCTGATTCGCGACATTACCAGCGACAAGAACGACTTCAACCGCGGCGACAACCAGCTGCGCAACGACATCGAGAAACTGGAGTACAAGATCGACGGCCTGCGGGGGGTGATCGAGGCCCAGAAGCACCAGATCGAGTACCTGCAGTCGCGCCAGCAGGCGCTCGAGCAGCTCGCCGTGCTGAAGGAGGGCGAACCCGAAGCCGCCCGCCGCAAGACGGGCGATCTGGAGCGCGGCCGCTACCAGGGCGGCGCGGGAAAATCAGGTAAACAGAAGAAATAGGACGGCGGAGTGGAAACATCCGATCTCAAGCTGGCGATAGTGGTCCAGCGTTACGGCCAGGAGATAAACGGCGGCGCGGAGTTCCACGCCCGCCTCGTCGCCGAGGAGCTGGCGCGCCACTACAAGGTGGAGGTGCTGACCACCTGCGCCTACGACTACATCACCTGGGCCAACCACTACCGCAGGGGCGTCGAGGAGATCAACGGCATCACCGTGCGGCGCTTCAAGGTGCGGCGCAAGCGCAACCCGCAGCGCTTCGGCCGCATCCAGGAGTACGTCTTCAATCGCCCGCACGAGCCCGAGGACGAGCTCCGCTGGCTGAAGGAGGAGGGCCCCTTCTCGCCCCGCCTGATCAGATTCATCAAGACGCACGAGCACGATTACGACTACTTCATCTTCTTCTCCTACCGCTACTACCACAGCTACCACGGCATCAACGAGGTGCCGCACAAGTCTCTGCTCGTGCCGACCGCCGAGAAGGACCCCGTCGTCGACCTGATGATCTTCCGCAAGTTCTTCAACAAACCTCGCGCCCTGATGTACAACTCGTGGGAAGAGAAGGAGATGATCAACGCCGTCAGCCGCAACGAGACGGTTCCGGGTGTGGTCGTGGGGGTGGGGACTGAGCTTCCCGAGGAGAGCGAGATCAGGGCGGAGCGCTTCCGGCAGCGGTTCGGAATCGAGGGTCCGTTCGTGCTCTATATCGGTCGGATCGACGAGAACAAGGGCTGCCACGTGCTGTTCGACTACTACCAGCGCTACCTGCGGGAGCACGATACGGAGCTGAAGCTGGTGCTGATGGGCAAGAGCATCATCCCGATTCCCGACAATCCCGCGATCGTGCCCCTGGGCTTTGTCTCCAACGAGGAGAAATTCGACGGCCTCGCGGCCTGCCGTTGCCTCATTAACCCCAGCCTCTACGAGAGCCTCTCGATGATCCTCCTGGAGGCCTGGGCCGTCGGCAAGCCGGTGCTCGTCAACGCCGACGTGCCCGTGCTCCTGGGCCAGAGCAAGAGGGCCAACGCCGGCCTCTGGTACTCCTCATATGCCGAGTTCGCCGAAGCCCTGAACCTGCTCGGCACCGACGAGCGGCTCTGCGAGGTGCTGGGCCGCAACGGCAGGAAGTACTTCCGCGAGAACTACACCTGGGAAGTGATCAACAACAAGTACATCGAGATCATCGAGGGCCTGCGCGCGGCCGACCTGGAGGGAGCCGGTGAGGCGTCCTGAGCGCATCCACCAGCTGCTGGCCTCGGTCACCGTCGGCGACGCCATCTCCGACGAGGCCTTCGAGATCCGCCGCATGCTCCGCCAGGCCGGTTTCGAGAGCGAGATTTTCTGCGACCGCATCCACCCGAAGCTGATGGACGAGGTCTATCACTTCGAGGACTACATGGAAATCTCCGGCCCCGACGAGTTGTTCATCCTGCACTACTCGATCGGCACCGACGTCTCGAAGCTGGCCTACCACATACCCGACCGCAAGATCCTGATCTACCACAACATCACCCCGTGGCACTTCGTCGCCGGCCTGCACGAGACCCTGCCGCGCCAGCTCTTCGAGGGGCGCAAGGAGTTGGCGGCCTTCGCCGGCCGCACCCTGCTGGCCCTCGGCGACAGCGAGTACAACCGCCGCGAGCTGGAGGAGTTGGGATTCGGCGAGACCGGCGTGATGCCGATACCGGTGAACTTCGATCGCTTCGACGGCGTGAACCCCGACCCGATCACGCTGAAGGCCTTCGGCGACCACCGCGTCAACATCCTCTTCGTCGGGCGCGTCATCCCCAACAAGAAGCTCGAGGACGTCATCCTCGCCTACGCCCACTACAAGAAGTACGTCAACCACGACAGCCGCCTCATCTTCGTCGGCGAGTACGGCAGCTTCGCGGCCTACCGCCGGCTCCTGGCACAGCTCGTGGCCGAGATCGACCTGCCCGACGTCGTCTTCGCCGGACACGTCACCTTCCCGCAGCTCGTGGCCTTCTACCGGCTGGCCGACGTCTTCGTCTGCATGAGCGAGCACGAGGGCTTCTGCGTCCCGCTACTGGAGGCGATGCACTTCGACATCCCCGTCATCGCCTACGATGTCGGGCCGATACCCGACACGATGGGCGGCGCGGGCATCCTGGTGAAACAGAAGAACTACGCGGAGATCGCCGAGATGATCGACTTGCTGGCGCACGACGAGTTCACCCGCAAGCGGATCGTTGCGGGCCAACGCGAGCGGCTGCGCAGGTTCAAGGGCATCGCCTACGACGAAATCCTGCGAGGGCATGTCGAGCGGGCCATCGAGCTGGCAGCCGGCGATGGGCGATGAGCGGTGAGATCCACCAACTGGTTTCCGACCTGCGCCGCGGCGACGCCATCGGCAACACGGTGCTGCGCACCAGGCAGGCTTTGCGCCGCCTCGGTTACAAATCCGAGATCTTCCGCGAGACCTGCACTGCCGATCTGGCAGCCGAAACCTTCCCCGCCGAGGACTACCTTCAGATCAGCTCGCCGCAGCAAAGCCTGATCTTTCACTACTCGATCGGCTCCGACCTCAACCGTATGGCCTACGCCCTGCCCGACCGCATCATCCTCAGCTACCACAACATCACGCCGCCGGAGTTCTACCTCGGCATCCACGACCACCTCGTCGGGCAGCTCTACCACGGCCGCAAGCAGTTGGCCTGCTTTGCCGACCGCTGCGCCCTGGCAGTCGGCGCCACCGAATACAACCGACGCGAGCTGGAGCAACTGGGATTCCCGCGCACCGGTGTCCTGCCTCTGGCGCTCGATTTCGATCACCTCGACATCGAGCCCGATCCCTTCATCCGCGCGGCCTACTCCGACCACCGCCGCAACTTCCTCTTCGTCGGCCGCATCGTGCCCAACAAGCGGATTGAGGACCTGATCAAGCTCTACGCCCACTACAAGAAGTTCGTCAGCCACGACAGCCGCCTGATCATCGTCGGCACCTGGCGTGGCTTTGAGCGTTACCACGAGCAGTTGATGCGCCTGCTGGCCGACATCGACCTGCCGCACATGGTGATGCCGGGGGCGGTGGATTTGAACCAGCTGGCGGCGTTCTACAGCGTGGCCGACGTCTTTTGCACAATGAGCGAGCACGAGGGCTTCTGCGCCCCGTTGCTGGAGGCGATGTTTTTTGACGTGCCCGTGCTGGCGCGGGCCGCCGCCGCGGTACCTGAGACGATGGACGGCGCCGGGGTGCTGCTGCAGGAGTTGAATTTCGCCGAGGCGGCCGAGATGCTGCGGCTCCTGGCGGCGCCGGGTCTTTTCCGCGAGCGCGTGCTCGAGGGCCAGCGCGAGCGCCTGGCGCGCTTCCGGGCGGTCGACATCGAGGCGCGCATCGAGAGCGTAATCAAAGCGGCGGAAGAGGGTGTTTAATCGCGGGCCGCGATATGGCGGCACAATCCGCCGCGGCGGACGCCCTGCATGGCTGAGAGTTGTTGAATGATGAAGCACCTGATCCAGATGATCCCGAGCCACCACTGCCACGACGCGGCGGGCGCGGAGGTGCTGACGATCGAGCGGCTGCTGCGTGACGCCGGCTGGCGGGTGGAGACCTACGCCGACAACATGGATGCCGGGCTGGAGGGGCGGACGCTGCCCGCCGACGCGCTGGACGCCGTCGACACCGACGACGCGGTGGCCCTCTATCACTACTGCGCGGCCTCGCCGATGACCTTGCGCTTCGTCGAACTTGACTGCCTGAAGGCGATGATTTACCACAACATCACGCCGCACGAGTTTTTCGAGCCGTACAACAAGGAGGTTGCGGCGGTCTGCCGGAAGGGCCGGGAACAGTTGAGGTCGATGGTGGACGCGGTGGACGTGGCGATCGGGGATTCGGATTTCAACCGGCGTGAGCTTGAGGAAGCGGGCTACGACGTGACGCGCACGATTCCGTTCCTCTACGATCCGGCGCGGCTGGAAGTGGAGCCGGATGCGGCAATGCAGGAGCGGCTGCGGGGCGACGCGGTGGTGCTGTTCACGGGGCGCTTCGCGCCGAACAAGGCGCCGGAGGATTTCATACGCACGGCGGCAGCTTACGGGGAAATAGAAGGTGCGCCGGGGGCACGTTTCGTGCTGGTGGGCAAGCGGCGGACGATCAAGGGCTACTACGAGACGGTTGAGGCTTTGATCGAAGAGCTGGCGCTGCCGGAAAAGCTGTTGCTGGTTACCGACGAGGTGAGCCAGGCGGAACTTGTGGCGGCTTATCGCTCGGCGAGGCTCTTCCTGAGCCTGAGCCGGCATGAGGGCTTCTGCGTGCCCCTGCTGGAGTGCATGCAGATGGGGGTTCCGGTGGCGGCGTTGTCGCGCGCGGCGGTGCCGGAGACCCTGGGCGACGCGGGGATCCTGTTCGAGACCACGGAGTTGGGAGAGGTGGCGGAGATCGTGGCAGGCGCGCTGGGCGACGAAAACCTGCGGGCGGAGATGGTGGAGCGCGGACGCAAAAGATTGAAGCGTTACGACCTGGAGCAATGGGGGTTCGCGTTCCGGGTGTTGCTGGAGTCGCTGTGATGAAGCGCCTGATCCAGATGATCCCGAGCCACCACCGCCACGACGCGGCGGGCGCGGAGGTGCTGACGATCGAGCGGCTGCTGCGGGACGCCGGCTGGCGGGTGGAAACCTACGCCGGCAACATGGACGCCGAGCTGGAGGGGTTGACGCTGCCCGCCGACGCGCTGGACACCGCCGACACCAACGACGCGGTGGCCCTCTATCACTACTGCGCCGCCTCGCTGATGACCTTCCGCTTCGTCGAGCTCGACTGCCCGAAGGTCCTGCTCTACCACAACATCACGCCCCACCGGTTCTTCGAGCCGTACAACGAGGACGTCGCGACCGACTGCCGCGAGGGCCGCAAGCAACTCAGCGTCATGCTCGACGCCGTCGACGTGGCGATCGGGCACTCGGAGTTCAGCCGCCGGGAGCTCGAGCAAGCCGGATTCGACATGACGCGCACGATACCGTTCCTCTATGATCCCGCGCGCCTGGAGATCGAGCCCGACCCGGCGATGCTGGAGCGCCTGCGGGGCGATCCGGTGGTGCTGTTCACGGGGCGCTTCGCGCCGAACAAGGCGCCGGAAGACTTCCTGCGAACCGCGGCGGCCTACGGCGCGCTGAAGGGGGCGCCCCCGGCCCGCTTCGTACTGGTCGGCAAGCGGCGGACGATCAAGGGCTACTACGAGAGCGTCGAAAAGCTGATCTCCGAACTGGCCCTGCCGCAGGAGCGGCTGCTGATCACCGACGAGGTGAGCCAGGCGGAACTGGCCGCGGCCTACCGCTCGGCGAGCCTCTTCCTCAGCCTCAGCCGCCACGAGGGCTTCTGCGTGCCCATGCTGGAATGCATGCAAATGGGCGTGCCGGTGGCTGCGCTCTCCCGCGCGGCGGTGCCGGAGACGCTCGGCGACGCGGGAATCCTCTTCGACACCACGGAGCCGGGAGAGGTGGCCGGGATCGTCGCCGAAGTGCTGGCCGACGAGAGTATCAGGGCTGAGCTGATCGAGCGCGGGCGCAGGAGACTGAAGCGCTACGACCTGGAGCACTGGGGCTTTGCCTTCCGCGTGCTGCTGGAGTCGCTCTGATGAGGAAGTTGCAGAGGAGAAGAAGAGGAGATTATCCCGCCTGTGGCGGGATCGGGCGGATTGAAATTCGCCCCTACAATGGACTTTCAAGGGAGTCAGCCTTGAGAGTTGACGGCAAATGAAGCGCCTGATCCAGTTGCTGCCGACGCACCACCGCCACGACGCGATCGGGGCCGAGGCCCTGGCGATCGAGCGAGTGCTGGGCGGGGCGGGCTGGCAGGTCGAGACCTACGCCGAATACATCGATCCCGAATTGCAGGGGCGGACGCTGCCGATCGGCGAGTTGCAGAATCCCGGCGGCGGCGGGGCAGTGGCGCTCTACCACTTCGCGGTCTGCTCCGACGTCACCTACCGCTTTCTCGAACTCGACTGCCCCAAGGCGCTGATCTACCACAACATCACACCGCCCGAGTTCTTCCGCCCCTACGATGACGGCATCGCGGGCGTGAGCGAGGAGTCCCTGCGCCAGGTGTGCCTGCTGGCCGACCACGTCGACCTGGGACTGGGCGATTCTGATTTCAACCGGCGCGACCTGGTGCGGATGGGCTACCGCGCGACGCGCACGCTGCCGATCCTCTTCGATGCGGAACGCTACGGGGAGCAGCCGCAGGCGCAGGCGCCCCGGGCCGGGACGCCGGTGGTGCTGACCGTGGGGCGCGTGGTGCCGAACAAGGCGCCGGATGATTTCATCCGCGCCGCCGCCGCCTATTTCGAATTGGAGGGCGCTCCGCCCGCCCGGTTTGTTATCGCCGGCAAGCGCAACGCGCTACCCGCCTACAGCGAGCGGATCGAGGCTCTGATCGAGGAGACCGGCCTGGGCGAAGAGCAACTGCGGATCACCGGCGAAATCAGCCAGGAGGAGTTGATCGCGGCCTACCGCTCGGCCGCGGCGTACGTCACCCTCAGCCGTCACGAGGGCTTCTGCGTGCCGATCCTCGAGAGCTGGCTCTTCGGCGTGCCCGTCCTTGCGTTGGCGCGGGCGGCCGTGCCCGAGACGCTGGGGGACGCGGGGTTGCTGATCGACTCGGCCGATCCGCAGAGCGTGGCTCGTCATGTGAAGCGCCTGCTGACCGACGAGCGCCTGCGGTCCGACCTTATTAATCTCGGGCGGGCGCGGTTGGCGCGCTACGACATGCGAAAATGGGGCTTTGCATTGCGGACGATGCTGGAGGAATTGTGCGCGTAGTGCAGATAGTATCGGGGGAGCCGCAGGCGGGGCTTGCGGCGGCGGAAGCGGCGGCGCTGGGGCGCGTGTTCTCCACTTGGGGTTGGGAGAGCGTCGTGTACGTGACGGACCCGGAGGAACCGGCCGGGCCGCCGGACATCGCCGCGGAAGACCTGCTGATCTATCACTACCACAACCTCGCGCCCGTCGAGGATCTGCTCGAACATCCGCGCGGGCGGACGGTGGCCGTGCTGCACCAGTTGGCGCAGCCGCTGCTGCTGCAGATCTGCGAGCCGTTGACCCCGCGGCTGCAGCAGGCGTGGGAACAGTTGAGAATACTGGCCGGGGGTTGCGAGCTGGCGATCGGCCACTCCGGCGCGGCCTGCCGTTGGCTGGAGCGCCTGGGCTTCGGGCGCGTGCGGCGCCTGCCCTTCCTCCTGGATGAGAAGCTCCTGGGTGCGCGGCCCGATCCGGTGACACTGAAGCTCCTGGAGGGCGGCGCTCCGCTGCTGCTGTTCGCGGGCGACATCATCGATTCGGCGAACCTGACCGACCTGATCAAGACCGTCTGCTACTGCCGCAATTTCGGCGAGAAGGGCACGCGCCTGGCGATCGCGGGGGCGGTCGATCTCTGCCCGGCCTATTTCGCCTGGCAGCGCGACCTGGTGGCCGACCTCGAGCTCGACGAGGCGGTGACCTTCCTCGGCGCGGTCGATGCGCCGCAGTTGCGCGCCTGCATCGAGGCGGCGGATATCTATATCCAGTTCAGCGGGGCGGACTGGACCGGAGCGGGGCTGCTGGCCGCGGTGCGGGCCGGGGTGCCGGCGATCGCCTTCGCCGAGGCCGCGGCGACCGAGGTGCTGGGCGATGCGGGCATTCTCCTGAGCACCACGATCCATTCGGCGGCGGCGGAGGAGATCAGCCGCCTGGCCGGCGATCCCGAGTGGCGGCAGAGGGTGCTGGCGCGGCAGGAGCGGAGGGCGGCGGCCTACGGCGCGGAGACGGTGGCGTTCCAGTTGAGGACGCTCCTGCGGCGGTTTGAGGACTGACCTCTTTGCCAGGCGGTGGCCCTAAAGGACCATCCTACATGGATTGGCGAATATCCTTGCGGAATGATAGTAGGGGCGCGATTTATCGCGCCCGCATCATTTATCACGCTGAGCGCGATCGGGCGGATTAAAATTCGCCCCTACTATGGTTTGCGAGCAGTCCATGCCGACTAATAGTAGGGGCGCGATTTATCGCGCCCGTCTTAATTTATCGCGCCCGCTCCGCGGCGGCCCTTTGCCCGTATATCCCTTACAGGGAATAGTACGGTGGGTGCCGTCGCGTACCCGGGGTGGCGCTACGCTGACCCCGGG
>DATKUA010000208.1:0-19877 GCA_035530855.1 Acidobacteriota bacterium | reverse complement strand
AGTTCGCGCAAATCGGCGCCTGCGGAAAAGAAATTGTTGTTGCCGCCCGTGATGATCACTGCGCTGGTTCCCGAATCTGCCAAAACGCCGTCGATTACTTGATGTAGCTCTCTTAAGGCATTTACGGATAACAGACTTGCGCTTCCGCTGCCTTGCAGTGTGCAGACAGCTGCGTCCCCTCTTTTTTTCACTTCAAGTAGAGACATCAACGGCTATCGAACCTGCGATTTCTTGACAAAATCTTCGAATCTCAAGCGATATACCTTGAGTTCGTAATCGCCTTCATTGAGCCTGAGTGATTCTTCTCTATCGATCTTGAAATTTCGGGATCTATAGGCGCTGCTTTTCTTTGCCTGCCCTACCCATAACCTGAGTTCCAGCTTGTTAATGCCGAAGCGCCAAGCCGGGATGGGGACCAGAGTTTCGCTGCGGGCAAGCCTTATTCCGGTTGTACCCAACAGCGATCTGAGGCTCACCCCGTTTAATATTACTTCCACCACTGGAATTTCATCGGCCTTCAGATTCAGCCTTCTTGTTCGGGCTTCCAGTATCAGCCTGCTCCTTGGCAGCTCGGTAAACACGCTGAAATAGATATTGCCCGAAACCGCGTGGAGAATCCTGTAAACTCCCTCTCTATCCTTGCCCACGCTGCTGAAACCGTTCCTGAATGAAGGACGTCCTGAGTGAATCTCCCCGTTGAGGCTGTTCTGCAGAGAATCGAGCTGCGTCGAGGCGATCCAGTCAGCATCCTTGAATGGCGCATAGTCTGTCTGCAGGGATTGAATTACGTTGCCTGGAAAAGCAAACGGCCAGATCGTTTGATCAACAATTTTCCCGGCGCCCCCACCGATGATGGAACCATATCCCACCGCCTCATCGTGCTGTAATTCCATCTCGAAGAACCGAACGGCCATTGTCATGTTCAACAACACGAGTAGCAGCACGCAAATCCAGGCGGCAGAGGCGCCGAATCTGCGCCATTTCACCGAAATTCTGCCCGCCAATGCTGCAATTCCCACGGCAAAAACAGGCGCCATGCTGACAAATCTCCGCATCCCGAATGAGTCGCCGGCCCACCAGTCTCCAGTGATCGAGTTTAGGTAGAGCATCGCCAGGAAGGCTAAGAGCGCGCCCAAGGCAGGTCCGGTCTTTTTCCAGAGCCAGATAACGATACCTATCACCGCCAGGTAGGTTAGCGGATGCCAACTGAACAAGCCGTGGCGCGAGGAAAACAGGAGGTTTGTTATTTCCGGCCGGCCCCAGATTACATGGTTGGCGCCGAAATCCAGAGGCGTTTTGAAAGGGCCGAAGATGACAGTCCAGATCAGAATCTGTATCAGGAAGACGGGGATTGCAAACAAGCCGGCCAAGGCGTAGCGCCCGATCTGTTTTAGTAAACCGCTGCGGGACTTGATCATTTCCCAGAGGACGGGTATCTGCTCAATCAAAATCCAGATTACGATGACGGCGTTTTGCCAGCGGATTAGGGCGACCAAGCCCAGAATCAAGCCGAGTACGATCCACTGGCCCGTTTTCCGTGCCGAACCCGTCTTCAACGCATACCAGAGGAACAGTGCGACGCTGAAAGCACCGGCGGCATGCGAGTTGATCACATTGTAGATGCCGTAAAAATAGAACGGCGTGCAGAAAAATGCCGCCAGTGAAGCCAGCAGTGATGTAGGGCGGGAAAAGAAGTGAAGCAAAATGAAATAAATCAGAAAGAGTGTGAGCGCTGCGTATACTCTTGATCCGAACCTCGTGAAGCGCATGAGCAAGACCAGCTCTGCATCACGAGCTTCCACGCCTGTAGCAGCGACATACAGTTTGCCGGCAAGGTAAAACGGCGACCATAGCACGGGAGCGCCGACCGCGAAAATCTGCGGTGCATAGCCGGTGTGCAGCTTTTCGAAATGGCTTGGAGGAGTATCCGGATCGAGCTCAAGATAATCGTCGCTGAACCGAATGTCGCCGTCTTCGAAGACTGATTGGAGATAAGCGAAATATTCGGCCGGATCGCCCACCAGCTTTTCGTTACGCAGCCTCGAGTCAATAGCGGGATAGAGCAACATCCAAACTGCAGCAATCGACAAAACAAAAAGACACCATCTGTCGCTTGTAAACAGCCACTTTCTGATGTCTTCCAATTTGAGCATCAACCGATCTTACTCAAACTGAAACGAGCGTAGGCATAGCTCGTGCCGGCCTTCCTCGACACGTCCGGCAATGAACCAACGAAAGCGTCTGATTTATTCGCCAAATTTGTCCCTGAGGAATTTGATTATCTCGTTGGTATCGGAGCCTGGGAGAAAGATGGCCGCAACTCCCTGGTCCTTGAGCGTTTTTACGTCTTCCTCGGGAATGATGCCGCCGCCGAATACCAGGATGTCCTCGGCGTCGTTCTCTTTGAGAAGCTTCAGCACCTCAGGGAAGACGTACATGTGTGCCCCGGACAGGATCGAGAGACCGATTACATCGGCGTCCTCTTGAACCGCCGCCTTGACGATCATCTCCGGCGTCTGACGCAGACCTGTATAGATAACCTCCATGCCGGCATCGCGCAGAGCGCGCGCCACGACTTTGGCGCCTCTGTCATGTCCATCGAGCCCCGGCTTGGCGATTAGAATTCTCAGCTTTTTTGCCACTTGCAATACTCCATTGTAAAGTTTTCCGGCGGCGGCATTCTAGCAGAAATGAGTATCCATGACGAATGAAATGGGAGCGCCTCGAGTCAGGATTTGCCTTCGTAGAGTTCCTCAGAGCCCAGTTGAAAACCGAGTATCTTGAGGTAGATAAAGAGCTGCATTTTGTGGTGGATGCCATGATCGACCAGCAGCATTAAGAGGTTGCAGAGCTTGTCCTCGGCCCCCCAAAATGTCTTGGCGCGGGACTCCAGGTAGTCTTCGTCGCTGACTTTTGATAGAGCCTCGACTGCCCTGGCAAGCTCTCCGTCGAACACCTGTAAGGCCTCGCTGAGCGGCAGGGGATCCCAATTGAGATATTCTTCAGGGACTTTCTCGACCTTCTCCAGCTGGATCCAGATGATGGCCTGCGAACGCGCCAGGTGAGAGACCAGCTTTCCAAGGCTCATCATGTTGTCCGAAGGCGACCAATCGTATTTGTCTTCCGGTACCAGCGAAATCAGGTAGCGGATCGGCTTGGCCTCCTTCTTTACGTACTCAATGAAATCCAGCCTGCGCATTCGTCACCCCCAAGCTAATTAATTCCGGACGGCGCTAAAACATCGGCGGCTCGATGTACTCACCATACTCTTCCTTCATCGTGTCGATAATCTCGCCGAGAGTGGCGTAGTTTCGAGCTGCGTCGATGATGTGGGGCATCACATTCTCCTCGCCCGCTGCAGCATCCCGCAAGCTTTTGAGCGATGCCTTTACCGCCGCGTTGTTTCTGTTCTCCCTGAGATCTGTAAGCCGCTTTCGTTGCTCTTTCTCGGGTGTGTCGTCGATGTAGAGGATCTCGATCGGTTCTTCTTCGGAGATATACTCGTTAACGCCGACAATTATCTGTTCTCTGTTTTCCACTTCCTTCTGGAAACGATAAGCCGCATCGACAACTTCCTGCTGCGGATACCCTGCCTCGATGGCGGGTATCATGCCGCCGAGGTTTTCAATCTTTTCGAAGTAATCCCACACCCCCTCTTCCATCTCGTCCGTCAGCTTCTCGACGAAATAGCTGCCCCCGAGCGGATCGATCGTGTTAGTCACGCCGCTCTCGTGGGCGATGATCTGCTGCGTGCGCAGAGCCAGGAGCGCCGCTTCCTCTGTCGGTAGAGCCAACGTTTCGTCGAGGGAATTGGTATGCAGACTTTGTGTGCCTCCAAGGACCGCGGCAAGGGCCTGGATCGTCGTCCTGACCACGTTGTTGTAAGGCTGCTGGGCTTGTAGCGAGATACCCGCCGTCTGCGTGTGGAAGCGCAGCAGGAGCGAACGCTCGTCTTGCACATGGAAGCGCTCGCGCATGATCCTGGCCCAAATCCTGCGAGCGGCTCGGAATTTGGCAATTTCCTCGAAGAAATCGTTGTGGCAGTCGAAGAAGAAGCTCAGACGTGGCGCGAAAGCCTCTACTTTCAGCCCGGCCTCGATACCTGCCTTCACGTATTCATAGCCGTCGCGAAGGGTGAAGGCCAATTCCTGCAGAGCCGTCGAGCCGGCCTCACGAATGTGGTAGCCGCTGATACTGATTGTGTTCCAGCGCGGCACGTTTACGGTGCAATACTCGATGATATCGGTGATGATCCGCATCGACGGGCGCGGCGGATAGATGAAACTCTTCTGCGCGATGTATTCCTTGAGGATATCATTCTGGATCGTGCCGCCGATCTTGTTCAACGGCACTCCCTGTTTCTCCGCGACGCAGATGTAAAAGGCGAGCAGCACTGCGGCCGGAGCGTTGATAGTCATCGATGTGGTGACCTGATCTAGCGGGATGCCGTCGAAAAGCACTTCCATGTCGGCGAGCGAGCTAATTGCCACACCGCACTTGCCGACCTCGCCGCGCGCCATTGGCGCGTCGGAGTCATACCCGTTGATGGTCGGAAAATCGAAGGCGACGCTGAGGCCGGTCTGTCCCTCCTGCAACAGCTTCTTGTAACGTTTATTGGTCTCGCCGGCCGTGGCAAAGCCGCTGAAGAGCCTATATGTCCAGGTGCGGCCGCGGTACATGGTGGAGTGGATTCCGCGCGTATAGGGGTATTCTCCCGGGAAACCCAGCGATTCCTTGTAGGACCAGTTTTCGTCTAGGTCTTCGGGTATGTAGAGTCGCCTGACGGGCCTGCCGGATATTGTGGTGAATTCGTCTTTGAACTCGCCTGATTTGTCCAGCGCCTGCTTCAGCGTAGTCTTCTCCCATTTATCCCGCGCGGCTGACAGCTCTCCCTTGGATTTTTTACCGTCGGTCACCATTTATTCAAACCTCTTGTCTTTTGCGCTAAAACTCAATGCCTTTTCTCGATTGAATCCCTTTGCGGTAGTAATGCTTGACCTCCCGCATCTCGGTCACAAGATCTGCATGGTCAATAATTGCCTGATTTGCATAACGGCCGGTGATTATAATTTCCAGCTTACTCGGAAGGCCTTCGATGAGATTCAGGACGTCATCCAGGGGGATCAAATTAAAGTCGAGCGCAACACTGAGTTCGTCCAACACAACTATATCATAATTGCCGCTGCTGATTGCCTTAACGGCTTTCTCGAAGCCCTCTCTTGCCATTCGAACGTCAACAGGATCGGGATTGTCCTTGTCGACAAACGATGCTCGCCCGCACTGGACAACCTCGATCAGGCCGCCCATTTTCTCAGAAGCTCCCAATTCGCCGTATTCGATGAATCCCTTCATAAAAAAGAAAACTATTGAGCGTTTTCCATGTCCTGCCGCGCGGAAGCAAAGCCCGAGGGCGGCTGTCGTCTTGCCTTTACCATCGCCGGTGTATACCTGAATCATGAGCACCTCGCGGACTTTGCTCAATTAAAAAAGAAGTTCTTAACCTCGGACGGTTATTCCACCGCTTTCAGTACACCAAGCCTGCCCGGATAACGCGATTATGCCAAAGCTCGTTTCTGCGCGCTCCTACTTCAGCATATCGCGGGCGATGATGATCTTCTGGATTTCCGAGGATCCTTCATAGATTGTGGTAACTCGGACGTCGCGGAAATAGCGTTCGACAGCGTATTCCTTACTGTAGCCGTAGGAGCCGTGGATCTGGACCGCTCTGTCGCAGACACGCTTGGCAGCCTCGCTGGCGTAATATTTCGCCATTGAAGCTTCCCTGGTGAAGGGCAGTTTGTGATCAAGCATCCAGGCAGCCCGCATGGTCATCAATGTCGCCGATTCAATCTCCGTTGCCATATCGGCGAGCATGGAACCTATTGCCTGATGCTGCGCGATGGGCTTCCCGAATGTCTGCCGCTCCTTGGAATATCGGAGTGCCTCTGCGAAGGCGCCAGATGCAATCCCAATTGCCTGCGCCGCTACACTGATGCGCGATTGATCCAGCGTCGACAACGCGATCTTCAGACCGTCTCCTCTCTTCCCAAGCATCAGCTCTTTCGGCACCCGGCATCCCTCGAAGACAATCTGAACCGTGTTGGAGGAATGGAGGCCCATCTTTTGCTCTTCCTTGCCGACGCTGATTCCCGGCAGATCGGCCGGGATGACGAAAGCGCTGATCTCCTTGCGTTTCTCGCCCTCACCGGTGACAGCCATGACGATGAAGGCTCCAGCTACGGCTCCGTTCGTCACCCACGCCTTTGTTCCCTCAATGACGAAGAAATCGCCGTCTTCAACCGCCTTGACAGATAGGTTGGATACATCGGAGCCGGCATTGGGCTCGGTCAGGCAGAACGCACCGAGGAACTCGCCGCGCGCCGCCGGCTTGAGAAACCGCTCTTTCTGCTCGGAGTTACCAAAGGTTTGCAACGGCCAGCAGAACACGCAGTTGTTGACGCTCAATGTGATGGCTGTAGATGCGCAAACCGAGGCCAGTTCGATCACGGCCAGCTCTTCGCTCACGGTGTCGAATCCGGCGCCCCCCAACTCTTCGGGTACGGCTATGCCGCAGAGTCCAAGTTCGGCCGCCTTGCGGATAATTTCGGTCGGGAACTCACCGGTCCGGTCTCGTTCTTCGGCGCTGGGTGCAATCTCGTTTCGCGCAAAATCCCGCACCATGTCGCGGACCATCTGTTGTTCATCGCTGTATTCAAATTTCATGCGTTACTCCGATGCTTGCCTTTCCTTGATTTTGTAACGGTCCGTTTCCTCGAACACATCGATCGCATTGAATCCCGGCGAAAGAATTGCGCTGTGCACCGCTCCGGCGGGTATTGAGTATGAGTCGCCCGGTTTCAACTTCTGCGTCTCGCCTTCAATCGTCAGCTCGAGTGAACCCCTGAGGACAACGCCGAACTGGGCTCCATGAGAGTGATCGCCGACTCTGGTTTCCTGGTCGCATTCCATGAAGACGGCCTGACCGTCCTTTGAGATCAGTGCCCAGCCGCGAAGCCCGGGCCAGTTGATGTCTACTTCAGGCAAGCCCCTGATCAGCTCGGGATAAAACTGCTCGTCCATTGCGACACCCTCGTTAAAGTACCGGATTTAAGAAGACAGCAAGTAGCGTGCGATAACCAGCCTCTGAATCTCGTTCGTGCCCTCGTAGATCTCGGTGATTTTTGCATCGCGCATGTAGCGTTCCACCGGAAATTCTTTCGAATAGCCGTATGCGCCGTGAATCTGCACCGCTTTCAGCGCCACGTCGACGGCCGTTTCGCTGGCGAAGGTCTTACACATCGCCGCTTCGAGGCCGTAGCGCTGCCCCTGATCCTTCTTCCAGCTGGCTTCCCAGGTTAGGAGTCTGGCAGCGTCGACTTTGGTTTGCATGTCGGCAAGGTAGAACTGGATCGCCTGGAAATGAGAAATAGTCTTCCCGAAAGCCTCGCGTTCCTTGGCGAATTTTATGCTGGCATCGATCGATGCTTGCCCCACTCCGACCGCTTGTGCGGCGATCCCGATGCGGCCCGCATCCAGCGTTGACATGGCAACCTTGAATCCCTCTCCGGGCTTGCCGAGCAGGTTTGCCGCCGGAACCCTGCAATCCTCGAAGTTCAACTCGGTGGTGTCGGAAGAGCGGATTCCCAGTTTGTCCTCTTTCTTACCCACTTCAAAGCCCGGTGTGCCTTTCTCGACGATGAAGCAGTTGATACCCTTATGCCCTTTCTCCTTGTCAGTCATAGCGAACACGAGAACTACGTCGGACGCCGCGCCGTTGGTGATCCACAGCTTCTGCCCATTGAGGACGTAATCATCGCCGTCGGGAATCGCCATTGTCTTTACATTCGCTGCGTCGGAGCCGCTCTGAGCCTCGCTGAGGGCGTAGGCCCCGAGTTTCTGACCGGCGGCCAGAGGCTTGAGAAAGCGTTCAACCTGGTCTTCGTTGGCATAACGAACCAGTGGATCGCAGACAAGCGAGTTGTTGACGGAGACGATGACTCCCAACGCGGCATCCGCTTTCGAGATCTCCTCGATAGCGATCGAATAGCTGATGTAATCCATGCCCGCGCCGCCCATCTCTTCAGGTATGGCGACACCCATCAGACCAAGTTCAGCAACTTTCTCGACGAGATCCTTGGGATATTCGCACTTTGCGTCGCGATCAGCTGCGCCCGGCAGAACCTCATTCTGAGCAAACTCACGGACCATGTCCTGCATCATCAGTTGCTCTTCGTTTAACTGGAAATCCATATCATTCCCTCTCGGCCTTTTTACGATTAGATAAATATTCCGCTATCTCAGCAGCCGCTCCCTCTCGGAAACAGCGCTGAAACTCTATTCTTTCAGCCGCCATAGCCTCCTCGATTGATCTTCCCTCGCTCGCGAGCCATGTACGCTTCAGCCTGACTGCCGCTGCGGTTGTATTTTCGGAAAACAAATCATCGATAAGCTGTTCAGGCCGGGCGATTTCGCCTATCTGAACAAGTTTACTAACAATACCATAACTTTGAAGACGCTCTGCTGTGATCCCACCATCGGCCAGAATTTGCATCGCTCTGGCCTTGCCTATCGAATGAGCAAGCCTTACTGCGGTCAGCCCTGCGGTTTTCTCACCGATATTGTCCAGAGTGAATGAGGAATTCGTCGCAGCAATCACGATATCCACGCACGCTGCAAGGCCGAGCGTCCAGCTTTCACCGCACCCCTTACATAAGAGTAATGTAAGGCCCTCGTAAGACCCTATGCTGCTTAACAGCCCGTACGACTCTTCATCTTCACATCCCGAGACAGACGAAACGTCGATTAATATAGCAACGGGTTTGGTTTCATCTGCTTGAAAGTGAGGAAACAGGTCGCTCGGATGGACGGCCTTATTATTAAAAAGGTCAACTTGCTTCCATTTCACTTTTAACTCCGGGAATTCCTGGTCGGCATGAACATGTTAACAAAACGGCTGGAAATGGAGCAAGAGCGCCGGCATTTTTTCTCGCATTTTGCACTTATTTTGATTTTATAGTGGGTTGGATTCTAGAATGGTGCCGTTCAGGTCGGCTTATCGTGAGAAAGGCAGATGAACAATAAAACTGTGGTGGTCTTTGTCGTCGCCGCTCTACTGGCTTACATTTCATTCAAGGTGATATGGTCTCTATTCATTATCCCCCTATACAAGCCGATCATTGAGTTTGAAGGTGTGGAGGGCATTCAGCTTTACAAGAATGTGATTGTCGACGGAGAGTTATGGATCAGTTTGGTTTTCGCATTGATTGTCGGCGCTGGAGCAGCTATCGCAACACAATTTAGGAAGTAGCGGAATTTACCTTATCAGAAATCCCAATAGTACCAACCGGTTACAGGGTCCATATTAAGGCTCATTCTCGGAAGGGCAAAACCATCCAGGCCGGGCGATCCATAAATTGTCGGGCGTATGTAAAACGAGAAGCTAACTTTGTCGACAAACGATTTCAACCTGATATTCAAATCCAGGGCTGAAGTCCCACCCGGCCCTTCCCTGACAGATCCCCGCAATGAGCCGAAATCGAACAAGTTTGTCCTGTTCGGCGAGAAAGTGTAGACGGGGATCGCCTGTTCCCAAACGCGGTCATTATCCCGGTACTTCGTTTTTTCTTCTTTCTCTGCCTGGTCTTTTTCCTGCGCAACCAAACATACGGAGAACATCAGAACCAGGATAATTGCCAGCTTCTTGCGGGGCCGGTTTAACATCGCTCTATACAATTGAGACTAATATTGTTCCGCCAGTTTACCAGCGATTTATTAAATGTCTACTTCAACAGAATCTCGATGTCCGCTTTGTCGCGCAGGCCGTTGAAGTAATCCGACAAAGCAGCGTTGAGCTTAACGCCGCGTAAGCGTTGGCCGATCGATTCCCTGACTTCAGCCAACGGCACTACCCTCTTGCTGAGACATTTAAGTATCTGAAAGCCGCTGTTGATGAACTCTATTGGTTTCTTCGTATGCTCGCCTACTTCCAGCTTGAGAGCCGGTAGTCGAAGTATGTCGGACACCTGATCGGTTTCTTCGAATTTGCCTTTGCTTACTCTCAAGCCTTCAATCTGCTGTTGATCGGCAACGATTGCATCAAACGAGGCACCTTCAGCTAATTTCGCCAGGATTTCCTGGGCTACTTCGAACGCCCTGGCTTTAAGTTCTTCGCTCGTCTCGCGGATTTCGACGTAAATGTATGCTATCTCCATCTTTGTGTATCTGTTGTCGAGGTTCTCCTTGTAGAACGCATCTATTTCGCTTTCGTCCACTTTGATCGACCCACCCAACTCGGGTTCCACGGACATCCGTACTTTTTCGAAAAGCATCCTGAGGCGTACATCCTCACGAAGATCATCCATCGTTTGATTACTCTGCTTCAACTGCTCCGAGACGAGTTCTTCGCCACCGCTCATTTCCAAATACTGCTGCAATTGCTCATCCAGTTCGGCACTGCCAATCTCAATGCCTCTCCGCTTTCCATCGTTGATGATCAGCTGGCGAAAGATGAGTTGATCCAGTGCTTGATTCTGCAGACGGCGTTGCTCAGCACGATCCGGGATCTCAACCTGATTGCCGAGGTTGACCCTTTTGTTGACCTGTTCCGCAAGAATCTCGATGCCGTCAACTCTGGCGACCACCATTGACGGGTAAAGATTCTCCCCTCCGGAATCGATATTCCTCTGAGCGTTGAGTATTACCCAGGCAAAGATCGCTCCAAGAATCAGAAGCGCTGCAGCATAAAATATGAATGCCTTTACTTTCATTCCTGAACCATAATCCTGCGAGGGAAGAGATTTGCTTGATCAATCAGAATCGCCCACCGCATGGACGTTTATACCATACTATGGAAGTGCAGTCAAGCCATGCTTCCCTAAGTTACAGATTACAAAGGTGGAACCGCTGTTGCAAAGCGGCTTACACGTTTTTTTGCAAAGAATCCTTCAGCCGTTTGTATGTCTTATCCAGCGCTTCAGGAATAATCCGTGCGCCACCGGTAATCGTCACAAAACTGGTATCCCCAGTCCAACGTGGCAGCACGTGCATATGGTAGTGCTTATCGACTCCGGCTCCCGCTGATCTGCCAATGTTCATGCCTATATTGATGCCTTCCGGATGGTATTGTTCCCGCAGCGCGGCACACGCTCTTGCCGAAAGCATCATCAATTCGGCCAACTCCTCGGATTTCGCTTCACTTAGATCGGCCAGATGCGCCAACGGCGCTATCATCAGGTGTCCTGTCGTGTACGGATACCTGTTGAGCAGGACTATATGATAAGACGTTCGAGCAAGAACCAGGTTGACGTCATCATTTTCTTCGCCGATTATCCTGCAAAAGACACAGTCTTCCTCATCACCGCTGCTCACATACCTGTAACGCCAAGGGGCGAAGATAATTTCCATTTGATTGAGCTTGGCGAAAAGTAATCAGCTGTTGATCAGTTCCTTAAGCTCTTTGCCGGCTTTGAAGTAGGGTACTTTTTTAGTCGGCACGTGCACAGTCTCGCCGGTCTTGGGGTTGCGGCCGATACGAGCTTTCCTCTCGCGGAGTCTGAAACTGCCGAATCCGCGCAGTTCGATCTTTTCTCCGTCGTGCAGCGCATCGATAATGCTGTCGAATACCATGTTGACGATTTTCTCAGCATCTTTTTTCGACAGTTCAACCGACTTGGCAACCTCTTCGACTAGCTCAGCCTTGGTCATTGCTCAACTCCCTCACTTCTATTCGTCTTTCGATTCAGGAGCGTCTTCCGCTATGGCTTCCGCCTGCTCGGAAGCATCATCGCCGGCGTCCTCAGCCTTTGCGGATTTCTTTTTCACGGGTTTCTCTTCCACAGCTTCGCTTTCGCCCTGGCTCTCGCTCTCCTCAGTCTTTTCTTCCGGCTGCTCCTCCGGTTGCTCCTCCGGTTGCTCTTCCGGTTGCTCTTCCGGCTGCTCCTCCGGCTGCTCTTCGTCCTTTTCCGACACACCTCCAAGCATACCGAGCTTGTCGCCGAGCAGGTCGGCAAGAGTAGCTTTGCCGGAAGCCTTGGCACTATAGGTCTCGCGGGTTTTCTTCTCCTCAGCCTCCTTGAGCGCTCTGACACTGAGTCCGATCTTGTTCTCGGCCTGGTCCATCTTGATGATTTTGGCCTTAAGCTTGTCACCCACAGAGAAAAGCTCTTCGGGATTGCGTGCCCGTCCACCGCCGAGCTCAGAGGCGTGGATAAGCCCCTCCACACCCGGAACATCCAATTCTACGAAAACACCGAAGTTGGTGACCCTGACAACCGTGCAATCAACAATATTCCCGATCTTGTGGGACTCGAAGTAGTCATCCCAGGCATTGGGCTGCATTTGCTTCAGTCCGAGGGAGAGCCGTTGGTTCTCCACATCGATGTTCAGCACTATCGCTTCGATCTCAAGCCCCTTCTTCAGCACTTCGCTGGGATGCTTGATTCGCTTTGTCCAACTCATGTCGGAAACGTGAACAAGTCCGTCGATACCTTCCTCGATTTCCACGAACGCTCCGAAATCGGTGATGTTTCGGACTTTGCCCTTGATCACGTCGCCCTCGCGGTAGCGCTCCTTGACGAGAATCCACGGGTTTGGCTCGATCTGTTTGAGGCCGAGTGAAATGCGCCGCGCATCGTTGTCGATATCGAGAATAACAGCTTCGACCACCTCGCCGACGCTGACGAGCTTGGATGGATGCTTTACCCGCTTGGACCAGCTCATCTCAGAGACATGAATCAGGCCTTCGACACCCTCTTCAAGCTCGATGAATGCGCCGTAGTCGGTGATGGATACGATCTTGCCCTTGATGCGGGAATTTACCGGATAGTTCTCCTCCGCGTTTTCCCACGGGTCTGACCAGCGCTGCTTGTATCCGAGGGAGACGCGGTCTGTTTCCGAGTCGTACTTCAATACGACCACTTCAGTATCATCGCCGACTGAAAACAGCTCGGAGGGGTGGCTGATGCGACCCCAACTCATATCGGTGATGTGCAGAAGGCCGTCTATGCCGCCGAGATCGATGAAAGCGCCGTATTCTGTGATGTTCTTGACAACGCCTTTGATCACCGCGCCTTCAGTCAGCTTCTTGAGCGTTTCTTTCTTGCGATCCTGATTCTCGGCTTCAATCACTTCCCTACGGGAAAGCACGATGTTTCCGCGGCGCTTATTAAGCTTGATTACCTTGACGCGAATCTTCTCGCCCCTGAGCGACTCGAGATTGCGAATCGGCCTGACATCAACTTGAGAACCAGGCAGGAAGGCCCTAACGCCAACATCGACAGCGAGGCCGCCCTTGATCCGATCTATCACGCGGCCCTCGATAACTTGATCGTTCTTGTAGGCCTCCTCGATATCATCCCAGACCTTCATCTTCTCGGCTTTATCTTTCGAGAGCACAAGCCGGCCTTCGATGTTCTCGGTAGCCTCCAGGAGAACCTCGACATCATCTCCGACTGCTAAGTTGCATTTACCTTCAGTGTCATAAAATTCGCGGATGTTTATCAGGCCTTCAGATTTGTAGCCGATATCGACAACCAACGCTGACTCGGTGATTGCGATAATCCTACCTTTGACAAGCTCGCCTTCAGTAAACTGATGAAAGCTCTGTTCGTAGAGCTCTGCAAGCTCTTCTTTTGACAATTCATCGGCATTAGAATCTTTCTTCTCTGCAACTTCGGATGTCGGCTCATCCAATTTCTCGACACCCTCGGTTGCACCGGGCTTCTCGCCCTCTTCAGCAACATCTTGATCCTTTGCTTCCGAATCTTCTGCCTGACTCGCTTCCAAGGCCGTGCCTGTTTCATCGGCTGGTTTGGTCGGCTTATCCGTCGGGGCGGACTCCTGATTCTCCGGGGTATTATGCTCGCCGACGTTTTTGGTTTCTTCCATGCTGGTTCTTTTTCCTCCTGATATCGGATTTGCCGCACTCAGACGGCATCGCAGAGAGGTAGTTTGAACCCCTACCCCTCGGCGGGCCAAATTATATGTTTGCGTTCGTGCATGTCAAGAAGTAATGCAATTTCCCATAATTATGGAGCTGGGCGTTTTATCTCGATTCGGGCCGAGTTTTTCTCCTGTCATTCTCACCAACCATCCAATCCCGAACGTTGCCGGCTGATGACTTTGGGTCTAGACTCTCAGCATGCAACTATTAAAAAAAGTCAGACTCAGTCCAATGTATTATAAATACGCCATTCAGGTAGCCGTTATTCTCCTGCTTCTACCCGTATCCGCACCGGCGGACGAACAAGTAAACAAGATCGTGTTCCCACTAAAGGAGGTTTGGCGCTATCGCGTGCCGGAACTGGAGGCCACCTCAGGGCAAAGAGCCATCTACTCCACTCCTGCAGCGGACGGGCTACGCCTCTATTACGCTAGCGCCAATGGGACATGCGGAGCGTTGTTTAAACGTTCCGGTGAGATCTCATGGACCTTCCACTTCGGTGAGCCCTTTAATAAAGGCCTTGCGCTGTTCGACGACGGACCGGTGGTCGCTGCAACCGACTTCCGTCTTTTTGCTCTCGATCGCGAGAATGGCTTTGTCCTGTGGCATCGTAATATTGTCTCCGGCCTATCGATACCCATTAGCGGATCAGCAAATTCATTGCTGGCGTGTGATAATGACGGCGGAATTTTCTGTATCGAACCGGCTACCGGCGCAATCCGATGGCAATTCGAAACCACTGCATCGGTCAGCGCCTTTCCCCACATCCATCAGGGTCGTGTGTTTATCGGTGACCGTGAAGGGAACGTTTACTGCCTGGACGAGAGTGATGGCCGGGAAATCTGGAAATTCGCTGCAGGTGGCGGAATTCGATCCGGTTTCGCGGTGCGTGAAGAATGGCTTTTCTTCGGATCCGACGACAACTACCTCTACTCGCTCGATGCGGGCAAAGGCTCGTTGCGCTGGCGGACAAGAACCGCAGGAGATGTAAACGGCTTCCCCATATGTTCTGAGAGAACCGTATTCGCCACGCCTTCCGACAGAACCCTCAGGGCTTATCGCTGCAGCAACGGCCACGCCCGTGAAGGTAGCCCACTGCAGTTGAACGCAAGTGTTGTTTCTCCTTTGCTCCTCGACTTCGGACAGGTCGTAATTCCGCGCAGAAACGAGCTGGTCGGCGTGAGCGGAGAAAATCTTCGCGAAACGGGTAAATTCACAGCTCCCGCGGATATTACTACGGGTTTTTTCCTCGATCCTGAGAGTGGAATTTTGTATTTCGGGTGCCGCAGCGGCGAAGTAATGGCCATTGCCCCGGAGGCGATAGCCGGTGCCGTCGTGCCGCTCAGAGATACTGCTGCCGCGGATCGGGGCTCGATTACTCCAACGCTTGAACTGATCCCTCCCGAGAGCACTCCCGAGGAACAACCACAAGTGGCGCAGTCCCCAGGCGAACAGGCTGAAGCCCAACCCAGTCCGCCCGAACCCGAGCTTGCTGAGGAAGAAACCGTACAGACAACAGCCCCTGTGGCTGAGGATAAACCTGAAACGCAACCAGAGCCAGGCCAGGACCTTGAGCTCCCGACAGAAGTGCCCGTAAAAGTCGAGCAGCCGGAGCCTGAGGAAAGTGCGTTACCGACCAAGCCCGAAGAAATTCCACTGAGCCCGGGGGAGGCTCTGGAGAAAGCCAGAGAAGCGACGGCCTCGAGACAACTCGAGTTGGCTTCAAAGCTTTGGAAGACAGCGCTCATAGCTGAGGCCGAGATTACCTATACGGTGTCAATCGGCCTTTTCTGCCGCAGACCCGCGGTCCTCTCCCTCATCTCAAGTTTAGCTGAGCACGAGGTGATGGTTTTCGACCGACAACGCGATGGTCAGACCTGTTACTTCGTCTGCATCGGAAGATTTGATAGCCGAGAGGAAGCGGAGGGTTTCCTCGAGAACTGCGATGACGAAATCAAGAGGCAGAATCCCGCGGCCTACCGGCTTGATTCATTTATTCCTTGATCAAGACTTCTGCAAAGTCTCTTTGATTGTCTGCGCAAGCAGCTCGGCTCCCTCCCGCAGCCGCTCCGGAGACTCTTTCGAGTAACACAACCGCATCTCACTCCTGCCCGAGCCATCGACACAGAAGTGTGCGCCCGGCACGTAAGCAACGCCTCGCTTGACGGCGCGCTCCAGCATTTCCTCAGCGTCGATCGAATCCGGCATTCTCACCCACAGGAAGAAGCCTCCGCGCGGCTCGTTCCACTCCACACTTTGCGGCATACTAGCTTTGAGGGCTGCCAGTAACGCTGTTGCCCTTCCTTCGTAAAGCTGCCTGATCCTGCCTATCGAATGTTTCAGGGCGCCGTTGCGTATCAGCTCGAGCACGATGTTTTGATCCAGAGTGCTCGAGCAGAGGTCGGAAGCCTGTGCTGCGAGCTCGATGATTTCGATCAGATCCTTCGGCCCGCTGATGAATGCCGTTCGTAATCCCGGCGCAAGGATTTTTGAGAAACTGGATAAGTATATAACCTCTCCCTTGCCCAGCGCGGCGACCGGCCTCAGTGAATCCCTGACATTTTCGTGAAAGTAGAGATCGCAGTACGGATCGTCCTCTAAAACATACAAGCCTTCTCGAGCAGCGATCTCCGCCAGTTCTGCGCGCCTCTCCACCGACATTGTGGCGCCTGAAGGATTTTGAAAATTGGGAATTGTGTAAATAAGTTTCGGTCGGCGGTGGTCCTGGCGCAGTTTCTCCAGTGTTTTCTGCAACACATCAGTTTTCAGACCGTTCTCGTCCTGCGGCACTCCAACCATTTCCGCCTGTAGGTTTCGGAAGCAAGCTATCGCTCCTGGATATGTCGGTATCTCTACCAGTATCGTGTCGCCGGGATCGAGGAGAACGCGCCCGATCAGGTCGAGGCCGCGTTGTGACCCGCTGCACAGAAAGACCTGCTCGAGCGCGGTGTCGACACCGCGCTCCGCAAGAATTCCTACAATTTCTCTCCTGAGATCGAGATTCCCGGCCGTCATACCATATTGCAATTCTCGCGCTGAAATCGATCTTGAAAGGTCGGCAATGACCTTACCAATATCATCAACAGGAAAAGAATCCGGAGAAGGATGCCCGCCTGCCAGTGAGATGATCCGCTTGTCGGCCGTTATCTTTGCCAATGCGCGTATCGGTGAAGGCCGCATGGCTTTGGCGTCGCGTGACAGTCTGTTACCCAATTTCCAACCTCCTGCAGTCAGGAAAGGAGGATTCCTTGATTTAGTTCTCGTTTTCCCTCAGCACTCTGAGAAAATTCTCACCAAGGATCTTGCGCAGCTCTTTCTCTCCATGGCCGCGATCCCGCAAACCAGCCACTATCTTCACTACATCTTTCACATCATTTAAGCCTTCCGGAGTTGATGGAACGCCGTCGAAATCGGAACCCAAGCCAACATGATCGGCCCCGGCAACTTTCACAGCGTGATCGATGTGGTCCAGCAAAATTGAAATATCGGGACGCGGCAGCGTCTCCCAAATCGAATCCCCTGCTTCTTCTTCATTGCCTTCCTGACAGCTTGCCGTTAGTTCACCCGGTTTGGCCAGCAGTTCATTCAGCGCTTTCTCGCTTTGGCGGGCATAGTCCTCGCTCAGCAGCACCGAGAAGTAATTGATTCCAACAACGCCCCCGTTCTCAGCCAGCGTTCGCATCATCTCGTCGGTGATATTGCGATAGTGGGGATTGACTGCGTAGCAGCAGGAGTGAGACACCAGCACCGGCTTCGAGGTCGTCTCCAGCGCTCCCCAGAACGTGTCTTCATGGACATGGCTGAGGTCGACGATCATGCCGATGCGGTTCATCTCCCTCACCACATCCCTGCCGAAGTCCGTCAGACCTCCACGATGCGGCAGCCCCGAGAATTTGCCCTGATCGGGATCGGCGGCGTCGGCGACGGCGTTACTGTTGTTCCAGGTGAGCGTCATGTAGCGTCCACCCAGGCGGCGGAAATGGCGAAGCAGGTGCAGATCCTCCATAATCGCGCTTCCGCCTTCTATCGCCGGGATGCAGGCGATCTTGCCGGCAACCTTCGCGCTTAGGACTTCATCGGCCGATTCGGTGATCACGAAACGCTGATCTTTCTCAGCGGTGCGGTGAAGACCGTCCAGCATGTCGAGCGCTTTGATTACATCGTCGCAAGGATTCTTGTTGGGATAGATGAAGCAGCCGAAGAACTGCGCATCCTGCCCCACCTCGATCATGCGCGGGATATCTAGATGGCCTTTGTCGTTGCGGACCCGCAAATCGAAATCCCGCTCCAGGATATGCATCGCGGTGTCGCAGTGTCCGTCGATAAAAAGTGCATCCTTGATGAAGTCCGAAGCCCAGGCCAGATTTTTCTCGTCAATCACTATTCCTTCCCCTCTAAAAAATAAGCCTCCGCTAGACGCGGGGGCGAGAGATTTTACCAGTAATGCCTAAGGAGGGAAAGGGACAGTTAATATCTCAGCAACACTCTCCCAAGGCCCATGGAATAGTCGAAGGCAAGTCGTAGAAGCGGACGGCTGTCGCAAGCGACGCCACTCCCTGACGCAGCTTCTTCGCCGGCTGCTCGGAGAAACAGAGTCGCAGAGTATCCGAACCCGATCCGTCCACGAAAAAGTGCGGCCCAGGAACGAAAAGCACGCCTTGCTTGATCGCACCCTGCAGTAGAGCCTCACTGTTTATCGCTTCCGGAAGTTTTACCCACGTGAAGAACCCGCCTCTCGGTACATTCCAGGTGATCCCCGCCGGCATAAACTCTTCCAGCCCGGCGAGCAGAACGTCGCGTTGTTTTCGGTAGAAAACGCGGGCGTTGTCGATTGAGCGACGCATCACACCACTATGGCATAGCTCCAAGATGAGGCGTTGGTCAAGCGTTCCGGCGCTCAGGTCGGAGGCCTGCGCCGCTTGCTCGATTATCTTGATCAACTCTTGCGGCCCGCGGAGGAAAGCCGTTCTCAGTCCCGGCGCGAGGATCTTAGAAAAGCTGGAGAGGTAAAGAACCCTGTCGGATGAGAGCGAGGCGACGGGGCTCGCCGGCGGCTGCTCGTCGAAGAACAGCTCGCTGTAAGGATCGTCCTCCAGAATCAGCAGATTCTCGCGCTCGGCTATCTCGATCAACTCCTTGCGCCGCTCTGGCGAGAGCGTGGCGCCCGAGGGATTCTGGAACGTCGGGATCAGATAAAGCAGTTTCAGATCCAGACCTTCGACGCGCGCCTTGGCGATAACACGCTCCAGCTTATCGATGCGCATGCCGTCCTCGTCCTGAGGCACACCCAGCAATCGGGCTCGCAGGTTGCGGAAGCAGGCTATCGCGCCCGTATAAGTCGGCATCTCGGTGATCACGGCGTCGCCGGGATCGATCAGCACCCGCCCGATCAGGTCGAGAGCACGCTGAGAGCCGTTCGTCAGGATCACCTCTTCCCTGCTCGCCTCGATGCCCCGCCGCGCCATCATCTTCAACGCCACGTCACGAAGCTCGTCGTCGCCCTTGGTCAGACCGTATTGCAGCGCCCGCGCCGGCAGCTTGGCCACCAGGCCGGCCAACACCTCCCGGATTTCCTCGAGCGGGAAAGCCTCCTCGGAAGGCTGGCTCCCCGCGAGCGAGATAATATCGGGGTCGGCGGCAAGCTTCGCCAGATCGCGAATCGGCGATGGCCTCATCGTCTCGGCGTCGCGCGATAACAGCGCCTTCAATCCTTTTTCCGCGTCTTTCATCCCAGGTTTATACGTCCGCCAGCGCGATTTCCCTTCCATTTGAACGTTGAAGATTACATCAACCCGATCGTTTGCTCAACACTCTGAACCAATTGAAATTACTCGAATTTAATTGGGTTGACATCGCCCCGCCCAACAATTATGTTATGCGCTGATCTGACGCGGGGTGGAGCAGTCAGGTAGCTCGTTGGGCTCATAACCCAAAGGTC
>DATKUA010000207.1:0-15691 GCA_035530855.1 Acidobacteriota bacterium | reverse complement strand
GGCATCGATGACTGGCGCCACCTCGGCGCGATGCTGGAGTTCCAAGTGGAAGAAGGGCAACCGGCAAGGGACTAATATCTAATCCCGCGCTCTCTCAGACGCTCGCCCGAGCTTTCGCTCCCACCGTATCAAAAGTGAACCGACCGGCCTTGAACTACGTTTAAATCTGTGAAAAAATGCACACTCTATGGCTCCACGCGGGATTCAATTTGAGGGAGGTGGAAATGAACGGTACATATTCGAGGGCTGCGGTTGTTCTGACGGTGATCCTTGCGCTGGTCTTCGCTTCGGATTCGGCCGGCAGGTCTGCCTCGGCGGAGGTCGGGAAAGATTATTCGGAAGCGATAAGCAAAATCGAAAAGTACATTGAAGGATTCATGGAGGCCTATAAGGTTCCCGGTCTCTCGATCACCATCTACAAGGACGATTTCCTCTGGACGAAGGGCATCGGCTACGCCGATCTGGAAAACATGGTGCCGGCCACGGCCGAGACAAGGTATTCGCTGGCCTCGGTCACGAAGCCGATGACGGCGGTGGCGATCGTCAAGTTGGCGGAAGAGGGAAAACTGAACCTGGACGACGAGATCCAGAAGTACGTCCCCTTTTTCCCCAAGAAGAAATACCCTGTAACCGTGCGGCAACTCCTCGGTCACCTCGGTGGCATCAGCCATTACACGGTGAACGAAAAGGGAAACCTGGGTTCGGAACTCGTCGGCCACCTCGCGACTCACCACACCACTGAAGAAGCGATAGCCATCTTCAAGGACCTCGAGCTCGTCGCCGAGCCGGGGACCGAGTTTCACTATTCAAGCTACGGCTACAACCTCCTCGGCGCGGCGATCGATGGCGCCTCCGGGATGCCCTACGCGCGCTACATGACAGAGGAGGTCTGGCTGCCAATGGGGATGATCGACACCAGGATCAACAACCACGACGACATCATCCCCCACCGGGCTCGCGGTTACGACGTTATTGACGGAGCGAACAAGAATGCGGAGTTCCGCGACGTCAGCACCTGCTTCGCCTCCGGCGCCGCCCACTCGACGGCTCGCGACATGGTGCTCTTCGCCAAGGGCCTCGACGAAGGCAAGGTCCTCCCGCTCGAATCTCAACAGCAGATGTACGACTCGATGATCACTTCCTCCGGCGAGGTAACCGACACTGGCATGGGTTGGGCGACATTTTGCTACGGCGGCTACTGGTACGTTCACCACCCGGGCGGCCACGAAGGATTCTCGGCCGTTCTGCTCCGCTTCCCCTGGGAGAACTTCGCCGTCGGCATCGCCTGCAACTTGCAGGAGGTCCAAGCGCGCGAGATAGCCGACTATGTCACGGCCCAATTTTTCAACGCCTACAGGTTCCGCTGTGAGACCGGAGGCGTCGAGGGCAACGTCGTCGCGGAGGGCTTGCTTTATCTGTGGAACATGGGTCTGGGTTATCACAACCGCTTCGGGGGACCAATGGCCACCGACATCGAGACAGTTAAACAGTCCTTCGCCAGGATCAAAGAAGCACTGAGTGACGAGGCTGTGGCAAGGCTGGTCTCCGGCGGCAAGCTCTCCGTCTTCCAAGGTATTTCGAACATCAACGAGTTCTCAGACGACCTCTACAAGGTCGGATCCTACATCGCCGAGAAGCTGCGCGAGGCGAACGGGAGGGAGCGGTTGGCATACTACAGTTCCGGCAATGCGATGCCGTTTTTCGAGGATTACATCGTGCTCTATTCCCATGACGACTCGATCCCCGCCAAATGCCGTTTCTCGAACGCGCTGGAGCGCAGAATCTCTGATTGGACAACCTCCTGGAGGCGGATTTGGTACGATGAGATGAAGGATCTGATCCTGATGCCGATTCAGGAATTTGGTGAGAGGATCAACGGCCTTGTCGAAATTTGCGAGGGCGAGTCGATCTATCCCGCCCTCGGATATCGACTCAACAGCTACGCCTATCGGTTGAAACGGCAAGGCGAGATCGACGAAGGCCTCGCCATCCTAATGGCCGCCTCTAGGCTCTATCCCTCTGACGCCAATTTGCTGGACAGCCTGGGTGAGTTCCATCTGCAAAAAGGTGATCGGGAAAACGCGATCCATTACTACAAGCTCGCACTCGAGAAGAATCCGAATCTGATATCCGCAAAGGAAGCTCTTGCTGAACTTGAAAAGGCCTAGAAATAAGTTATGGAGCACGATTTAGGGGCGGCGCGAAAAATAACTCGGGCAGGATTGACTGTACAACCGTCAACTTCTGGTTGAGTGTCGTTCGCGGATTACTCCCGCGCAGTAACTGCTTCAATCAGTGCAGATAGCCCAGGTTCCGCAGCTCTTCTTCCTGCTCGGGTTCGAGGACGGCGCGCTTGCCGGCGATCCCGGCGGCGACGATCATCATCCCCCGCTGGCGCAGCATGGCGGCCAGGACGGGGTGCTTCTCGAAAATATCCTTCTTCTCCAAAGGATCGGCTCGGAGGTCGTATAACTCCTCGCGCGGATCGAAGAAAATGTACTTAAACCGCTCTCCGCGGAGGGCGAAGATCAGCTTGTCGCCGGTCGCACGGGAGTAGTAATAAGGTGAGTCCGGTAAGGTCCCTCCCGCGAACAACGGGGCCACGCTGCGGCCCTCGAATCGCGCCGCTTCAGCATCCAGGTCCAGCAATTCGACAAATGTGGGGAAAAGATCGATGAGGCCGATCTGCGCCTTCACTTCGCTCGGTCCGATCCCCGGTACGCGGGCAATGAAGGGCAAGAGCAACGCTTCATCGTAGATCGTGTTGCCGTGGCCGAGAAGGCCGTGATCGGCAAACGCCTCGCCGTGGTCGGCGGTGATGATGATCAGGCTGTCTTCGTAAAGGCCATGCTCCTTAAGCATCTCCAGCAACTGGTGGGTGATGTGGTCGGCGTAAAGCAGGTTGTTCATGTAATAGTTGTGCAGCCTGCTCACGGCCGGGTCGGAGGGGCTGACGCCGTGCCGAGCCCGCATCAGACGCCTCTCGTCACGGGTGATCGAGCCGCCCGAAATGTATTTCCCGTCGAACGGCGGGGGGGGATTGTATGGCCAGTGGGGCGGCAGGAAGTGGCAGAAAATGTATGCCGGCTTCCCGCTTTTTGCAGCCATTTGTACACCCCTCTCCAGGGCTTCGAGATCCATTGTCGACAAATCGGCCGCCTTGGCCTCCGTCGAACGCAGGTAGATTTCCTCGTCGAAGCCGCGGGTCATACCGAGCTTGTAGGTGATGAAGGGATTGCCGGACATTACAAGAGTGAAGTAGCCGCTGCGACCGAAGGCTTCCTGAAGCGTATCGATATTCTCGGGGTAGACCGATTCGTAATACCGCACGCCATGGCTTTCGGGAACGAGGCCGCTGAATAACGAGGCCACGGAAGCGATCGTGTAGGGCGCGGCGCAGATTGCATTGCTAAATATCAATGCTTCCCGCGCGAAATCGTCGATATATGGCGTCATGCCGCGCTCGTCGCCGTAGCAGCCAAAGTGGTCGGGACGGGCGGCGTCGAGGATGATAATCACGACGTTGCGCACCTTTCCCGCAAGATTGATTAACGACCTGTCGGGAATTGCCTCTGCCGCGCGGGCGACATCCAGGGTGAGTTCCTTCCAGATCACCGCCGCATCGCAAAAGCTCTCCGCCGACATGGCGCTCAGCCGGATCTCGCCAGGAGCACCGGCGATTTGCACGAGCGGGATTTCAGCTTCGAAATCTTTCTCGGAACCGCGGGACAGGCTTATCTTGTGGCCCCAGAGCCACTCCCAATCAGGCTTGGCATCGGTGCGCCCCTCCACTGTCAGTTCAATTTCGCCGGTCTCGCCACCACTCTGAACAGAGCCGGAAAGGCAGAGGCGAGCTCCCTGCTCGATCTCAAACGCGTAAGAGATATCGCTGTTTGGGAATTGGCTGAGATAACGTCCGTCGGCTACCAAGCGGAAAAAATCGGATTCCGATCTTACTTTAGTGTCCCCTGAGTCCTCTCCCTTTCTCGGATAGATCCTAAACGCACTGAAATAGGCAGCGACGCCGCGGTAAGGATTCTCTTGAAACCTCTTCCGCTCGGCAAGAAACTCTGGGTTTTCGTCAAACTCGGAGAAATTGAAATAAACTCGATTGTTGCCAATCGTCTGGAACTGCTCGGGGAGGAGAACGAGTAACCTGCGTTCCTCCCCGGCTTCGAGCTCGAAAGTGCCAAGAACCCTGTTCTTTGCTCGAACTTCTATTCTCTGTGTGCTCGGGCCGCCAAGTTTCCCCTGCAGGTGAACTGTGAACTCGAGCCAGCGGTCCACGAGGCGCATTACCATATAGCGTAAAACGCTTTCCTCCTGGACCGACGCGACGAGTGGACGGCCGTTCTCATCCTCGAAGGGCTCCGACCACCCTCCCTTAAGGTTGTAACTGATCTCGGGGGAGAGCAGTTGAATAACCCCAGTCTCACTTCGCTGGCGGGCTACTTGATAAATGGGAATCAAATTCAGCGATGTTGAATCGCCGACAGACGCACCTCGGTCTTCCGGCGAACAGGAGGCCAAAGCCACGACAAGAGAGAGAAAAAGCACGGCCGCGGCGAGGATGCGCAGCGCTGCGTTTATCCTGCCGTCTGCCTCCATAAACCTTGCAGTCCCGATATTTAATTCGTCCGGGCCATCAATGTAGATAACCGAGGTTGCGAAGCTCTTTCTCGTCTTCAGCACTGAGCTCGACCTCAAGACCCTCGTCGCCGCGCAGGGCCGCGTTTGCCGCGATCGAGAGCAACGCGCGCTGCCGCAGGAAGGAGGCGAGAGGCATGTTTTCAGCGATGATGTTTACTTTCTCGAGCGGGTCGGCGGTGAGGTCGTAGAGCTCTTCCCGGTAGTCGTGGAAAATGTACTTATACTTTGCGCCGCGCATCATGAAAATCAGGTTGTTACCCGTGGCGCGCGAATAATAGTAATCGCCGGGTTCCAACTCCCTCCCAAGCAGCAATGGCGCAATCGAACGGCCCTCGAAACGCGCGTTCTCCAGCTTGAGATTGAACAACTCGGCGAATGTCGGGAAGAAGTCGATCAGACCGATCGGCTGCTCCTCGACCCGAGACTCGGTTCCGGGCACGCGCACCAGCATCGGCAGCTTGATCATGTCGTCGTAGACGGAGGTGTTGTGCCCGAAATGGCCGTGCTCGTTGAACGCCTCTCCGTGGTCGGCTGTGATGACGATCAGGCTGTTGTCGAAAAGACCATACTTCTTGAGCAGGTCGAGAAGCTGGTTGGTGGCGTGGTCGGCATAGAGGAGGTTGTTCATGAAGCGCTTGTGGTGCGTCTCTATATCAGCGCGGGCCTCATCGACAAGCCCGTTGTCGAGCAGACCCTTGATCTGCCAGGAACGCCAGTACTTGAGCTGAGGGTTGGAAATGTAACGCCTGTCGAAATCGCCGGGCGGGTGATATGGCCAGTGGGGCGGCAGGAAATGACAATAGAGGAATACAGGCTTGCCGCTTTCGGCCGCCATCTTGACGCCCTTTTCCATCGCCGCAAGGTTCATCGTGGAACGGGTTTGCTCCTTGTCATCAGGATCGCGAAGCTCGACCAGTGCCTCACAATCCTGTTCCTGGGCAAGACCGAACTCGCGGCTGATGAACTTGGTACCCGTGAGCGCGATGGTGAAGAAACCGCTGCGCTTGAACGCACGGGGCATGTTCTCGAGGTCCTCGGGAAACTTGTTGGTAACCTTGCGGACGCCGTGAGCCTCGGGATTCAGGCCGCTGAAGAGAGTCGAGATCGAAGTAATCGTGTACGGCGCGGCGGCTACGGCGTTGTCGAAACGTATAGCTGATTCGGCGAACTTGTCGATGTTGGGAGTCATGCCCCGGGAATCGCCGTAACAGCCATAATGATCGTATCGGGCGGCGTCGAGGACGATGAAGATGACGTTCTTCACACCATCGCTTACGCGCAACGGCTCGCGTTCGCCGTTCTTTGCGGAGACCTGTTGTTCGCGCGGGAGACTGAGCCTGATTTTTTTCCAGACAACACCGCTGGAAGAAAACCTCGCCGTCGAGCTGACATCAAGGTGTAGTTCAGCGATGCCGCCGGCAATATCGTCGAGCGGGACGACGGTGTCGATGTCGTTTTCGCGCGAGCTCGCGTCGATCTCGCTGCTCCAAATCTCTTTCGGCTCGCCTTGCTCTCCCGGCTTGCGCCCCGAAACCGCAATCCTCACCTTGTCCGACGCTCCCCGTTCGGCGCGCACAGTCCCTGATAGACTGAGGCTCGCTCCATTGCCGATATCGAACGCATACACGAGCGCGCTGTTGGGAAACTGGTTGAGATAACGCCCGTCGGCAACCATGCTGAAAACGCTCGTCTCGTCGCGCGTCTCGCCGCGGTTGGGCCCGTTGGAGTCCCCGAAATAGATCCTGAATTCGCTGAAATAGCCTGCAACACCGGGGTGCGGGAACTCGTCGTGACGTTTACGGTTCACCAGGAAATTATCGTTATTGACCAGCACTGAGAAGTGAAAGGTGATGTCGTTGTCACCGGTTTTCTGTGTGTCGGCGGGAAGGAATATTTGCTGCGGCAGATCGCCTTCGCCACTCAACTCGAACCAGCCGAGCGCCTTGTCACCGGCGAGAACATCAACACGCTGCCAGTTGATTCCACCGAACTTACCCTTCGCCCGGGCGTTGAAGGCCAGCCAGCGATCGGCGGGGCGCAGAACGGTGTAGCGCAGGATTGACTCCTGGGCGGTTGCAGCCGTGATCGCTGGACCATTCTCTTCAACCGAATAAGGATGCGACCATCCGCGCTGCAGGTAGTAAGCACTCAGCGGCGATGCGAGGTTGATGATTCCCGTCTCGCGCAACTGCCGCGCTGCGACATGCAAGGAGATCAGATCAAGGGCTGTTGGGTCTCCCGCTGCGGCAGTGGCTGCCGGTGTGTCGCCGGCCGGCTGACATGAGGGTGCAAGCAGGACAACCGCCGCCGCAATAATCACTGACGTGTATGTAATCATTTTGTTGTCGTTCATCGCACCTTTTCCTCGTTTGGAAAGAATATTCTAACGCCGAGATTCACAATAGCAAGTGAGGCGGCCGTGGCAGAAGCGACCCGGCCGCGTAAATGCTGACGCACACTCGTCAAGACCGCACTCATCATCCATTCTCTTAAGCTACTCAATCTAAACAGCTAACCTTGAAGGCAGCCAATTGGTACACCTGTTGCTGATTAATTCTACCAGTGAGGAAATGAAAATGATCGCAGTAATTTCCGCAGTCGGTATGGCGTTGGCAGCAGCGGCCGCTTTCGGAACGCTGAAGCTGGCCGTAGCCGGTCTGCGGTGGAGCTTGAAGCGCCCGTAAAGGGTGCTGCGCGGTCCGCCGGCCCCTAACAGTTAACAACCAAGGGAGGTGTGCCGTCGCCCGACGCTCGCGGCCCAGGAGAGGGCCCGGGTCGGCGGACCCGCAAAATAATCATTCGTCCTTTACACGAGTGGGGCGGTCGAGAGGTTGTCCCAAAGTATTTCTCTGCCTGGGAGAAGGAGTTGTTCCGCGCGAAAGTCGGCTTGAGTAGTCAGGCGTCCGTGTCGTCTTTAAGGTCGAGCATCTTGTCGCCGGAGACGTAGTCTGTGGTGCCGGACTCCTTAAGTTCCTGGATGCGGCGGGTGATGTTCTGGATCCGCTCAACGTTCTCTTCGATCTTGGCGGCGCGTCGGCGGGCGCTCTCGGGATTCCTCTCGATCTCCTCGGCAAGAAGCTGCGCGTTGAGCATGATCGCGCAGAGCGGGTTGTTGATCTCGTGGTTGACCGACGCCGCGACCTCGCCGATGGCCGCAAGCCGCTCAGCCTCGATCAGCCGGCGGCGGCTTAGTTGCAGCTCATCCTGAAGCGTTTTGATGTGGAGCATGGCCTTGATGCGCGCCTCGAGTTCTTGGTGATCGAACGGCTTGGCTATATAGTCGTCTGCCCCGGCGGCGAATCCCTGGATCTTTGCCTCCAGGTCTTCGCGCGCTGTGACCATTATGATCGGCAGGAAATCGCCGCCCTTGTTCTCCTTGATACGACGGCAGACCTCGAAGCCGCTGATCCGCGGCATCATCACATCCAGCAGGACTATGTCGAGCGGCTCTTTTGCGGCGATTTCAATCGCGTCTTCGCCGCTGAAGGCCACGACTACCTCGAGGTTGAAAGCCTCGCTACGCTCGATCTTATAGCGGATGATATCGACGTTGTCCGGATTGTCATCAACTATGAGAATCCGCTTCTTTTCTGGCTCGGACACGAAGAACCACACTCCCTCATTTTTGCATTGCAAACAGGATACAACATGTATGCGAGGCTGCAAACGTCTAAGCTGGGATGGAGTCGCCCTCAGGGCAGGGGCATGAGGCCGATGGAACGGCGCATCAACCCGACGGCCACCCCTAGCAGCCGCAGCGACTCACCGTTGGCGCTGTCGAATACGATCGGATCGTAGGCCGGATTGGCGGGAAGCAGGATCACCGAAGCGCCCTGAGGCATGTATGTCTTCAGCGTCGCTTCGTCCTCGATCAGCGCGGCGACAATCTGGCCCCGCTCAGCCTCCTCTTGCAGCCGCAAGATCACGACGTCGCCATCGAGGATGTGTGCGCCGACCATCGAATCACCCCGCACTCGCAGGGCGAAAAGTTTTCCGGCGGGCGCGAAACCCTCGTCGAGCGCAACCCAGTCCTCGATATTTTCCTCCGCCAGCAACGGCGAACCCGCCGCGATCTGGCCCACCAGCGGGACACGCTTCGCGCCGGCACGCTCTTCGCGCAGACGTATACCCCGGGCGGCACGATCCTCACGCTCGATCGCACCCTTGCGTTCCAGGGCCGTGAGGTGGTCGGCGACGGCGTTGGTGGAGCGCATGTCGAAGCGCTCGGCTATTTCGCGCACGGTGGGCGAATAGCCGTACTCGCCGATGAAATCCCTGATGAACTCCAGGATCTCGGACTGCCTTCGAGTCAGCCGCTTCATTCCGCAACCTCCAAGATCAAATAAGACTGAATGAAATATACTGAACAAATGATCTCCAAGTCAAGTGTCAGATCAGAATAATCTGAACAAAGGGCTTGACAAATCTGATTATGTTCAGTATATTGTTCAGTATTCACGGCAACAGACCCTTTAGTCCCGGGGCCGCTCGCACAGGGCGGCCCCACCCCCCTGAAAAGGGAAACGGAGAGAGCGACGATGCACGACATTCCGAGCTGGAAACAGGAACTGAACAAGCGGCTGGCGGCGATCCGCGAGCGGGTCGGCGGCAGCTTCAAGCCGAGCTGTCCGGCGACGACCGCGACGGGGAACATCAGGCGCGAGGGCGTCGCGGGCAAGGGAGCGGCGCGGAGATGACGACGCTGACCTCCGGCGCCCTGCAGCAGGTGAGCGAGCGCCCCGACAGGTGGGGTTCGAGCTGCGTGCTGCGCGCCTGCGACGACGCGCTCGCCGGCGACGGGGTTCGCCGGGGCGACTACATCGTGGTCGACCGCGGCAGCGTGCCGCAGGGCGACGCCCTCGTTGTGGTGCGAGGTGAAGAGAGCCGTAAGCGCCGTCGGGAGGGCGAGCGCCTGCTGTTGCGCTCACTGCACCGCTTCGGCACACGCATCCGACTGCAGCCGGGTAGCGGCCCGCTGCGACCGCTGCTGCTGCCGCCCGAGAGGGCCGAGATCTGGGGCACCGTGGTGGCAGTGCTGAGAAAACTGGTCGCCTGAGCGGCGGCCGGAGGGACACACCTGCAGTGCACATCATGTTGTGAAGGTTGCGAACCCTCCCCACGCGCCCGCCTTCCTCGCAAGGGGGAGAGGGCGCGATTGGTCTCTATGGGGACCGGCAGCCGCAAGAGATGGAATTGATTTAGCGACGGAGCACCACAGATGGAGAAGGAACCCGAGAGAGCGGCGCCGAGAATCGCCCACATTGACATGGACGCCTTCTTCGTCGCCATCGAGCGCCTTGAGCGGCCGGAGTTGGAGGGCGTGCCGGTGGTGGTGGGCGGTCTCAGCGGGCGCGGGGTGGTCTGCAGCGCATCGTACGAGGCGCGCGCTTTCGGGGTGCACTCGGGGATGCCGATGGGCCGGGCGCGGCAGCTCTGCCCGCAGGCGGCGTTCATCGGCACCAGCAGTGGCAAGTACTCCGCGGCCTCCCAGCGCGCGAGAGAGGTGCTGTGCGACTTCAGCCCCGACGTCGAGTTCACCTCGGTCGACGAGGGTTACATCGACCTGACAGGCACGCAACGGCTGCTGGGTGCGCCGCTCGACGTCGCCCGGTTGATGCAGGCGGAAGTGCTGGAGGCGACCGGCTGCACCGCCTCGCTCGGCGTGGCCGGCACGCGCCTCTGCGCCAAGGTGGCAAGCAAGTTCGCCAAGCCGGGCGGGGTGATCGAGATCGCCCCCGGGGCGGAGGCGGCGTTCCTCGCCCCGCTGCCGCTGCGGCTGCTGCCGGGGGCGGGCGGGACGCTGGGGGAGCGGCTGGCGGAGTTCGGGGTCACCTCCATCGGCCGGCTAGCGAAGGTCGGCGAGCGCTTCATGCAGAGCACCTTCGGCGCCGCGGGCTCCGCGCTCTACCTCAGGGCACTCGGCGGGCGTGTGGGCTTCCGGCCATCCTCGTTCGGCCACCGCGACGACATCCCGCGCAAGAGCATCAGCCACGAGCGCACTTTCCTCGAGGACGTAACCGACTTCGGCTTCCTCGGGCGCGTACTCTTCCGCCTCAGCGAGCGCTGCTGCCGCACCCTGCGCGACGAGCGCCTGGTCGGCCGCACTGTGACGCTGAAGGTGCGGATGGCCGACTTTCGCACCTTCACCCGCAGCCGCACGCTGCTCAGCTCCACCGACAGCGACAGCGAGGTGTTCAAGGCGGCGCGCGCAATGCTGCGCGAGTTCAACCTGCCGCGAGTGGCCGTGCGGCTTGTCGGGGTCTCGCTCTCGGGGCTGAGTGTGGAGTGCCAGTGGGGGCTGTTCAGCAACGCCGCGAAGCTCTTCCACCTCTACCGCGGCATCGATTCGGTGCGCGACCGCTACGGCGAGGAGGCGGTGGTGGCGGGGCTGGTGCTGGGCGATGCGGCGACGGCGCGCTACGGGTCGCGGCGCGGCGGCGGGACGCCGTTCACGGTCCCCGACGGCGACCCCGGCAAAGGTTAACAACCTTTACAACACGACGCGTAATAACGCCGTCGATCCGGCGGCACTCCGCACTCTCGCGAGTGCGTAGAGGGTGCTCGCGGTGAAGCGCGGTCGACCCGGCAGCGAAGCGAAGAAGGTTAACAACCTTTACAACACGACGCGTGATAACGCCGTCGATCCGGCGGCACTCCGCACTCTCGCGAGTGCGTAAAGGGTGCTCGCGGTGAAGCGCGTTCGACCCGGCAGCGAAGCGAAAAAGGTTAACAACCTTTACAACACTTCGCGGGTTGACGCCGTCGATTCGGCAGGCGAAACGGGGGCCGATGGATGCCCCCCACATTTAGGGCCGCGGAAACGCGGACATCAGATTGGAACAGGAGGAGGCGCCTCAACGAGAAGGCGGTCTGAATAACGATGCTTGTTGCGCACCTGCACTGCCACAGTTGCTACTCACTGCTGCGCGGCGCCGACCGGCCGGAGGCGCTGGCCGCGGCGGCGGCGCGGGCCGGAATCGGCGCATTGGCGTTGACGGAGACTGGCGGCCTCTACAGCGCTGTAGCTCACCAGAAGGCCTGCGAGGCGGAAGGAATCGCCCCGGTCTTCGGCGCCGAGCTGCCTTCACGCTCCGGCGGCGGGTGCGACGCCGTGCTGCTGGCGCGCAGCCGCCGCGGCTGGGCGAAACTCTGCCGCCTGGTGACCGCCCACGCCACGGACAAAGAGTACGATCTTGTGGAAGAGCTGGCCGGCTGCCACGACCTTTTCCTGCTCAGCCGCAGCCGCGAACTGCTGCAACGCGCGAGGGAAGTCGTGCCCGCGGGGCTGCTCTTCGCCGAGCTAGTGGTCCACGGCGATCCCGCCCCGGCGCGCAGGCTGGCCCGCTGGGCTGACGAAAACGGCATTCCGCCCGTAGCGACCAATGACGTCCATTTCGCCGACCCCTCCGGGCACGAAACCGCCGCCGTGCTGGCGGCGATCCGCCTGCTGAAGACCGTAGGGACGCTGGCGTCGGGCGACGCGCCGGCGGCGGAGGCCTGGCTAGCGACGCCCGCGGAGATGGAGAAGCGCTTCCGCTGGATACCCGCAGCGCTGGCCAACGCGGCGGCGATCGCCGAGCAGTGCCGTTTCCGCCTGCCGCTGGGGCACCACCTGCTGCCGCGTTACGACCGCCTGCGCGAGTGCAGGGCATCGTCGTCGCTGGCCGAGCTGCGCGGCCGCTGCCTGGCGCGGATGCTGCGGCGCTTCCCCGATGGCCCGCCGCCGCAGGCGATCGACCGCCTCGGCGCTGAGCTGGGGGTGGTGGCACACAACGGCTTCGCCGACTATTTCCTGATCGTCGACGACATCGTGCGCGAGGCCGACAGCCGCGGGGTGCGCACCCTCGGCCGCGGCAGCGCGGCGGCCAGCATCATCTGCTACCTGCTGGGCATCACCCACGTCGACCCGCTCCGCCACAACCTCGCCTTCGAGCGCTTCATGAACGACGGCCGCAGCGATCTGCCCGACATCGACCTCGACTTCCCCTGGAACCGCCGCGACGAGATGGTGGAGTTCGTCTACGAGCGCTTCGGGCGCGAGCGCGTGGCGATGATCAGCACCCACGCAACCTTCCGCGCCCGCGCCGGGCTTCGCGAGGTGGCCAAGGCGATGGGGCTGCCCGACGAGGAGATCGGGCGGGTGACCAAGCGCGTGCCGCACTATATCCCCGCAGCCGCGCTCGACGACGCCGCGTCGGATCTACCCGAGTGCCGCAACCTGCCGTTGCACAGCGAGCCCTGGAAGTCGATCGCCCGTCTGGCGCGGCGTGTCGACGGCTTCCCCCGACACCTCTCCGTTCACCCATGCGGCCTGGTGATCGCGCCGCAGCGGATCGACGAGATCGTGCCGCTTGAGACGGCGGCCAAGGGGCTGTTGGTCACCCAGATGGACATGTACCCGGTGGAGGACCTCGGGTTGGTGAAGATCGACCTGCTCGGGCAGCGCGCCCTGGCGGTGATCAGCGACACGATCGGGGCGGTCAACAGCCGCAACGGCCGCCCGCCGCTCGGCTACGACGACCTGGCGCTCGACGCATCCACCGCCAGGCTGCTGCGCACCGGCGAGACGATGGGTTGCTTCTACATCGAGAGCCCCGGGATGCGCTCGCTGATGGCCAAGCTGCAGGTGGCCGACTTCGAGCTGCTGACCGCCGCCTCCTCGGTCATCCGCCCCGGTCCGAGCGACAGCGGTATGATGCGCAGCTTCGTCGAGCGCCACCGCGGCCGCGAACCGGTGCGCCACCTGCACCCGAAGATGGAGTCGCTGCTGGGAGAGACCCACGGGGTGATGATCTACCAAGAGGACGTGATACGCGTGGCCCACGCGGTGGCCGGGATGAGCATGGCCGACGCCGACAGGATGCGCCGCAGCATGACCAAGAAGCGCCACTCCGAGCCGATCGCGCGGCTGCGGGAGCGCTTTCTCGAGGGTGCGGCGCGCGAGGGAGTCGAGAAGAAGGCGGCGGAGGAGATCTGGCGCCAGATCGCTTCGTTCGCCGGCTACGCCTTCTGCAAGAGCCACAGCGCCAGCTTCGCGCAGGTCTCGATTCAGGCAGCCCACCTGCGCGCGCACTACCCGGCGGAGTTCATGGCGGCGGTGCTGAGCAACGGCGGCGGCTTCTACCACGCCGCGGCCTACATCGAGGAGGCACGCCGCATGGGGCTGCGCATCCTGCCGCCCTATGTCGACAAGGCGCGCGTGCATTACCGGGGGCGCAACGGGGCGCTAATGGTCGGGCTGATGGCGGTGAAAAACCTTTCTGAGGAGACGGCGCGGCGGATCGTCGAACTGCAGCCCTACTCCGATCTCGGCGACTTTCTCGCCCGCGTCCGCCCGGCGCGCGACGAGGGGGAGTCGCTGGTCTCATGCGGCGCGCTCGACCGTTTCGGCTACAACCGCCCGCAGCTTATGTGGCTGATCCAGCAGAAGCAGAGGGAGACCGGCGAGGGCCTGCTGGAGGGCATCGACCCGTTGCGCCTCGAGGCGCCCGACGTGCCCGATTACTCCCTGAGCGAGCGCCTGCGCCGCGAGATGGAGGCGCTCGATTTCACGGTCACCGCCCACCCCCTGGCGCTCTATTGCGACTTAATCAAAAAAGAGGGCGTTGTGGCAGCGCGCAACCTCGCGCGCCACGCGGGCCGCTTCGTCACCACAATCGCCTGGCTGGTGCACGCCAAGCGCACACGCACCTGCCGCGGCGAGTACATGAAATTCCTCAGCGTCGAGGACCTCACCTCCGCCTACGAGGCAGTCCTCTTCCCGCAGGCCTACGACCGCTTCGGCGGCCTCCTCCGAGGGCGCGGACCCTACCTCCTGCGCGGCCGTGTCGCCCGCGACGCCGGCGCCGTCAGCCTCTCCGTTGAGGAACTGGAGAATGTGGGGTAAAAGCGAAATCTCCTTCTGAGAAGGGAACCCGGAACGATTCGCTTGCGTATTGGTTACTGTGAAGTATTTCTCACTCAGTGCAGTTGTCCCAAGGGGAGGTGTTTCCATGAGGTGTGTACTCACTTTCGCTGTACTCCTGGCTGCGTCGCTTGCCGCGCCCGCTCAGGAGACCACGGATCAAGCGACCGTCGATTCTGCTTTCCTCGACTTCACGCAGATACTGATCAGGGCGGACCGGATCGAGAAAGTCGATGCGGAGACACAGGCGTGGGGCCGCGGCCTGATCGCGGGGCTCTGGATCGAAGGGCTGCCGGCACCACAGAAGGCTAAGAAGATTCTGGACTTCGTGCACGGTAACCTTGTCTTCAACTGGACACGGCCGAAGTCCGTAGCGGAGTTCATCGAGACCAAGGCCGGCAATTGCTTCGCGCACGCGCGTATGGGCATCTTCCTCTTGCGCCTGTCCGGTGTGCCTGCGAAGTTCGCCTACGAGGTTCACTTACGGCTCGGCGGCGAGTCGGCGACCGATGACGCACGTGAGATGGGAACCGGCCTCTTCGGCTCCTTCCACAACGATCACGCCTGGGTGCTCTTTCACGATGGTGAACGCTGGATCCCTTATGATTCGACTGCCGGACACCTGGGGGGCGAAGGATTCATCACCCAGCGTTGGACGCCGCCGGAGGCAAATCCTCCGTTCGTCATCTGGGAAGATATGGGGACCGGCCTGGACAACATGGAGAACGTCACCCTGGACGTCTGGGAGGGGCTCAACCTGCCGATCCACGGCGAGATGAGCGAAGAACTGTGGCGCGAGTTCATGTCATCGTTCGCGGATAAACCGCTGGACTACTTCAAAACGCCGTTATCTGACCACGAGATGAAGCGTATCGAGCAGGCCGCACGCGCCTACTACGCTGCCAAGAGCATCCCCTGAACTGTCAGGGACGATCCGTTCGTCATTCAATCAGCTCGATCTTGAAAATGCAGTCCTTGCCGCCCATTTTCAGTGAGTCAAGTAGCTCAACGCTGGCTGTTCTGCCTGTAGATCTTTCGAACATCTCCTTGACATAACCGGTCGAGCATTTGCAGAAGGTGGGTGACAACTTCGTTGATTCTTTTTCAACGAGAGGGCACATGCAGTAACCGTCGCTC
>DATKUA010000206.1:0-3613 GCA_035530855.1 Acidobacteriota bacterium | reverse complement strand
CCCTGACGGCGCGCTACCACTTCCCGCGCACACCCATGATCTTCGTCGGCCACGGCGTCCTGCCAGAGCTCGAGCAGCCGCCCTCGGTCGACCTCGGCATCGGCGTCTTCGCCGGCGTTAGCGAGGAGGTCCGCGAGACCTGGCGCGCAAACTACGGTATCGAGCACGCCGAGGTGGTGCGCAACGCCGTCGACTGCGAGCGCTTCAGTCCCCGCGAGCCGCTCCCGTCCGAATTGGGGCGTGTGCTGGTGCTGAGCAACCACTTCCCCGACGAACTGCGGGCGGTTGTCGACCGGGCCTGCGAGCTGGCCGGCGCCGAGGTCGGCTACACGGGCCTCGAGGACGGCGCGGTCTGGAACACCGAGGAAACAATTAACGGTGCCGACCTGGTGATCTCGCTGGGACGGGGGATCGTCGAGGCGATGGCCTGTGGCCGCGCCGCGCTGGTGTTCGACTGGCACGGCGCCGACGGCATCGTCACCGCGGATAATTATTTCGAGATTCGCAAGCACAATTTCTCGGGACGCCGCTTCAGGCATGCGCTCGACGCCGAGGGTCTCGCCGGGGAGTTGAAGAAATACCGTCCGGCGATGGGTGATGCCAATCGCGCCCTGGCGCTCGAGCATCACGACATCGGCAAAGCGGTGAAGCGCTACGAGGAGCTCTACCGGCGCGCCATCAACGCCGGCGCGCCCGAAGGCCTGCCACCCCTGCCCGGGCCGGAGATCGAGGCCTTCCAACAGATGTGGCGCGAGCACGTGGCGTTGAAGGCGGAGGCCCGCCGCCTGGCATCGGAGCACCAGCGGCTGCGGATGGAGCTCGACTCGATCCGCCCGCGCGTGCGCTCGATGATGTGGCGCCTTGAGGAGGAGCGGCGGCTGCTGAAAGAGGATCTGGAGAAGGGCGGCTAGCTCGTTGCCGTCGGCCTGGTTATTTCCGTTCGGTGTAGGGCGGTCCTAAAGGGCCGCTGTGTTGTTTTGTCCTACAGAGGACTCGGAGGAAGACAAAAAGGAAAGACGGGGGCCATAAATGACCCCCCTACATGACCGTGCAAGATCTTGCCAATCAATGTAGGGCGGTCCTTAAGGGCCGCCGCGTTGTTTGTCACCGCAGAGAGCACCGAGGACACTGAGGAAAAAAGAGAAAGACGGGGGCGCTCCGCCATAGGCGGATAAATTCAGCACCCCCCTACAGTGCCGTGCAAGATCCGGCCGATAGATATATGCGTTAATAGCAATTTGCGACGCCGAGCTGTTTTCGGTATCCTTAATCGTGAGTGCTTGCGTAGGTTTCTCTCCCCGGGAGTTGCTCGCAGGGGGTATGCCCGGATCGGAGATTTGTAAAGCCAGGTGTCCATTATCCGGGCAGGCCACGCGTTCAGCCGGGACGATCTGGGCGGCAGGGGATTGAAGCCCCGTTTAAATTACAGTCAAGATAAAGACCGTTAGCTTCAAGGCGGAATCCTCGTTTCACAGAATATCATGGAGGTCATGTTTATGTTCGGCAGGGGTGTAAGAGATTCGCATTATTGTCTGGTCGTTGTGGCAGCCGGCCTGGCTGTCCTACTGAGCCTCTCGTCAAATCTTCGCGCTCAGGAGATCCGTAAGCCGCTTGTGGCGCGCGAGTCCACTCCGCCCGACCTGGCGGGCGTCGTCGAGTCGGAGAACAGGATGCGCCCGATAGTGATGCGGTTCATGGCCGACAGCCGTGACCTGATGCGGATCTACGCGATCCCGGCTTCGAGCGAGCGGCTGGAGCGTCTGGCCCAGTTCTACACCGACTGGAAGGCCGCGCTGCAGAAGCTCGATTTCGAGTCCCTCAACGTCGATGCCCGCATCGACTACATTCTTCTCAGCACGAAACTCGACTACGAGCTGTTTCAACTGGAAAACTACAAGACGAAGCTGGACGCGGCGTTGCCGTTGCTGCCCTTCGCCGGGCCCATCATCAACCTGATGGAATCGAGGCGCAGATTCGAGCCGCTCGAGCCTCGGATCGCGGCTGAGGCGGTCGACGGCATCGCCAAGCTGATCGAGGAGAAGCAAGGGGAACTTCAGAAGACCAGGGAGGCCGGGGAGTTGGAGGTGAGCCTGGAGACGGCGATGCTCGCGACCCAGACCGCCCGCGAGCTGAGCGGTACGCTGAGCGACTGGTTCACCTACTACGACGGTTACGATCCGATGTTCACCTGGTGGGTCGAGACGCCGTTCGCCGATGCCTCCGCCACGCTCGAGGGCTACATGAAGTGGCTCGAGGAGACCTTCGAGACCGGAGCCGATGTCGAGCGGCCGGTGGTCGGGATCCCGGCCGGGCGAGAGTTCCTGGTCACCGAGCTCGAGGCCGCCTTCATCCCCTACACCCCGGAAGAGATCATCGCCATCGGCGAAGCCGAATACGCCTGGTGCATCAACGAGTTGAAGAAGGCGTCGAACGAGTTGGGCTACGGCGACGATTGGCTCAAGGCGCTCGAGTACGTCAAGACGCTGCACGTCGAGCCCGGGGCGCAGCCGCAGGCGGTCGCCGACATGGCCTTCGAGGCGGTCAACTTCCTGCGGGACAACGATCTGATCACCGTGGATCAGCTGGCGGTCGACAGCTGGAACCTGGAGATGATGAGTCTGGAGCGCCAGAAGTTCAATCCGTTTTTCACCGGCGGCGCGGACATCGATGTCTCCTTTCCGACCGACGAGATGGACCACGCCGGCAAGCTGATGAGCATGCGCGGCAACAACATCCACTTCGCGCGCGCCACAGTGCATCACGAGCTGATCCCCGGTCACCACATGCAGTTCTATACGATCCCGCGCAACAACTCCCACCGTGGCTGGACCTTCGGCACGCCGTTCTGGAGCGAGGGTTGGGCCCTGCATTGGGAAATGCTGCTCTGGGATCTCGGCTTCCCGCAGACGCCCGAGAACCGCATCGGCATGCTCTTCTGGCGCATCCATCGAGCCGCACGCATCATCTTCTCCTTTAAGTTCCACCTGGGATTGATGACGGCTCAGGAGTGCATCGACATGCTGATCGAAGGCGTCGGGCACGAGCCGTCGAATGCGGAAGCTGAGGTCCGCCGCTCCTTCGAGAGCCACTACAACCCGATCTACCAGGCGGCCTACATGATCGGCGGCCTGCAGTTCCGCGCCCTGCACCGCGAGCTCGTCGATTCGGGCAGGATGAGCAACCGCGAATTCCACGACGCCGTCCTCCGCAACAGCGTCATGCCAGTCGAAATGGTGCGCGCGGCCCTCACCAACCAGGTTCTGCCGCGCGACTTCAAGTCCGTCTGGAAATTCTACGGCGAGGTCGAGGTGCCTGCGAAATAAGCGGCCGGTTCCCCAGGTTCACAAAGGGGTTCACAAAGGGGTCAGTCCTAGAATTCTAGGGAGCCGGATTGATGCAATCACGCATAACATACTGATTTATAAAGGTATGCCTGTTTTTCCCGGTTTAGATTACCCTAGAATTCTAGGACTGACCCCTTTGTACCAATGTCCGCCGCGGCGGAGGCAATCCGCTCGATCGCGCCCCGCGCGATGACAGAAGACGGGGGCGCTAAAGCACCCCCCTACAATTGTTTGGCGAAGGCATCGCCACTGGATAGTAGGGGCGGATT
>DATKUA010000205.1:0-47326 GCA_035530855.1 Acidobacteriota bacterium | reverse complement strand
GAAACCCAAAGGGCAAGCCGCGCGACAAATAGACCGGGTCCCCGCGCTAGCAGCGTCAGGGAGCGGAGGTTGAGAGAGCTGAGAGACGATGAGCTGGTGCGGCGCGCCGCCGCCGGGGACGACCGCAAGGCGTTCGCCGAGCTGATAGACCGGCACAAGGAGGGAGTATTTGCCTTGCTCTACCGGCTGTTGGGAAGAAGCGGCGAAGTGGAAGACGTCGCGCAAAACGTCTTCATCGCCGCCTACCGCGGCTTGCCGGCCTTTAAAGGGAAGGCGAAGTTCAGCACGTGGATCTACCGCATAGCCTATAATCAGGCCGTAACGGCGATCAGGCGGATCGCCAGCCGCCGATCACGGGAGTTGCAGGAACCGGAACGTGATGGTGAAGGGCAGAGACAGAAAGAATGGAGCGACCCCAAGGGCCCTACCCAGGAGCAGGGAGCGCTCGCCGGGCAGGTCTGGACAGCCGTCGAGAAACTGCCTACCTCACTGCGAGCCGTTGTCGAACTTCATTACGGACGGGGTTTCAATTATCCTGAGATCGCCGAGGTGCTTGAGCTGCCCCTGGGAACAGTGAAGACGCACCTGCACCGGGCGCGCGCGCAGCTACGCACAATTCTCACCGGTGGTGATATGGAAGTCGGGAAAGCGTGATGGACGAGAGACTCAAGGGAAAACTGGACAGCCTCTTCGACGAAGGCTTGATCGCAGAGGCCGATGACGACCTACTGCGCGAGATCTCTGCCGATCCGGATGCTTCTGCGCATCACGGAAAATTGCTGCAATTCCAAACAGCCCTTGCCGATCCACCGCCTGTAGGGGTCCCCGGAATGTTCCGCGCAAATGTAATCAGCCATCTGCCGCGCCGCAGGAATGTTCCCGCCAAAGCGACGATCTGGCAGGATCTCGTCATGCCGCTCTACATCGCTGCTGTGCTGGTCGTCAGTTTCATCTTCAGGGATTTGCTCGGAATCTCGGCCTTTTTGGAAATGGCGGCCGACATGCTCTCTACTCTGGGCAATCTCAGCGCGGGGATGGAAATCGCCTTCATGGTCATCAGCTCTGTGGGGATTCTCATCGCGGCCTGGGCCATAGTGGCTGGCTTCTTCGGCATCCGCAGTCGAAGAATCACCAGATGAAACCGCTCTTCCCGCCAGAAACCTATCCGGTAAAATCCTGAATCATACCGGTTCGGGCCTCAGGAGCCCTTCAATTGCAGCACGGTGATGAGCAATCAGTTCATGACGCCGAGTCTGCCAAGCAGGCCTTCGATGTCTGTGCGGTTAAAGTACCAGCGCTTGCCGAAGATCACCGGCGAGAGCGGGAAGCGGCCCGCGTTGACCGCGTTGTAAAAGCTCTTGATATTGGAGTAGCCGAAGTTGTAGGCCACTTCCTTGGCGGTGATGTAATCGTCTCTCAGGTTAATCATTTGCCTCACCTCTTCTGTACATATCGCCACGTTCCACCTTTTGCTGGGCTGTGGGCCGTTGCGACCCCATAGACAGCGATGGAGAGAGCAAGGGCCGTGCCAGGCAAATTGCAGGCCTAAGCTATTGGTTTTCTTTAACTTGTACAAATGATTGATTTTGCAGGGAATTTCCGTTACGTCTCAATATAAGTCTACACGTCTCAATCTGAAACATGCCGACGGCCTTGCGCCCGCCCGCTGCGGTCTATAAAATACGCGACGCCCGGAGGGATAAAATGCCAACCAAAGGTACGACCGTTCTTGCAGTTCGGCGGGACAAAACTGTCGCTATTGCCGGCGACGGCCAGGTGACGATGGGCAACACCGTCGTCAAGAGGAGCGCGGTTAAGCTGCGCCGCATGTACAAGGGCCGAATAATCGCCGGCTTCGCGGGCTCGACAGCCGATGCTTTCAGCCTCTTTACTCGTTTCGAGACCAAGCTTGACGAGTACCGGGGCAACCTGGAGCGCGCGGCGGTTGAGCTGGCCCGCGATTGGCGTATGGACCGCAACCTGCGCCGCCTGGAAGCGATGCTGCTTGTTTGCGACCACGAGAAAACTTTCCTGATTTCCGGCACCGGCGACGTGGTGGAGCCGGACGACGGCGTGATTTCGATCGGCAGCGGCGGCGGCTACGCTCTGGCGGCGGCAAGAGCGCTGATCGCCGAGACCGATCTCGACGCGGAAACAATCGCCCGCAAGGCGATGCAAATCGCCGCCGATATCTGCGTCTTCACCAACAACGAACTAACCGTTGAGTCGATTACCGCCGATGAATAATCCCGCTCAGAGGGAAGGCGACGACAACTGGAGTTGCAGTAACTGCGGAACTCCGCAGTTAGTCGCATCCGGCTCGCGTTACCATCGCTGCGACGCCTGCGGCGCGTTGTTCAAGCTTGCCTGGCGCAGTGGTCGCCTGGATGTCAACGCCATCAGACCGTTACTCCCGGATGCAGTCGACTTGCAATTCGATCCCGATCTGCTGAAACAAAACATCATCGACCAGCGCGGGCAGTTACGCGAGATGAGCATGCAAATCCGGATGCTGGAGATGAGCAAGGGGAGCGAACGCCTCGGCCTATTAGCTATCTTCGTCATCATCTGCGCTGCTATATTTACCCTCTTCCAGATCACGGTTGTCGGCTGGGAATCGCTTCTCGATCCGGGTGTTGTCGAGCTCGGTGTGGCAGCGGCCGTCGTCGTTTCGATGCTGATTCTTCTGGTACTGCGGATGATTCGCGCCGCAACCGTGCGCAAAGTCCAACTGCTGCAGCATAACCACGACGAACTCGAACGCCGAGTCGAGAGCGCCGAGGCGACGCTGGCCTTGCGCGGTTACGATGTTGGGGAGAAGCCGGTCCTCGAGGAACCGGAAGATCCGGACGAGAATCCTTCGGACATCATCGAGAAATTCGCATCCCGCCAGAAGGAGCGCCGCAGCCGCCTGGGGCTGCGAAACCGCTCCGAGGAAGAGAATTGATCCGCATAGCGGAGGGGCAGGAGGGAGCAGAGCTGGCTTCCCGGATCGGGGAGAGGGCGATTGCTATAGTCGTCGACGCGCTCCGTTCGAGCGCGACCCTGGCCGCAATGCTCTGCGCAGGAGCCCGCGACGTCTATGTTTGCAGCGACGTACCGACGGCCAGAAAGTTTGCCGCGGGTCTCGACGGCGCCTTGTTGGCGGGCGAGCGCGATAGCATCACACCGGAGGATTTCGATCTCGGCAACAGCCCCGTGGAAGCCGCGGCGAGCGATCTCGGGGGGCGACAAATTGTCTTCACAAGCGGCAACGGAGCGCCGATATTGGTGGCTTGCAGCGGCGCAGGAACAATCGTGATGGGCAGCCCGGCGAACGCCCGCCAGGTCACAGGCACGGCCCAACGAGCCCTGGCTGCCGGGCGCGAGGTTGTTATCATCCCGGCCATGGACCACGGAGAACCGTGCGAGGAAGACACCGCCGCAGCCGCCCTGCTGGCTGAGGTAATCGGGCCGGATATCGATCCGGCTCAGGAGTTGCTGATCGCGCAGTGGCTCACTCGCATTACCGAGGGGGGGCTGGAAAAACTGTACAGGGAGAGCGGTCACGGGCGCGAACTTGAGACTCTCGGCTTCGGACGGGACCTGGCAGCCGCCGCGACGCCCGATATCTATCCGGCGTTGCCCAAGGTCCTGGAGTACATCAAGACGGGGGATGGGGCCACGGTAGCCCGGGTCGGCAACGGCTCTTGACAGGCTCCGAAGCAATGATAGAATCACGGCCCCTTAAATTGATAATATAAGGCATTTGAGGGAGGCTAGCGTGGAAAAAGATCTGACTTACAAGCAGATCATCAAGATGCTCCTCTATGACTGCGAGCGGTTCAACGCCTGGCGCAAAGAGCACCACATCGATGGGCTCAACCTCCAGGGAGTAAACCTCTACCGCGCAAAGCTGCGCGGCGTCAATCTGCGTGGTTGCGACCTCAGCTTCAGCGATCTCAGCAGCACCGACCTGCAGGAAGCCGACCTCAGCTATACCGAGCTCAAGGAAGTCGACTTCCGCGGCTCGGACCTTACCGGCGCGAAGCTGGCACATTCAAACATCGAAGGCGGCGATTTCCGCGAGTGCACGCTTGCGGGAACTGATTTCACCGAGGCTAACATGCGCCACGCCGATTTCCGCGAGGCTGATGACTCCGAGGCGATTCTGACCGGCGCCGTCCTCGACGATGCGATTCCCAGCCGCGGCTACCGCGAAGGTATGCTGACGCAGAAGCCATCGGAAGGCAGCTGAGATGTCCGGCCTGCGAGCCGTCGACCTGTCGTTCCGCGTCCGCTATGCCGAGAGCGACCAGATGGGAGTCGCTTACTACGCTAATTACCTCGTTTGGTTCGAGATGGGGCGATCCGAATACTGCCGCGCAATCGGCTATCCTTACACGCGCATCGAGGAAGAAGGATTCGTAATGGTCGTCGCCGAAGCTACAGTGCGCTACCGCAGCCCTGCTCACTACGACGACGAATTGATCGTCCGCTCCACCATGCCGGAGGTCAGAAGTCGCGTCTGCCGCTTCAGTTATGAGATCATCCGCAAGGAAAGCGGAGAAGTGCTGGCGGAAGGCGAGACAACGCACGTGATCGTCGACCGTGAAACAGGTCTTTCGACAAGAATGCCCGAGAGCTATATCGAGATTTTCAGCGCCGGGCAGACGGTCTGAACCTAGAGTTTAAACACCAACGGCACGATGTAGTACATCTGAATCGGCCGCCCGTCGCGGTGAGCCGGATTGAATTTCCAGGCCCTCACGGCGGTGAGCGCCGCCCGGTCGAGCGAGCCCATCGGGTCGGGGCTGGAGATCACCTCCGCTTTGAGCACCCTGCCGCTTTCGGATACAAGAACCCTTATTCTCACCGTGCCGGAGACCTTGCGCATCACGGCTGAGCGCGGGTATTCGGGCCTGACTGTGCTCACCGGCACCGGTTTGCTGATGCCGTTGGAGTCGGCGGCGGCGGGCTCGGCCGAGGCGACGCGGCTGTCATCCCGCTCGACCGCTTCCACCTGCTCTTCAGCTGAGGCAAGGTGTTGCCTGAGCACGCCGTTCTCCTCAAGCAATTCCTCTATCCGCTCGTCCTTACGACGCCCGGCGGCGTGAGCCTCGCGCAGGCGGGCCAGCACGCGGCGGTACTCCTCGTTGACCTGCTCGAGCTGCTGCGACGAACTCTGGCTGGCATCGGCGGTGCTGCGCAGTACGGTAAGTTCGCTCTGGCTGGCAGCGAGATCGCGCTGGAGCTCATCTGTCTTTTCCTTGAGCTGCTCATTGTCCTGCTCGAGGCGCTTGATATTGAGCTGGTCGGCGGAGTTCTGGCGCCGCATCTGCGTTTTGAGTGTCTCGTTGTCGCTCTCCAGCCCAGACACCCGGTCCTGGGCCGACCTCAAGCGGGCTTCGAGATCAGAGATTTGCTGGAGTTGTGCTTCAGAGGCCCCCGCAACTACCTGAGCGGCTCGCAGGCGCTCGACTTCGAGCGTAAGCTTGTCAACATCTTCGCGCAGCTTAGCACTGGTCTCACGCTCTTCCTCTAGCGTGGACTCCAACTCCCGGTTGTAGCCCTCCAGGCGATGATAGTCCTCTCGCGCGACGGAATCTCCGCCAGCGCGCGCCTGCCCTGCGGTGGCACCTGCAGCGGTATTGATAGCCATGTCTTCGGAGCCGACGCCAAAGACGCCGAAAATGCTGTCTTTGGCCAGGATCAGGATAGCCGCGAACAGTCCGATGAGGATGATCACCGCCGCGATCATGATGGCGTTGTTGAGCCTGTTGCCACCCCTGCTGGCTGTTGGTGGGTCCGCCGTTGAACCGATGCCCGTGGAACGGTATTCATCGGGAAGCTCGACATCCGCTCGGCGTTGCTTCGAACCGAGTATACCCTCGATAGCCCGCCGCTTATCGCTGGTAGGTTTACGCTCGTCCATGATGCCTCTCTACGACCCGCTGACGGGGCCGAGTGGGGGGCCGGTGCCGTCGCCGCATCCGGAAACACGAAAAGTCTATCCCCTTGATAGACATGAGTCAACGCGCGAGGGTTCCATTCGCAGGGCCCCTCATGGGGATTGACGCTTTAATCGCGGGATAGTTTACCTACCCGATATAAAGGATTGCAGTGATTCCCCTCACTCCCTGAGGCTCGAGCCTGAGCCGGGCTGCCGCCTTTGTAGGGAAGGCTCCCCGACGAAGTGGAGGGGTGTCGGTTGGCTAAATCAGATCAGGATTATTAGCGTTGCTGCCGTGCAGATAGTATCAGCCTTCAAAGCAGGCCAGACGTTCTATCTGGATGCCGGATAATTGTACCAAGTCCGCCGACCACGCACGGCGGATTCAAAAGCTAGAGTCTGAAAACAAGCTGCACGATAAAATACATCTGCGCAGGCTTTCCGTTGCGCTGTCCCGGTTCGAATCTCCAACCCTGTACCGCTTCGAGGGCGGCTCGGTCGAGAGCGCCCATCGAATCCGGGCTGGACAGGACCTTTGACTGAAGCACTTTCCCGCTCTCCGAGACCAACACTCTTACCTTTACGGTGCCCTCAATCCGGCGTCTCTTGGCTGATTCCGGGTACTTGGGCTTGACGGTCTTGATCGGAACAGGTTCCTTTTCCGCCGGAGTAATCGCCGACGACTGGCCCGCCCGGGTTTTCTCCGAGCCCTGATTCTGCTCCGTTGAGGTAATCCGTTTGCGGAGGGTGTTATTCTCGCTCTGAAGTTCCACGATCTTTTGATCTTTGCTGCGCCCCGCTTCCTGGGCCTGCTGTAAACTGGTAAGGACGTTGCGATACTCCTTGTCGAGCTGCTGGAGTTGCTCCGAGGCACTGCGGCTGTTATCAGCCGCGCCGCGCAAGACGTTCAGCTCGCCCTGGCTGGCCGCCAGGTCACGCCTCAATCCGGCGATCCTCTCCTCTAGCTGTTCCTTGTCTTTCTCAAGCTGGTTTACCCTTGGGCGCAATTCCCCATTCGGGGCTTCCCCGGTTGCCCGCAGCCGCTCGATATCGGCAGTCAAATTGTCGAGCTCCTCTTGCAAACCTGCGCTTTTGGCTTGCTCCTCTTCGAGGGCTTGCCTCAACTCTCCACTGCCGGCGAAGCTGCCGCCGGCTTGCGAGGAGGCGGCCACTGCGGTGGCACCTGCGGGATGTGCGGCACCGTCGGCCCCAAAGAGAGAGAAGCCGAGAATGCTTTCGTTGGTGGCTATCAGGAAACCGGCGAGGACGGCAATTACTACCACGGCCGCCGCGACCAGCAGCAAGCCCTTCATCCTGCCGCTCTTTCTTCCGGGAGTTGAGGCGGAGGAGCCTCTGCCGGCGGGTTGGTAGCCGACCGGCATCTCGACTTCCGCATTACTCTTGGCGGCGGTGACGGCCGGTTTCGGACCGTCGAGCATCTCCACTTTCGGACGAGGCTCAGCGGGAATGTAGCCATCGGGTACATCGACATCCGGACGGCGGTTGGTGGAACCGAGTATGTCTTTGATCACCCGGCGCAAGTCATCGGATTGATTGCGATTGTCCATTGCACCTACCTCCTGCCCGGATCCGGGCCATCCGTGTGATCGGCCCCGCCGTTGTTGCGGCCGGAAGCAGGATGAGTCGGTTTCGCAGATGGCCAGAAAACAGGCGCGCAAACTCCTGGTAGGGCCCCCACCAGCACGGATTGATGCTATTGCACTATGAATCTTATCGAAAAGCGGGAATTCCCTCGGTGATTACAATCACTCGCCCGCGATTGGCTCTGCCACCACTTGGCCGTCCTTCTCGAGGAGAGTGGCGAAACCTATCGTGACATCGTGCTCGAAAACCACCCTGGTCCGCTGGCTCGCGGCCTGGGGCAGGAATTCCAGCTTGTGCTCCAGCGTGGTTAGTGGAAAGAGGTCGAATGCCATGATATACGGCATCCGCAGGTGATAATGCATCGGAATGAAGTCGCCGAGATAAACAAGCCGATTGTCACCGCTGCCGAATTGGACTATCTGGTGGCTGACCGTGTGGCCGCTGCGCGGCAGCACGCGCACGCCGGGCGCCAACTCGGTCTCGCCGTCCACGAGACGCAACAATCCTTCCTTCTCGATCGACTTGTAGAATTCCCGCGGATAATAACTGGGCTTCGTGCGCAAGTCAGGATCTAGTGCCGACTCCCAATCTCCCCGTTGAATCACGACCTCGGCTCGTGGGAAGGTGGGCGCGTAGTTGCCTTCCGCCGATTTCTGCGCAAGGTTGCCGCAATGGTCGAAGTGCAAGTGAGTTTGGATTACCATGTCGACATCTTCCGGCGCAACACCTTGATCGGAGAGCCCTTCCAGCAAGCTGCGGTTGAAATCGAAGTTGAAGATTTTGTGCTGTTTCTCGTCGAAGTCTCGGCCGACGCCGGTCTCGACAAGTATCGTGCCGGCCGGTCCGCGGGCCAGCAGGCAGTTCGTCGCCAGCGGTATGCGATTCATCTCATCAGGTGCAATCACTTTACTCCACAGCGGTCTGGGGACGACTCCGCACATCGCCCCGCCGTCGAGCCACAGCACGCCGTCGCTCACGATATCGTATCTGTTCGGTCCCAATTCCATTTCGGCCTCCGCTGAGAACTCCGCTTTCGCAGCATTTATAACATATTCGGTATGTCTAACTACCGTATCTTCCCTCCGCTTCTTCCCCCAATTAACAAAATGGTGGAGGAACCCGCCAACCGGGCTTCGTGCTAGAATAGCGCCGATGGCGAGAATACGCGTCCTGAACGATAGGCTGATCAACAAGATCGCCGCCGGCGAGGTGGTCGAGAGGCCCGCTTCTGCGCTCAAGGAGTTGCTCGAGAACTCGCTCGACGCGGGCGCACGCGAGCTGCGTATCGATCTCGAGGCCGGGGGCAAGCGGCTGATCAGAGTTATGGACGACGGCGATGGGATGGACGGCGACGACATCCTGATGGCGCTCGAGCGTCATGCCACCAGCAAGATTAAAAATTTTGAGGATCTCGAACTGGTGGCAAGCCTCGGCTTCCGCGGCGAGGCGCTACCCTCGATTGCCGCCGTCAGCCGCCTGACGCTGCGCTCGCGACCGTCCGGCTCTCCTGAAGGGCGGGAAGTGCGGGTCGAGGGCGGGGTGATCAAGGATGTGCGTCCGTGCGCGATGGCGCCCGGCACATCGGTCGAAGCCCGCTCCCTGTTCTACAACGTCCCAGCCCGGCGCAAATTCCTTCGCACCACGCCCACCGAGTGGGGCCACTGCCAGGGGATCGTCACCCACTATGCCCTTGCTTTCCCGGAGGTTCACATCAGCCTCAGGCACAACGCAGCGATGCAGATCGACGCGCCCCCGTCCGATTCGCTGAGGAACCGCATCATCCAAGTGCTCGGCGACAGTTTGCTCAAGCGCCTTATTCCGTTCGAGATGAGTGAGGGGGAGATCGAAATCGTAGGCTTCGCCGGCGAGCCCGCGCTGCACCGCGCCGACACCTCGATGCTGCACTTCTTTGTCAATCGCCGCGCCGTGCGCGACAAGGTGCTGATCCACGCGGTGCGCTCGGCATACAGCGACCTCCTTCCGAAGCAGCGGGCGCCCGTCGCTTTCCTGTTCATCGATCTGCCCGTGCGCGATGTTGACGTCAACGTGCACCCTTCAAAGACGGAAATCAGGTTCCGCAACTCGTCAATTATCCATGACCTGGTGAGCGACGCCGTACGCAGGACGCTCTCGCGCTTCAAGCCGCTGGATTCATTAGCCAGGGAGACGAGACCCGGAGTCGAGCGCGCCCGCACCGTGCCTCCCCCGGGAACTCTCGAGAGCCTCGACGAGGCCCTGAGGCGACGAAGGGAGCGGAACGGGCGGAAGATCGAATTCGGCGATCTTCCCGGGAAATCCCGGAGTCACGTCCCCCCCCGATCTTCTGCGCACGAGAACTTTCCCTCGCAGGCTGAACCCTCCGGCGAAGCCATTGGAGCGGCGTCGACTCACAACGTCGAAGCGCCGCAGCGCTTCCAAGGCGGAGAGATCAATCCCGCAGACGTCGTGCCCTTGGGCCAGGTCAGAAACAGTTTCATCATCGCTCGCTTCAGCGAAGGGCTTTTGATCATCGACCAGCACGCCGCACACGAGCGGATTCTTTACGAAAAGCTCACGCGCGCACTGGAGAGTGGCAAGCCGTCGAGCCAGAAGCTGCTGCATCCGATCGCAGTGGACCTGCCGCCGGCGCAGGCCCGCCTCGTGGAGAGCCATGCCGAGGATCTCTCAGCTTTTGGTTTCGAGGTCGAGCCCTTCGGGCCGGGAACGATCGCGATAAGAAGCCTGCCCGCAGCAATCGAACCTGACTGGGCCGAAGATATTTTGATCGGCATGGCCGCAGACCTCGAGAAGACCGGCAAGCTGCCGCCGGATAAGCTGAGGAAGGAGTTGGTGATCTCCGCCTCCTGCCAGGACGCGATCAAGGTAAACACTCAGCTCAACAGCGAAAAGATTCGTTGGCTGATCGACGAACTGTTCCGCTGCCAGATGCCGATGCGCTGCCCGCACGGGCGGCCTACCGTTTTGACTTTCGGCGAGGATGAGTTGCGCCGGCGATTCGGCAGGAGTTGAACCGTGAAGGCGCGCTCCCAACCCTCGGCCCCCCCCTTCCCGCTCAGCCCGAAGGCCATGCTTCTGCGGGAGGAGCCTCTCGCGCCGCTGACGAGCTTCGGAATCGGCGGCCCCGCCGAATGGTTGCTGCTTCCCGCCGTTGTCGAGGATTTCCGCGAAGCCGTCAGGTTCGCCGCCAGTCGGATGCTGCCCTGGCGCATCCTGGGTAGCGGCACAAATGTGCTTATTCCCGACGAAGGCCTGCGCGGGCTGACGATTAAGCCCTGGCTGCGCTTCTCGGAAATCACGATCGAAGGCACGCAGTTGAGGGCTCAGGCCGGCGCGACGATGTGGGGCGCATCGCGAGACGCGGCTGAAAATGCTTTGAGCGGCCTGGAGTGGGCCTGCGGCATCCCAGGATCGGTGGGCGGAGCGGTGCTCATGAACGCAGGCGTGAAGGAGTACGAAATCAAGGACGTGCTGGCTGCGGCAATCGTGCTGCGGCGCGACGGATTCATCGAACAGCGAACGCCGCAGGATCTTGCGCTCGAATACCGCTCCTCGGCACTCCAGCAAGACGGCGGCGTTGTGCTGGAGGCGACGTTTAGTCTGCAACGCGGGGATGAGAGTCAGATCTATAATCTTATGAACGACTTCCTGCAGAAGCGCCGCCAGACCCAGCCTCTGAACAAGCCCAACTGCGGCTCGGTGTTTCGCAACCCTCCCGGCGACCACGCAGGCAGGCTGATAGAAGCGGCCGGGTGCAAGGGATTGAAGCGAGGAGGAATGCAGGTGTCGGAACTGCACGCCAACTTTATCGTCAATACTGGTGGCGGAAGCGCAAAAGACGTGCTCGCTCTGGTTGAAGAAATTAAGCGCCGGGTCTACGATAAATCCGGCGTCACACTGGAAATGGAAATGCGGATACTGGAGTAGTCACCATTCCTATTACGGAAAGGGACGTGAAACAAATGAAGAGAACAGCGATGACGGCAGCATGTGCTGTCCTGCTCGCGATATTGCTTGCGGCAGCGCCGGATATCACTGAGGACGAGCGGGCCGCAGAGCTCGAGCGCGTGAATAAGATGGCGGAGGAAATCCTGCCCAAGGTTATGGAGGTGACCGGCATCGAGAAAAGCGAGCCGGTGAAGATCGTGATAACCACCAGGGCAGAGGTTCGCGACTTCGTGGTCAAGTTGATGGAAGAGGAATATCCCGGCGACGAACTGGAGCGCCAGAGCCGCGTTTTTGCCGCCCTGGGATTGCTGCCGGAGGGTTTCGACCTGAGGAAAGGCCTGATTGACCTGCTGCACGAGCAGGCCGGGGCCTTCTACGATCCGCGAACCAAGGCGTATTACTCGATCATCGATCTTCCCAAAGAGCTCAAGATTCCCATCATCGAGCGGGTGCTTGTGGCACATGAGCTGACTCACGCCCTCCAGGACAGGGTCGTTGACCTGCTGGCGCTGCAGCAGCAGGCCAAGGACAACACTGACCTCGGTTACGCCAACACATCCGTGATGGAGGGGATGGCGTCGGTGACGATGTTCGTCGCGGGCCAGGGCATGCAGCTCAAGAGCCTGCCCGACATCGGCGGTTTGATGCGGATGTCGATGGGCTCGGCGGCAAGCAACCCGATGATGCAGGTGTTCGCCGCTTCTCCCCAATATCTTCAGGAGACGTTGATCAGCCCCTACGCCGAGGGCGCAAGTTTCATGCAAGCTTATATCAAGGCAAATCCCGAAGCGAAGCCGATCACCATCTTCGAGCGCATGCCCGAATCGTCGGAGCAGATCCTTCACTACGCCAAGTTCGCCGAAGGCGACAGCCCCACGGCAATAGATCTCTCTTCAATAGATCCGGCTCTTCCGGAGAAATGGCGGCCTTTCTACGGTAACGTGCTCGGCGAATTCGACATCAAGGTTTTGTGCCAGCTTCACGATTCAACGAAGGAAACCGCGGAGGAAACCGCCGCCGGCTGGGACGGCATCCACTTTAGGGCCTTTGTAGATTCCGCTGACAAATTGATCATTCTGGGAGCCTCGGTTTGGGACAGCGAGACTGACGCCGCGGAATTCGCTGAAGCTCTTGAGCAGGTTCTCATTCAGATTCACGGTGAAAGCAATGTCGCGGTCGCCCAAAGTGCGGATCGTGTCGAATTCATCGTCGGAGAGGTCACTGCCGAAACGAGGACGGCAGCCCTGAAGGCTCTTGCTGCAGCCTCCGCAACAGTCGGCTCGCAGCCTTGAGTCTGCCCGAACTTGATGTGCCCTCAATAACAACCAGACCCTGAGAGAGAGTCGAGCATGAGTGGTGAGGTTAATGAGAAGCGCGGTCACAGCCGCTACGACTACAAGACCCGGATCTGGCTGCTGCAGAATGAGGGGACGGACCCTGTGCCGATGACGACGGTCAATGTCAGCGCCGGCGGATTGCTGATCGAGACGGACCGCAGGCTATCCTTGGATGCCAGCGTCAAGATCGCAATCGAATATCCGTTCTTCGACGGTAGGGTCACAGCTATTGGCAAAGTCATTCGTGTCTCCGAAGGAGATTACGACGGCAGCCGTGTGCGCTATGGGATTCGCTTGCTTGCGGTTGAGGGAATCACCGAAGAACAACTCTCCCGCTTCCTGCACAGCATACTAAGCTGAGGCACCATTGTCCTCGGATTGGGACAGGTTGCGGGCCGACGAGGACATATAACGCCCGGAAAACCGGTAAGAAAGTGTGCTTTTACGCTGGCATGAAGCTTGCTCCAAGGATTGTCGGCACGCTACCGATGGAGGTAAAAAATGAAGAATATCATGGTGTTGAGCGTTGCGGTGCTGATGCTGCTGCCGCTCACGGCGGCCGCACAAGACGACTACGTCCCCTTGAAGATGGGATCGATTAGTTTCCGCATCGGCGGTTTCTGGCCTAATGCCGACAGTGACCTCTGGGAAACCAACTTCGCCGATCTGACAATTGAGAAAGCAGACTTCAACAGCTACATGGTCGGCGTGGAATTCAACTGGTTCGCCTCCCGCTTGATTACCGTCGGAGTAGCAATCGATTATTACAAGAAGACAAACTCTTCCAACTACATCGACTACACCGACATGGAAGGCAACGAACTTTACCAGGACATCACCCTGGAACTGGTGCCGATGACAGCGACCGTCAAGTTAACTCCGCTGGGCAATGGCTCGCCCGGCTACCGCGGCGGCCGAGGCTCTTCGATCGTTCCTTGGGTCGGCGGCGGAGTCGGAATCTACTCTTACCGCTACGAGGAGTTCGGTGAGTTCATCGATTTCTCTGACATGTCAATCATCGAGGGTGATTTCATTACTGAAGATGTCGCGTTCGGCTTCCACGTGGCCGGCGGTGTGGTCGTACCCGTAGGCTTTGACTGGGATGCTTTCGGCGAGGTCCGCTACTCAGTGGTCAAAGGCGACCTGAGCGAGGATTTCCTCGGTTTCGAACCCCTCGATCTCGGCGGATTGACAGCCATGTTCGGGGTCAGCTACCGCTTCTAATGATGCGCAGCGAAACAAACGGCCGGTGTCACAGCCGGCCATTTGTTTATCTACAATCAGATAGGAAGAATGCGAAACGAGCCCCCCGCTTCGATGCGGGGATGCTACTCCTTAAAGATGATGTCTTTCAGGAAGTTTCGGAAGTCCCGTCCGACGTCTTCTCGCGCGAGGGCGTACTCGACAGTGGCTTTCAGAAAGCCAAGCCTGTTGCCGGTGTCGAAACGCTTGCCCTCGAACACCAGGCCGTAGAACTCCTGCTTGTTGAGCAGGGTACGCATCGCGTCGGTCAATTGTATCTCACCGCCGATGCCGGGCGGCGTCCTTTCCAGTTCTTCGAAGATCTCCGGAGTGAGCACGTAACGGCCGATGATGGCCAGGTTTGAAGGGGCGTCCTCGCGCAGCGGCTTTTCGACCATTTCTTCGAGTTTGTACAGCCGGTCGCCGTCCCTCTTGCCACGAATAATGCCGTACTTATGGACATCCTCGAGCGGCACGGGCTCCAACGCCAACACGGAAGCCTTCTTCTCGTTGTACACATCGATTAGCTGCCGGATGCAGGGCACGCTGCTGCGCACCAGGTCGTCACCGAAGAACACGGCAAACGGCTCGTTGCCGATCAGCTCGCGCGCCTGGAGGATCGCGTGGCCCACACCCAGCGCCTCCGGCTGGCGCACGTAAGCGATTTTTGCCAATTCGTTGACATGGCGAACCGCCTGTAGCTCGCTGGTTCTGCCGCGCGCCTCGAGAAGAGCCTCGAGTTTCATGTACTTGTCGAAATGATCCTCTATTGCCCCCTTACCGCGCGCGGTGATGAAAATTACCGTCTCTATCCCGGCAGCATCGGCTTCTTCAAGGATGATCTGTATCGCCGGAGTATCGACTATCGGAAGCATCTCCTTGGGCACCGCCTTCGTCGCCGGCAGGAATCGGGTGCCGAGTCCGGCAACCGGTATAACAGCTTTCTTGACTGCCATTTCCACCTCCAAAACGGGCGGCCATTGTAACTAATTAACAGGCTGGTGCAAAGCGACTAATTGTTGACATTGGAGGTCCATGAAGATTAGGTTTCCGGGGCAATGATTTTCTGCGATAAAGATCTTCTCTGGCTTGAGCTGGTGCATACGCCTGAGTTCGCACTCAGGTATGTTCCCGTGCTGTTCGAAAGATTCGGCAGCGTTGAAGAGGTATTTTGCGCCGACCTGCTCACGCTGGGTGAGTGCGAGATCGGGAGCGGGGCAGCCAACGGCATCACCGCCCGGGCAGGCAGGGAGGCCGCGGAGAGGGAAGCCGAAATACTGGAGAGAGAGGGAATCGGCCTGGTTTCCTTCGAGTCCGAGGATTACCCACATCTGCTGAAGGAGATCTCCGATCCGCCGCCCGTCCTCTATTGCAGGGGTAGGCTGGACCTGGCAGAAAAACCTGCAGTAGCGATGGTGGGCAGCCGTCAGTCGACGGCCTACGGCGAGCAGGTTGCCCAACGCCTGGCCGGCGACCTCGCGGCGCGGGGAGTAGCCGTGGTAAGCGGTATGGCGCGTGGTATCGATCAGAAGGCCCACATAGGGGCCTTGGAAGCGGGCGGCCGGACTATCGCCGTCATCGGCAGCGGACTGGGTAACATCTATCCTCCCCGCAGTGAAAAACTCGTCGAGGCAATCGCGGAGAGCGGCGCGGTAATCAGCGAATTCCCCTTCGACACGCCGCCGAGCAAGGGAACCTTCCCCCAGCGCAACCGTATCATCAGCGGGCTTTGCCACGCGACGGTGGTCGTGGAAGCGGGCGAGCGCAGCGGCGCGCTAATCACCGCTCGCTTTGCGCTGGAGCAGAACCGCGAGTTGCTCGCCGTGCCGGGGCCGATATCGGGACGGATGAGTATCGCCACTAACTACATGATCAAAAAAGGGGCGAAGCTGGTACAGCGGGTCGACGACATAATCGATGAGTTACCCGCCGAAGCCCGAAGGGCATTGATGCAGCCCACGGACAAGGGGCCGCCGCCCGAGCTAAACGACGCCGAGGCGCAAGTGCTTGAGTTGCTGAGCGTTGACACACCGCAGCACATTGATATAATCGCGCGCCTCGCCGGAATGGCGACGGGCGATCTTTCGTTAACCCTTCTGAGCCTGGAGATGAAATCGCTGGTGCGGCAATTGCCGGGCGCCGAATACGTAAGGATTTTCTGAAAACCAATGGGTAAGAAGCTAGTCATAGTGGAGTCGCCGGCAAAGGCGCGCACTATCAATCGAATACTCGGGAAAGAATACGAGGTCAGGGCCTCGATGGGCCATGTCCGCGACCTGCCGAAAAACAAGCTGAGCGTGGACATTGAGAACGACTTCGAACCGACGTACGAGATCCTGAAGGACAAGAAAAAGGTTGTCAGCGAGCTGAAGAAGTCGGTTAAGGATGCCGAGGCTGTTTACCTCGCCGCCGACCAGGACCGCGAAGGCGAAAGCATTTGTTTCCACCTTGAAAAACTGCTCGATGGCAACTCGGTGCCCTTCTATCGCGTCGTCTTCAACGAGATCACCACACCTGCGATCAAACGAGCTTTCGAGCATCCGGGTACCATCGACACGAAGAAGGTGGAAGCGCAGCAGGCGCGCCGCATCCTCGACAGGCTGGTCGGCTACCAGATCAGCCCGCTGCTCTGGCGGCGGGTGAAGACCGGCCTCAGTGCCGGCCGCGTGCAGAGCGTCGCTCTGCGGCTGATCGTCGACCGCGAGAAAGAAATTCGCGCGTTCGTCAGCGAGGAATATTGGAAGATTACGGCCGCGCTTCTGGGCCGCAACGAGCCCTCGTTTATCGCCTCTGTTGCCAAGCGCGATGGAGAGAAACTCGAGCTTCATAACGAACAGGAAGCCACTGAGGCGGTCGAGGAACTGAAAGCCTCACGCCACCGGGTTTCAAGCATCACGATAAAGCCCCGCAAGCGCAACCCGCCGCAGCCGTACATCACCAGCACCCTGCAGCAGGAAGCATTCCGGCGCCTGAATTATTCCGTCAAGCGCACAATGTCGCTGGCGCAGAAACTCTACGAGGGTGTCAGCATCGGCCAGCAGGGCTCTATGGGGCTTATAACCTACATGCGCACCGACTCCAACCGCATTGCCGCCGAGGCTCAGCAGGCCGCGCGAGGATTCATCACGGATCGCTTCGGCGCCGACTACCTGCCGGCTTCGCCACCGAAGCCGAAGAAGGTGAAGGCGGCTCAGGAAGCGCATGAAGCGATCAGGCCGACGCGCATCGAGCGCACGCCGGAAAGCCTGGAAGGCAAGCTAGATCCCGCCCTGCTGAGGCTCTATCGGCTGATCTGGAACCGCTTCGTCGCCAGCCAGATGCAGGCTGCGGCGTTCGAGGCGACGACGATTGATGTCACCGCCGGGCGTTATTCGCTAAGGGCCACAGGCAACCGGCTGCTGTTCGACGGTTGGCTGGCAGTCACCGGCCGGCCCGAAGACGAAGAGGAAAAGCTGCTGCCTGCTCTCCAAGAAGGCGAGGAACTCAAGCTGCTCGGTCTGACGCCGACTCAGAATTTCACCCAGCCGCCGCCGCGATACAGCGAGGCGAGCCTGGTGCGCGAGCTCGAAGAGCGCGGCATCGGCCGCCCGAGTACCTACGCCGCCACAATCTCCACAATACAGGCGCGGGAATACGTCACACGCGCGGAAAGGCGTCTTAAGCCGACGGACTTGGGGGAGGTGGTCACTGAGCTGCTGGTCGACAATTTCAACGATATCCTCGATTACGACTACACAGCCCGCTTGGAAGGCACTCTCGATAAGATCGAGGAGGGCGATGTAAACTGGGTTGAAGCACTGACGCGTTTTAACAAGCGGTTTTCCCGCGATCTTGCAGCGGCCGAAGAGAAGATGCGCAATCTTCGCCGCGAGGTCACGCCGACAGACATTGAGTGTGATCTGTGCGGCGCCGAAATGGTGATGCGCTGGGGCCGCTACGGTAAGTTCCTTTCCTGCAGCCGTTATCCTGAATGCAAAAACGCCAAGCCGCTGCCCGACTCAGACGCTGCGAAGAAACAGCAAGAGTTGGAAGAAATGGCCGCCAAGATCGGCGACCAGGCAAGCGACGCCTGCGGCACCCCTCTGGTGTTGCGTCGCGGCCGCTACGGATTCTTCCTCGGCTGCAGCCGCTTCCCCAAATGCCGCTATACCGTGCCGGTCAAAAAGGACGGCACGATCGCCTGGGAGAAAGCCAAGGGTGAGCTTTGCGCCGAGAAGGGCGGTGGCGCAACCGAAAAGAAGCCGGCGAAAAAGGTCGGTAAGAAGGGCCGCAAGCGGACTTCCCGTTCCTTAAAAAAATCCTGAGCGTGGGTTGAAGCCCGAAGCCGCAATTCACATCGTCTTGACGCATTCACCAGTCGGGTTAAAATAGGACTGCCTCGCAAGGAAATCAGGAAGAACAAAATGGCAGTTGACCGAATCAAGCACACCAAGCCGGCGTCGCAGCGGACATTCCTCGACGAACTCGAGCCGATTCCCTACGAGATCACCGAGGAAGAGCTGGCCTCGTTGGACCCGCAGATGAAGAAGGTGCTTTTCGGAATCGAGGAACAGGAAGAGCCCGAAGAGAGGCATCCGGAAGAGACTCCTGCAGAAGCAATGGCAGATGAGAGCGTAGCAGAAGAGCAGCCTGCTGAACCCGCGCCGGAGCCCGAACAGCAAGAGGTTTTCGATCCGGCGACGATAGCCGACTTCCCGCCGCACGAGGGGCACAGCATTACCGTCATTTTCCCGCAACTCGAGGGCTTTGAGGAGGCGGAAAGCGCAGCCGGCTCGGTAGCTGAGAACCGCGTCGAGGAAATCGGCGGACGCCTATGGTTTGCTGCGCGCTACGGTGCCGACGAGGCGATCGAGCTGAAAAGGTTGAACGAACTCCTCGGCCAACGCGACGACGTCGTGGTACTGGTCGACGGCAAGCGCCCGCCCTATGGCCGGACCCTCTGGCTGCCACTGATGTACATCTTTACCGCGAGTGCGGAGGATTGAGCCCGTTTCGAAGAGGATGAAGTGATGAAGGTAAAACATTTCACCGAAGTCGCTAACGAAGACGCAAACATAGACGGCGCGCAGGGTGCAAACATCCGCTGGGTGCTCGGTCCCGCCGACGAGATGCCGAATTTCTACCTGCGCGTGGTGGAGGTGAAGCCAGGCGGTAACACACCGCACCACCAGCATCCCTACGAACATGAGGTCTTCGTGCTGGCAGGGCAGGGAGAACTACTGGACCCCGACGGCAAGCCTTTCGAACTCAAGCCGGGCGTTGTAGCTTACGTGGCGCCGGACGATCTGCACCAGTTTCGCAACACCGGCGACGAGGTGCTGCGCTTCATCTGCCTGATCCCGAAGACTTAGCGCACAGCCGGTTCAGCAACACCCCGACTTCTTCTTTCCGGCGTCAAGAGCGTAGGCTTTTTTCAACCACTCGATAACTTCCTCATCAATTTCTTCCATAGACACCACCGGTATGCGGTGGGTAATGCGGTCGCCTTTCTGGAGGCCGCCGGTGTCGATCAAGCGGCCGGTGGCTTTTGTATCCCCGAGTGCCAGGCCAAGATCGATGCGGGTTTGCGTCGTCGGCCTGATTTGCGCGAAGACATGATTGCGGTAGAGCGGCACGATGGTTTTTGCCGGGCAGGCCTTGACGTCCTCGCCGAGGCTGAAACCCAACTCCAGCAGGCGATCGTAGACCGGCCGCAGCTTCGCCTTCGGGCCTTCGTACTGCGCCTCGACCAGGGCATCCGGATCGTACTCCTCAAGCTCGCCAAAGGCGGTCGTGCCGATCAACTTGGCAAAGTTGGTGCCGACGCCATGGTCTTCTTTTACCCGCAAAGCGGCTTCCTTCGAGTTCTTGAAGCCGGCCTCTTTAATTAAATCAGCCCACTCCTCCAGCGTTCGGCCCGTTTTTTCCTTCATGTTGGCTGTCATCTTCGCCTGCATCTCAAAGCCGGGATGGAGGCTGTAGTTAAATCTCTTGCGCTTCTCTGTCATGTTCGCTTCCTTTTTGTCTAACACTTGTTACCGGGATTCGAAAAAAATCCCCTCGCACGTTCCTGGATCTCCTCTGGCGAGAGGTCCTCAATACGGCTGGCGACAGACCAACGATGGCCCAGCCCATCGGCGAGTACGGACATAATGTGGAAGATCGCCGGAGTAAGCAGTATCGCTGCCCTTTGATCTTTTTGTTCTCGACGCGTTGGACTCACCTCTGCTGTCTCCACATTGGTTACATCCATTATGGATAGAACATCGTGCCCGACTACCGAGGTCAAGTTCTTTAGCTGATAGTCGTGTCGAAATTTAACCTTGAGCGAATAGAAGCTTCAAACGTAGTGAAGAAAAGGACGTTGGTGTTCTTTTGAGTGTTTGACCTGCTAAACGCTGACTCTTTGCTGCGATTTGTCAGTACCCTATATTATATAGTCGATCGGCGCCGGTGAAGTTCGACCACGGCGCCGATTGTCTTTTCTCTCGCCAAAGGGCCAAATCCACCAGCCCCGGCTTGATTCCCTACCCATCAGGCTTGCAGCAGCCTGCCATTGACAGTCTTGCCGCATCTGGATAAGTTGCACTACAAATATTCGCACATTTAAAAACCCGACGGAGGGCGGCTGTGAGCGCCATCAAGCAAAAGGTCTATGGCCAGCTTAACAGAGCCTGGTTTAGGACCTTCATTTATTCGCTGATAATCCTAAACGTCATCTCGGTTATTACCGAATCGGTAGCTCAAATATACCTGGCCTGGCAACCTTTCTTCGACGGCTTCGAGCTGCTCTCGGTTATCGTTTTTTCGATCGAGTACCTCCTCCGCCTCTGGGTTTGCACGGTCGATCCGCGCTACGCCCGCCCAGTCATCGGACGTTTTATCTTCGCGCTCACACCGCTGGCGATTGTCGACCTGGTGGCAGTGCTGCCATTCTACCTGCCGATGATCATCGGCGCCGACCTGCGCTTCGTGCGCATCTTGCGGCTGTTCCGCATGCTGCGCATCCTCAAACTCGGGCGTTACTCGAGGTCGCTGCAAACCCTTACCAACGTTCTGCGAAGCAAGAGGGGTGAGCTGGGCATAACCATGTTCGCGATCTTCGTCCTCCTGATCCTCGCCTCCTGCCTGATGTTCTATGCCGAGAACGAAGCCCAGCCGGATGTCTTCCCCAACATACCCGCAGCGATGTGGTGGGGTGTTGTCACGCTCACGACAGTCGGCTACGGCGACATTTATCCAATCACTGTGCTCGGCAAGCTGATCGCGGCTGTGATGGCCATCCTCGGCATCGGGCTGTTTGCCTTGCCCGCCGGCATACTCGGCGCCGGATTCATCGAAGAGATGAACCGGCAGGTTAGAGACAAAGACTAAAATCCACCCGCAGATAACTGCCGAGCAACTTGGCGGAAAGACGGCATTCATTACCGACTGCGGCATTTTTAGTGTTCTTGCGTGCTATTTCCGGCTGGGATAAGCTTCTGCCTGCACTTTAGTAACGGAGGTGGTTGGATGCGCTCCCTGGCAGTGATACTGATGATATTAATTGCAGCGGCGATGTTTGCATGCACCGCGCCGCAGGAAGAGGATGAAGCGATGGCCGACATCGACACCCGCCTTGCCAAGTACGCCCAGGTCGAGGTGAGCAGCGATGTGCCCGGCCTCCACGATAAGCAAAAGGCCGCGCTGGCGAAGCTGATCGAGGCGGCGAGAATCATGGATGAGCTGTTTTGGAAGCAGGCCAGCGCCGACGGACTCGCACTGCGCGAAAAGCTGGCAGCGAGCGACAGCGAGCTCGATCAAAAGCTGCTGCATTTCCTGAGGATCAACAAGGGCCGCTTCGACCGCCAGGCAAATGACGAGCCTTTCATCAGTAATGAACCGAAACCGGCTGGTGCGACGTTCTGGCCCGAGGATCTTTCGGTTGCCGAACTTGAAGCCTACATCACCGAGTTTCCCGACGAGAAGGACGCGCTTTACGGCCTGCTGACGCTGGTTCGCCGTGAATATGACAGGCTGGTGGCGATTCCCTATCACAAAGCATATACCGAGGATCTGCAGAAAGCCGCAGGGTTGTTGCGTGAAGCGGCGGAATTGGTTGAAAACGAGACTCTGAAGAACTACCTGAATCTCCGTGCTGAAGCGCTGGTTACCGACGACTACCTCGCCAGCGACATGGCGTGGATGGACCTCGAGGGCAACATGCTGGACATCGTAATCGGTGCGATCGAGCCCTACGAGGACCGCCTGATGAACCTCAAGGCTGCTTATGAGTCGTTCGTGCTGGTAAAGGACGAGGAGGCCGGCCGGGCTCTGGAAGCTTACATCGAGGCGATGGACGCGATGCAGAAAGCGCTACCTGTAGAGGAACAGTTCAAGCGGAACGAGATCCGCCTCGGCTCGTCGGTCGGTGTCTTCACTCTGGTTTACGGCGCCGGCGACGGCGATGCGGGGATCAAGACGATCGCCATCTCGCTGCCTAACGACGAGCAGGTGCGCGAGCAGAAGGGCTCACGCAAGATCATGCTGCGCAACGCCATCCAGGCCAAGTTCGAAAACACTTTGTTGCCGATCTCCAAACGCCTGCTGACGCCGGCGGATTATGAGTTGGTCGACGGCGACATCTTCTTCAGCAATATCCTGCTGCACGAGATCGCCCACAGCTTCGGCAACGACTTCGTTCTCGACGCGGAGGGTAACTCGACCGGCACCAAGGGGGACGTGGCGCTGAAGAACCTCTCGACGCCTCTCGAGGAGTGCAAGGCCGACATCGGAGGTCTCTACTCCTATGGCGTCCTGATTGAGCGCGGCATCATCACTGAGGATAAACTTCCTTCAGTTTATGCAACTTTCCTGGCGGGTGTTTTCCGCTCGGTGCGCTTCGGCGCTGCCTCGGCACACGGTACCGCCAATGCAATCCAGATCAACTGGTTACTCGAGAACGGCGGCATCGTTTTCGACGGAGAAGGGCATTACAGCATCGATCCGGAGAAGTTCGCCGCGAGTATCGAGAGCCTGTTGACAGAGTTGTTGATGACCCAGATGAGCGGCGACTTCGCCCGCGCCGAAGAACTGGTGACAAAATACGGTGTGCTGCCGGCGGAACTCAAATATAGACTGGCGGAGATGAAGGATATACCCGTCGACATCGAGTTCGTCTGGAACTAATTATACAGGAAGGAGCGGAATGTCGGACCGCTCCCTGGTATAAGCTAAATTCGCGTGTCACCTGCGCTGAGTAGAATCAGAACCTTGCGCCGAGCCAGAAGCTGAGACCGCTCGCCTCGCTGTGGTCGTTGTCGCCGAGCAAGCCGGGATCGATCCCGAGATCGGAACCTACCTGCAACCACTGCGCCTCTAAATAAAAATGACCCCATTCCAGCCCGGCGAAGGCCGTCCAGCCGGTGAAGGTGTCCGACAGGCTGAGGTCGATTGTCATGCCGAAGGCGTTGGTGGAGGTTGCGACCTCGGTTTTGACGAAAGCTATCCCGCCTCCGACGAAGGGTACAAGACCGCCGCCGCGCTTGAAGCGATAGTAGCCGTTGAGGCAGATAGGCATCTGCGAATAATCAGCGGCGACGTCAACGCCGGGCATCAGCGAGAACTCCTCGCTCATCGTGTAATACTCAAGTTCCGCGCCTATACCGAAACCTGCCGGGAACCACACAATAACTTCGCCGCCCAGCGACCAGCCGTGGTCTACCGACAGCCTTACTCCCTCTACGTCGTTGTAAAAGAAAACTACGGTTTTGATACCGACATCAAAATCGAACGTTTCTCCATCCGTGGCAAAGACAGGATTCGAGAGGAGAACCAACAGAAGCATTAGCATAGAAGAACATCCGAGTTTGTTTGACATCGGAACCTCCTTCGGTTTTTGTTAATCGATTTTCGGGCAAAGGGCACGAATAGGCAAGAAAAATCGTGAAATATGATCTATTGTATACACGAAGAGCCAATCGTTCTTACCTCCAAATGATGCCCACCAGAACTGCAAAGTAATAGACAATCGATACTGGACCATTGAGGTTGAAGGCGGTCATCACTCTGCTGAGATCGTGCGGGCGAACCATCAAATCCTCGACCGTAAGGATGGCTATCACAACAATGACACCGATTAGGTAGCCGGGGCCGAAGGGGTAGAGCCAATGGGTAGCGATCAGCAGCACTGCTGTTAACAGGTGCATGACGCGCGCGATCCAAATACCGCCGGTAATTCCCCAACGCTGAGGTACGGAATGCAGTTTTTCCGCGCGGTCGAACTCGAAGTCCAGGCAGGAGTAGAAGATGTCGAAACCGGCTACCCACAACAGCACGGCCGCCGACATCGGTAGTATGCGGGCGTCAAAAGCGCCGGTGAGTGCCATCCAGGCGCCGATAGGTGAGATGCCGAGGCTGAGGCCGAGCCAGAATTGGCTGGTCCAGGTGAAGCGTTTGGTCACCGAGTAGAAGAGGAGGATCGCCAAGGCGAACGGGCTGAGCCAGCCGCAGAGCGGGTTGAGCATCCAGGCGGCGCCGAAAAAAATGGCGCTGCTGAAGAAGACCAATACCCACGCTCCTGGAAGTGTGACCCCTCCTGATGGTAGCTGCCGCGTGATGGTGCGCGGATTACGGGCGTCGTAGTGGCGGTCGACGATACGGTTGAAGCCCATGGCCGCGCTCCGCGCGGCAACCATCGCTACCGCGACCCAGAGCAGCACCTCCCAGCGGAACGGCGTCTCGAGCGTTGCCAGCGCGAGCCCCGAGAGCGCGAACGGCAGCGCGAAGACCGAGTGGGAGAAGCGCACTAGTTTCCCATAGCGCCCGAGCGCTTTCACCGCGTTTGAGTTAATCGCCATCTATCCAATCCAGCTTCGCCCGCTCGATGCCCGAAGTCAGTACCTCGATCGGTTCGCCGCCGATCTCTCCCCAATATGCCAGGAAGCGGGCTATCTTTCCCGGCGCAAGGCTACCCAGATCAGCATCGAGGCGCAATGCTCGTGCACCATTGAGCGTCGCCATGCGCAGGAGGCTCTCGGGCTGGATTGCGGGATGCCGTTGTCGGATGAATGACATCTCGTCCCAAACGCTCAGAGTGTCGACGCTGCCGAGGCCGTCGGTGCCCAGGCATGGCTCAATGCCGGCAGCAAGCATGTCGGCGATGCGCGGTTGCCTGAAACCGATATAGTCGTTGCTGCGCGGGCAGAGGCAGATCGAACAGCCGGAACGCGCCAACTTCTCGATTTCGCTGTCGTCGAGTTGGACGCAGTGGACGGCAATCATTCCCCGGCCGATCGCCAGGCCGCCAAGGCTCTCCAGATATGCGACGGGACGCATCCGCGGCGGCCGGAAGCCCTCTCCCATGAAGTCCCATTTTCTCATCGCATGCCCGAATCCATCGTGCTCGCCCATAAGGATTGCCTCTTCCTGCGGCGATTCGGCCAGATGAAACGACGTCAGGCGTCCCGCCGAGGAGTTCTCGGCAATAACTCTCTCAATCAGCGAGGGATCAGTCGAGTACGGTGCATGAGGCGCAAGCGAGAAACCAAGCCTGCTCCGGGCGAAGCCGGCCTCAGCAAGGGAGAGTTTCTCTTTAGCTTCCAAGAACAAGTGTTCTCCGCGCTCACGACCGATGCCGGTCATCTCGATAAAGACCGATCCCCAGACCGGCAGCTCGACCAGAAAAGGCGGCGAAAGCAGCGTGGGGCAGATGTCTCCGACTACGATAGTGCCGTAATCGACGAGATCGCGGCAGGCAACGGCGATTGCCTCCCTCTTTTTCTCGACGGAGATGGAATCCTTCGCGCTCAGGAAGGCCTCGGCCCAGACGACGAAGTCGCCGGTGCCTCGCGGGGTCGCACCAGCCACAGCGGAGTTGTCGAGATGGGTGTGAGCATTGACCAGTCCCGGCAGCAAGACAGCATCGCCGTGATCCTCCACCGAGAATCCGGTAAAAGCTGATTTCATATCAGCAAACCGGCCGACGTCGACTATGCGGCCCGCCGAAACGGCAACCGCGCCGTCCTCAAGCAAAGGCTTGTCGATCGGAATAATCCAGCGCGCCCGGTGGATGACCTGAGACGAATTGTTCATAGCACGCGCCACCAGTCGCTTGTGAGATCGCCGCGGCGGTAGTAGCGCTCGAGCAGTTTCGGGCAAGGACACTCTCGGGACGTGGCCGCCACGGCGGGAAGCAATGAAAGAACGATGTCGGCGAAAGCGGCCTCGACCGTGCTCACCCGTTCCATCTCCTCCTCCGTCGCCAGGCCCTCGAAGAGAATCCCTCCGCGGAAGGGCCTGTCGGCGATGCCCTCGGCGTAATTAACGCTGTAACAAACCGCCGCGTAGCAGAGTTCCAGCTCACGCGCCAACCATAGCTCAGGCGAGAGGGTCATGCCGACCAGCGATGCACCCATTCCGGCCATCGCGCTTACCTCAGCGGCTGTCTCCATCCGCGGCCCGGCTGTGGCAGCGTAAACGCCCCCTTCGTGGGTCCTGAAAGGCTTCTCCTGCAGCACTTCGAGGAACGCCGATCTCAGCTCGGGGCAGAACGCGGGATTTGAGCGGATCACGCCCTGGCCGTGTCCGTCGAAAAAGGTTGCCAGCTCGCGGCGCGCCCCCTGGCCCCAGTCGAGCATGTCTTCGGGCACAACCAGGTCGCCGGGGGAAATGTTCGGATCTATAGAACCAGGCGCGGACCACGAGATGATCTTCTCGATACCGAGGTTCTTCAGGGCCCACAAGTTGGCGCGATCGTTAACGAACGGAGCGCTGACCGCGTAGCCCTCCTCGCCGTGGCGCGACAGCACCGCGAATTGCACGCTCCCGTGTTCGAACAGGTGGATGGGATTCGACGAGCCGAACGGCGTTTTGGGCACCAGCATCGAAATCTCGGCAAGTCCGGCGCCGGCAAAGACTCGGTGGGCGCCGACCCTCGCAATCACTGCAATCTTTGCATCCATCTGCAAACCTCCCGGCGACAATCTAAACGGAGCGGCGCCTCACGGCAACCGGCATTCCATTGCCGGATACTATTGTAAGCGCAGCACGGCATTGCTAAAGTTGCGCTCTTGGGGAAAGAAAATGTCGAGCGACAGCCACATCCTGATTGCCGCGCAGCCCCCTTCGATCTGGGGCAACCGCAATGTGGTGCTGCTGTGGCTGTCGCAGCTGATCAGCCTCTTTGGCGACAGCATCTTCTATCTCTCAGTCATCTGGCTGGCACTGGAGGTCACTGGCAACAACGGCGCCGCCGGGCTGGTGGTGATGAGTCTATACCTGCCGATGATCGTCGTCGGGTTGGCGGGCGGCTCACTGGTCGACCGCTGGGATCGTCGCCGCACGATGATTTTATCGGACGCGGCGCGCTGCCTGCTGGTGTTGCTATTCCCGTTGCTTTTCTTCAGCGGGCACCTGACCGCGCTGCTGATCGCCGTCCTGGCATTCTCCGTGGAGAGCTTCAGCAGTATTTTCCTGCCGGCCCGCGACGTGCTTGTCGGCGAGCTGACCCCCAAGGCACAGCTTACAAAGGCGAATGCATTGGTGCAGAGCGCGTTGCCGATCGCGATGATCATGGGTCCTGCGGCCGCCGGTCTGCTGCTGCCTTATGTCGGCATCGCCCACCTGTTCACCGTCGACGCGGCGACATTCGTGGTCTCGCTGCTGCTGTTGGTGGGAATAACGAAAACGCCGCGCAGGCTGGAGGCGGACCGCCCTGGGAAACGGCTCTACGACGAGGTGAAAGCAGGGCTGCGCTACGCTTCGCGAGACAACATCTTCCGCTGGCTGCTGGTGATTACCGCCGTCGACAACTGGTTCATCATGGGCCCGGCGATAATCGGCATGCCGATTCTCGTGCGGGAGGTGATCGGCGGTCCTCACGCTGTCTTCGGTATCCAGGTCGGCGTTGCGCAGATATTTGCGCTGACAACCGCGTTCATGGCCGCAGGATTCATCGTCGGCAACATGTTTATCCACCATCTCCACCTGCGACTCAATCGGGGACGTGTGCTATTGCTGGGGATTTTTTTCGACGGCATCACGCATGTGCCATTGATGTTTCTGAGGGAACCTGAGCTGGTCTTTCTGACGATGTTCGCGCACGGCCTATCGATCCCGGCGATATTGGTGACGCGCACGACGATGGTGCAGGAGATGGTGCCGAAGGAGTACCAGGGTCGCGCATTTGCGCTGATTAACATGACGGTAAAGGGAGTGACGGCGCTGAGCATCGGGGCAACAGGTTTCATTGCGGCAACCATTGGCGCCAACACTATTTTCGGCGTCTGGGGTCTGACCGCCGCGTCGCTGGGACCGATCGGCTGGGCGGTGAGCAGTTTGCGGGAAGCGGGACCCGGAACAGCAGCCACAAGGGCCACCGACTGAGGGAAAATAATGAAGGATTTCTTGCTGTTTATGGAAAAGATCGGCAGAGACGATGTAACCAAGGCTGGCCTTATCGCACGCGACGCGGCGTTGCTTTACGCTGCAGGCATTCCAGTGCCTGAAACATTTGTCGTCAGTGCCGACGCCTATTCGAAAAGGATGAACGAACTCGGGCTGGAAGAGCGCCTTCGAGCGTTGTGGAATTCGAGAAATGCGGTCGCGGATGTTGCGGAATTTGCGGCCAAAGCAAGTTCTGAGATCCTCGAGCGTGGCCTCGACGACATCTTGCGCGCTGATATTTCTAAAGCCGCAGCCAGTCTGGGAGCGCAAATGATCGATGTGACTCTCTCCCCGATTGTGGCCAGCTATGACGCCGCGGCGATCGCCGGGCTTGCCTGGAGTGCAAGCTTCCTGCCCCCCGAGGCGGCGGCCGATGCCGCGGCGGAATGCTGGGCGGCGATGTGGGGCGAGCGGCAAGTCACTTTCCGCATGCGGGCCGGCATAGAGCCTGGTTCCGATGCGCTGTGGGGTGCGGCCGTGATCGTCTCCGCTGCCAAGGCGACTCCGATGCGGGGAGTTGTCGTTCCCGCCGATACCCAGGACGCCGACTCCTGGGTAATCAGGGTGGAGCCGCGGCTGCCGAGCGAGCGGGAAATCGCCGTCCAGAAGGAAAAGACAGACAAAACCGGTTCCCCGCTGACATCAGCTCAGGCCGAGGCTTTGACAATCCTCGCCGACGGCGCCGCCGAAGCGCTCGGCGAACCGCGCGCCCTGCGCTGGGTCTTCGACGGCAGCCGATTCCTTATAACAGGATCCATTACGCACCACCTCCTCTAATGTCGTTGACAAAACGGGATCCGAGCCGTCTGTGGTAACGTCAAGCTGAGAGAGGGAAATGTAATGAACAATGCGCGGATTTCATGTCTCGCGCTGGCCCTTGTGGTTTCATTCGGCATGGCTGTGGCTGGGCAGGAGCGGCCGAGGGCGGATAATATTCTTCGCTGGTTTCCCTACGGCTATTACAGCCACATTGAGCATCGAGACGACACGCTGATGCAACAGGGCGAGGCCTGGCAGCTCTTCAAGGACTTTCTGGACCGCCCCGATCCGTTCTCTGGGGCAGCCGCTCTGCCGCCATCGCTTAAGGATGGCATCGAAGCGAGGACGACGGCGCAACTTCTGCGCTTGAAGCAGCGTATGCTGAATTCCTCGGATCTTGAGGATTTATTTACTGAAGAGGACGAGCCCGAGGAGAAGAACGAAGAGGCCGGCGAGGAAAAAGAAGCCGGTGAGAAGGAGAGGCCATCAAGCATCCCCGAAGGCATGACGTTCACCTTCATGGAGAATGTCGGCGACCGGCTTGGTGTCTACCGTTATGAACTTCTGGATCCGCAGATCGAAGAGGCGCTGAGAGCAAGTGAAATCGTAGATATGGGGCGACGCATCAACGAACGCCCGATCTACCGCTTCAGCAGCCGGGACGAATCGGGCGACAAGGGAGCCTTCGCCTACGCCACGGCTGGCGGTGAGTTGCTGACCGCGGGCCGGTTGCGCAACCTTGCCTTGATGGTCGCCGCCGGTACCGGGCAGGAGATGAACATTCTGGACAGCGAGGACTACCTCGATCTGATCGTATTGGTACCGGAGCTTGGCCAGCAATGGCGCGCCATTTGCCACCGCGCAATGCAAAAATCGATGCTCGAAGAGATGGAAAGAAAGGGGGGGGACCAAGACACGATTGAGCAAAGAAGAGAATCCCTGGAAAGGGGTTCTCGGCTCAGTATTAACACCACCGATGTCGGCGAGCAGATCACCGAGCGCGACATCGAAGTCTACCTCGACGAGGAGACCGCAAAAGCGACGCTGGACATAAGCATACGGCGCGAGATCGCGATCGGCAACACACCTGATGAAATGAAAGAGCACCAGCAGAACGTCAAGGCGGCCCGCAAGATCGAGCAGGTGGACAACCTCGTCGTCACCACCATCGTCTACGACCGCAAGCTGCTGGAGAGCGCCAAGGCTTCCAACGATGCGCTGCAGAAGATGATCGACCAGGCCCAGAAGGAAGGCGGGAAAAAAGGTCAGATGATCATTGTCATCGATTCCAAAACCGAGAAGAAATAACGGCGCTTTGGGCTCGTGGCACACGTGTCATAATTTTCACTGAGGGCACCGCCGGCCACTCCGGTCAACTTAGAAATGGTTTTATCCAAAATCCGGCCAACTTTTTCCAAACAAATACGTCTAAGTAGATAGGTGAGTCAACAGGCATCCGTTTACACAAATCAGTTTCAGGCGGCTCAAGCAAATCAAACAGTTCTTACTATTCCTTAAGGATGCCGGTCGGGGGTTACAGAATATGATGCGGAAGGTGTGCTTCGCCGTCCTTTTAATCCTTCTTGTACACACAATCTGCGCCGCACAGGAGAGACCAACCGCCGGCGGCGTCTTCTACTGGTTCCCCGATGGCACTTACAAGACTCTGGCTTACGCCGATCTGGGCACATTGAGAGCGAGCAATTCCTACAGTTATTACTCCCGCATGTACTCGGACACCGGAGAGTACCTGACGCGGTCGTGGAACCCGCTACCCGACGAGGCCAAGCAGCAATTGACGAAAATCGCTTTCGGTCACCTGGTTGTTTACAAGGACAATCTCACACCGCTCGACACACTGGAAAACGAGGCGCAACTCGCTCTGCTCGAAGACAAGGAGGAACAGCTCAGCGTCGATGACTCAGGAAGGCTGGCCGTCCGCGATTCGGTGGACGCGGGGGCGATGTTCTGGGTGTTCGGCTTCGAAGACACGGTCAACATCGTCAGGGAGGGCCTCAAGGCAGGGTGGTTGACCCGGCCCGGTTTGAGAATGACAAGCCGTCCCGTATTCAGACTGTGTGGTAGTGGAGGTAATGAGAGTAAGAGTTTCTATGCGTACGCCACCACCTCCAACGAGTTGCTCGTGGCAAACGAGTTTTTAACGCTAACGAGGATGATCAGAACCGGCCACAGCGCGGACCCGGGGCTGCTTGATAATCCCGACTATGCCTTGTTATTCCATATAATCCCCGAGCTTGGCCAGAGCTGGTCGATTGCGCCAAAAACGCTGCATGATCAGGCAGTGTTGGAGCAGCTGAACAGGGCAGGCGGCCCCGAAAAGAACATCAAAAATCTGGAGGCGCGCATCGAGAGCGGTCCGCTTTTCGAGATCGCAAGCAACGAATTTGCTGAAGACTCAACCACTGAAACCACGATAAGGATTTATGGAAGCGACGAATCTGCGGCGGCGGATGCAAGCAGGCTAAAGGCGGAGATGGATGAGGAACGGTGGGGTTTCCTCAGCAACCTGAACGAGGCGAGAACGCTTTCGGGCAGCGAAGAGAGCGAGCAACGCAGAAAGCTGATCCGTCGCGCCGCAGAACGGCTTTCGGGGTTGACTGAATCGTTCAAAACCTCTGTCGAAGGCAACGTTGTCCGAACCGTTTTTACAATCAACAAGAGGGAGCTTGGCGCACTGCGCTACCTCACAGACATAGTCATAGGCAGGACCTGGAAGTGAATTATCCGGCTGGGACCGAGCACAATCCAACTTTTTACCGATTATTACCGTCTATTAATATGCGAGCAGGAATTACTCCGTCACCGACTGCTTTTCCCCCGGGAAAATGGTTGGTACAGCAGTTCGCGTCGGCGGATTTGCATTTCTGAGGAGGATCGGGCAATGGCAAGATTAAAAGCTTCAGCTCTTCTTTTCCTGGTATTTGCTTTTGCAACTGCGGGCACCGCCCAGGAGCGGGTGACAGCAGGAGAAGTCTTCAACTGGTTTCCCGAGGGCTCGTACAGGACCCTGGCCCACATCGATTACAGCTTGATCAAGAATAACGAGAACTTCGGCATCTTTAAGGAACTGTTCGGCGATCTGGGCGTGGACGAGTCTACGGATTCGATTCCGCTGCCGGAATCAGTTGCTGACGCAGTTGAAAAGCTGACCTATGCCCAACTGATGAAGCTCAGGATCCGCGAGACTGTTGTCGAGGAGGGCAAGAAAGGCGGCCATTCGCATGACAGCATGTTGAGCCAGGCGACCACGAACGCCGAGGGCAAGCCGGTTTTGCGCACGACCGAGAACACCGGCGGCAAGCTTTGGGTTTTCACCTTTGAGGACACGCCGGGATTGGTCAAGCAGGCAGTGAAGGACGGCTGGCTCTCGCGCGCTGGTATGCGCATCAACAAACTCCCGGTCTATAAGCTGGTGGCCCGCGGTGCCGAGGAATCGCAAGCCGATTACTTCGCCTACGCCACCGCGACCAACGAGTTGCTGGTAGCCGAGGAGATGGAACAGCTTGAGCTGATGATCAAGGCCGGCTACGGCGCCGGGCTGAGCCTTCTCGATGATTCCGACTACCAGGACCTCCTCCCTTACGTCCAGGATCTAGGACAAACCTGGCGCATCAGGCCCAACCGCGTGCAGATCAGGGAGCAGATCGACCTCTGGAGCCGTAATCCCGACATGGATGATAAGGTGCGCGAGCTCGAAGAGAAGCTGAATACCGATGTCCAATACGAGATCTCAACTTTCGAATTAACCGACGTGCTCAAGGCCATTCAGATGAAAATCTTCGGCGATGAGGAGCTTGCCGAGCAGGAGGCGGTGAGAGTTTCCGGAGAGATGGAACAGGCCAGGCAGGGGATTAAATCGGGGATGAAGGAGGCGCGGCAACAGGTTCAGAACATCGACCAGAGCGAGGAGGGGCAGAAGCTTAGCGAGGAACAGAAGCAGCTTGCCACGCGCATGGTCAACCGCGCGATGGGTTTCGCCGACAACTTGCTGGAAAGCCAGGAGACGACCGTCGAGGGCACCGTGGTCAAGACTGTGATCACCTTCGGCGAGCGCCAGCTCAACACGCTGAAGTTCTTGCTCGGCGCTGCGAAGGTGTTCGAGAAATTTGACCAGAAGCATGACCAAGAGAAAAAATAGGCTGATAGCGTAAGGGCTCCGACGCAATGACATGATTAAAAGGGCGGCCGATGTCGCCCTTTCGCCTGTTTACCGCCCCCCGATAAAAATTCTGCCGGCCACGTCGATCAGACCCCGAGCGCAACGTTCACGCCGTCATTTCTGTCAAACCATAAATGAACGGTATTTCTCTTGCCCGCATGCTGCGTTGTTTGCTGTGCTGATGCACCGGGTGGTCGCGTTGGTCACGTCCGGCAGAAAATCGTGACTACACGGTGGATTCCAAAAGCCTAACAAGCTAATATTGTATTATATTCATTAAATATCGCCAAAATCGAGCGACAACTCGCTGGGGTTTTATGAATCTGAACGATGGAGCAAAGATAGCTGTAATCGGAGGAGGTCCCGCGGGCTCGTTCTTTGCGATAAGCGCCCTCAACATGGCCCGCTTTACCGGCAAAGATCTCAACATCACGGTCTACGAGCGCAGCGACTTTACCAGGCAGGGTCCTGCAGGCTGTAACCACTGCGGCGGTATCATCTCGGAAATTCTGGTGCAAATGCTGTCTTTGGAAGGAATCAACCTGCCCGATTCTGTAGTTCAGCGGGGAATCAATACCTACCTGCTCCACACTTCGCATGGCAGCGTGCGTATTGAAACTCCAATGCTTGAAAAGACGATTGCCACAGTTTATCGCGGCGGCGGGCCTAAAAGTGTTATCAGCGACCGGAAAGAGAGCTTCGACAGATTCCTCCTGTCGCTGGCTGAGAAAATGGGCGCGAAGATCAGGCCGATTCATGTGGACGACATCAGCCTTCATAGAGATAGACCCATTCTCTTCTCCAGGAAGACGGCTTTGCAGGAAGCCGATCTGGTTGTAGGGGCCTTTGGTGCTAACAGCCATTCCTGGGAACTGTTCGAAAAACTCGGCTTCGGCTACAAGCGACCCAGGATGCAAACTACGGCAATTGCCGAAATCGCTCTCGATACCGAGGTAATCAAGGAGCGGTTTGGCAATTCCATCCATCTGTTCCTGCTGCCGATGAAGGACCTGAAATTTGCGGCAATGATCCCCAAGACCACTTTCGTAACGGTCTGTATCCTCGGCAAGGGGATCAACGCCGGGACGGTCAATTCGTTCCTTGCTCAGCCTGTTGTCCAGAAAATCCTTGCAGAGACGAATTACAAAATCTGCTGCCGTTGCCTGCCGAAGATGAATGTCGGGGCACCGGCACGCCCTTTCTGCGACCGGATAGTAGCCTGCGGCGATGCGGGCTCGACACGGTTGCTCAAGGACGGTCTCGGCGCCGCCTATTTCCTTGGCAAGGAAGCCGCCAAAACCGCCGTGTTACACGGCGTCGGCGACTCCGACTGGAAAGAGCACTACCTACCCTCATACAGAAGCCTGATCGACGACAATCGCTACGGCCGGTTCCTCTACCTCGCTACCGAGCTGTTCAAGAAGATTCCGCTGCTGACCAAGGGGATGCTGGGCGTCATCGAAAAGGAGCAGGCAAATCCGGAGGACCCGAGGATCCTCAGTTCCATGATGTGGGACATGTTCACCGGCAACGAACGTTTTAAGAAGATCTTTCCCAGGGCTTTCAGCTTCAGAATGCACAGAGACATGCTGGCCGAGCTTGAAAGGATACTGATTTCCTGACCAGGTGGAGGTGTAGTGAGAATGGGCGAACTTGGAAAAATCTTCGCGGACGGCGAAGTAATCATCGCCGAAGGCAGCATCGGTGAAGAAATGTTCTCGATTCAATCCGGCGGAGCTAAAGTGATCAAGGCGGCGCCTTCCGGCGATACCACTCTCGCCGAATTACGCGAGGGTGATATTTTTGGCGAGATGGCTTTGTTCGACCGAAAACCCCGATCGGCCTCGGTGGTCGCCACCGGGGAGACACGCGTCCTGACGATCGACAAGGGGAAATTGCTCACGACGATCGGTCGCGATCCGACGATCGTGCTGAGAATACTGGAATCGATGAGTCAGCGGATCAGGGAGCTGGATGAGGGCCTTTTGAGTCTGCAGAAACACAGCGGCAGCGACACCATGGATCATCTTGGCATGGACGCCACCTGCGAGGTGGTCCTGAGGCAGGCTCGACGACTCGTGGACGCCGATCACGGTTTAACCCTGCTCACCGGCGAGGACGGCAAGGATCCGGCTGTCGCAGCCTCGTCGGGGGCCGGGGATGGTCTTCTGAGTGAATCACTCACGAGTTGCGATTTTGCAAGTACTGTCATCGAACTCGGAGAAGCGGTGTTGATAGAAGACACGAAGCAGGACAAGCGGTGCTTGGATATCGCCGGTGAAATCAAATCAGTGATGTGTGTGCCGCTGAATTTTATCTACAGGAAACTGGGAGTGATGTTACTTGCCAGATCTTCAGGGAGCTTTGCCAGGAAGGATCTGGAAACAGCTGTAGCGCTGGGGGAAATGGCATCTGTCGCCATCCAGAATGCTGCAGCGCTGTCGCATATCGCTGACACGGCGGACAAAGTCCGCAACGACACCTCTGCGATCTTCATACGCAAATAAGCTGTAAGGGTCCTGATTCCAGGACCCCGCCTGGAATCCGGTTGTTGATTGGTTGCTGAGCCTGTCTTTTGCAGCCACAGTTTCTGGTGGAGTTACTTATTGCCCTTCAAGTTCTCCTCAAAGAGATCGAATATGCGGCGGTACTCATCGACCCACGAGGCCGGCTCGCGGAAGCCGTGGTTTTCAACCGGGAAGATCGCAACCTCCCAGTTCTTCTTGCGCAGCTCGATCAGCCGCTGCGCCAGGCGCACAACACCCTGGAAGTGGACATTGGTGTCGACCACGCCGTGGCAGATGAGCAGCGGGTCGTCGAGCCCCTCGGCAAAGTATATCGGCGATGAGCGGTAGTACGCCTCGGGGTCGTCCGCCGGAAGATTGAGAATGCTCCCGGTGTACCAATGGCTGTAGGCCGCCCAATCGGTCACCGGCCGCAGTGCGGCACCTGCGGCAAAATGATCCCCGGCGGTGAACAAGGCCATCAGCGTGATGAAGCCGCCGTAGGAGCCACCGTAAATGCCGATCCGCTCTGGATCGATACGGTGGTTCTCGACGAGGTAGCGCGCACCGTCGACCTGGTCGCTGAGGTCCTTGCCGCCCATGTGGCGGTAGATGGCGGTGCGCCAGTCGCGCCCGTAGCCGGCGGAGCCGCGGTAATCGATGTCGAGCACTGTGTAGCCGCGCTCCATCAGCAGGTGGTGAAAGCAGTACTCGCGCTCGTACGACGACCACCAGCGGTGGACGTTGTGCATGTAGCCGGCGCCGTGGACAAAGATCACCGCCGGGCGGTCGTTGTGCGGCCGTTGCGGAAGGTAGAGCCTGGCGGGAATCATCGTGCCGTCTTCCGCTTTGAAATGTATGATTTGCGGCTCGACCCACCTGTACGACTTGAACGCGGGACTCGGGGAGTCGGTCACCTTTTCGCCGACGCCCGGTTCACCGGTATCCTTGACATACAGTTCCCATGGCGCGTTCGAGCCGGAGGCGACCACCGCTAGGCGTCCGCCATCGGGGCTGAAGGTGGCATCGGCGCGGCCCATGCCGCTTGTCAGCGGGCGCGGATCACCTCCCTTAAGAGGAAGGATGAAAGTCTGTGATTCGAATGGATCAGGGATCGTCGCCGAGAAAACGAAGGCGCTCTTGTCGGGCGACAGGCGAGGACCAGAGACGATATCGTCGCCCTTCGTCAGAGGAACAGCCTCACCGCCATCTGCGAGAACGGTATAGAGATGCATCTTGCCTTTGCGCTCGGAAACGAACCACGCAGTGCTGCCGTCTGGCAACCAACCACTGCCGGCGCCCCATCGCATGCCTCCAACCCAGGCGTCGTCGTGATCCGAGGCAAGTTCGGTCAGATCCAACTTGAGGGAGCCACCCCCCTCTTCTCCCTCGCCGCCTTTCAAGGACGGCTGAACGGCGAAAAGCCAGTTATCCTTATTATCGGCGGCGCGGACGCCGACGAGCAGGCGCTCACCGCCGGGGCTCCATTCGCCGCTAAAAACCATTATTTCGCGATCCTCGATACCGAATTCCACCTCGGCGGCAGCTCCGTCGCTTAATCTGATGATGTGAAGGCGGCGGCCGCCGGTGGTGTCGCCGACCTTGGTGCGAGCCGGGATGTCCTCGGTGTAACCGCTCTCGGTGACGTAATTGGCTACGATAGCCCTGCGGGCCTTCTGGTCGTTGAGCCTCTGTTGTACGGCCACATAGTTCAGACCCGGCGAGGGAACTATCCTGTCGACGCGCCAGTCGCCGAGAAAGAACGGCTCAGGAGAGAGACTCTCCTCCCTTTTCTTGTCTCGCTCCAACCTCTCGTGACGGCGTTCTAGAAAATCGAAAAGTTCGAGTTGCTGCTCTTTCAACCACTCCTGCGCTTCCGTCGCTGTCTCATCTTTCCCGGGGCGGCCCGACCTGATATCGGTGAGCTGCCGGATAACCGGCGTGCCTTCCTCAGCGTTGATGCTCACTGCCACAAGGTTATTGTTCATCAAAAGAAGCGCTTCGGTGCCGTCCTCAGAAAATCCCAGGGGCTGAACTCCGCCGAAGGCCCCGAGTAACGGAGCCGCGGTTTTCGTTTTGCCGTCGTAAAGCATCACGTCCCTGCGAACCGTCCACAGCGCGCGCCGATGCTCCTTGTCCCAGGCCGCAAAGGCCGGCGGTACCAGCTCGGCCTCATCCTCGCTCAGGCGTCTCAAGCTGCCGTCGGTGACAATGTATTCGAAGGTACCGGTTTCCTCCTCGTCCCACTTCTTCCATTCGAACCACAGGCGGTTGCCGTCGCTGTCCCACCGGACGCGGCGCGGCTGCGCTCCATAGAAGCCGGGCCCCTCCATAATCAGGTCGAGGTCGAGTAGCTCCGCGGGTCGAGCCAGGCGCGCCCTTATCTGCTCTCTGATGGCACGCACCGGGGCAAGCAAGTCCCGTTTTGCCGATTCCTTTTTTCCAACGGTCTGGGCCGGCGCCTCGGATTGGGCGCCAAGCACGAGACACAGGCAAATCGCGGCAATACAAGACAGACGTTTCATGGAATCCCCTCCCTCGGCATATTAAAAAGGGCGATCCGTGCTCCGGAACGCCCTGGTATTACTTTCTTAAAACGCTGGAACCATCTATTGTTCCAGGTCCCTGCGTTGGTACTCAGCGATATAGTCGACCTTTCGTCCCGGAATCACTTCGATAACCATGTCCACGGGCTTGTACCAAACTTGCTGCCAGATCGACTTGAACTGAATCGTAAGTTTACCCGGCTTAAGGCCGCGTAGTGTATTGCCCGACTTGATCCATTCCTTTGTGCCGATTGGTCTCCAGGCCGCGCCGGCTTTGCGGGCATCGAGAGGTTTAATAAAAATGCTCAAGGAACCAGTATCGCCGATCGTGACTACGTTCGGGCTCTCAGCGGTGCCTAAATAACCCCAGCGACCGCTGCCTTGCTCGTCGAAGGTGGCGATATAATATTCAACACCCTGTTCAGAGAACTGATCGGACGGGATAATCGCGGCGTAAGTGTTGGTCGAGGTCTGCTCCATCAGCACCCTCTGGTAATCAGTCTCGCCGGTGTCGCGGTAGTAGGCATAGGCTTCGAAGGCGTCCCCGTCGTAATCGAAAATGGCGGTCCTCACAGCCAGATCCTTCCCCGGTATGATCCCGAGGACCAGGTCGTGGATGATATCCGGCGGGTTGTTGGGGTACCACCAGGTATCGGACTTGTAGCGGTTCTCCTCGGTGTTACCGCTGCTCCCGCCGAACAGCACCATGCGGTTGCGCCACGAATCATAGGCGGCAGCGCACTCATGACGTCTGGGGGGCTTGACAAGTGCGTTGACCTCCAGCCAGGTGGTCCCGTCCCACTCCCAAGTGCTGTCGAAGCCGTCGAGGGTGTTGTCCCGTCCCCCGAAGACAACCGTTTTCTTGCGCAACGAATCGTAGACCATCGCAAAGTCGCGCATCGCCGGAGGGCTGCCCTCTGCCGGTGTCACATCAACCCACTGCTCGCCGTCCCACTCCCAGGTGTCGTTGAACAGTGTCTCTCCGGAAGCGCCGCCGAACAGTACGATTACCTTGCGCTCGCTGTCGTAGACCATCCGGTGACTGCCGCGTTCGCCGGGAGTATTGTCGTCTTGGTTGACCTTTGACCAGTTTTCGCCGTCGTAAGCCCAAGTGTTCGTGTCCACACCCTCGCCGCCGAACATGATCATCACGCCGCGCTCTTCATCGAAGGCCATGGCATGATCACTGCGCCCATCGGGAGCGCTGTCAAGGGCGTAACCGATCCACTGCTCGCCGTCGAATTCGTATGTGGCGCTGCTGTTAGCGTAGAAATCGTAACCGCCGAACATTACGATTACCTTGCGCACGCTGTCGAAGGCCATTGCGGCCTCGCGCGTCAACGGCGGTCCCTCGATGCCGAGGTCTCTCCAGCCTTTTCCATCCCACACCCAGGTGGCGCTGCCGGCATTGTCGCCGCCGAACATCACCACCCAACCGCGCTCGGAGTCGAAAGCCATCATGTGGTCGTCGCGACCGGCCGGAACGAAGGGAGAGTCGCGCTCAACCCACTTCTCCTGTGCAGCGGAGATTGTCACGGCAGCCAGTATGAGCATCAAAGTAAAGGAAACAGCCCAGCTGAAAGCTGTATCAGAGGATTTCTTGATTCGTCTCATCGTTATTGTTGCCTCCCACTCTTGGAGTCGATAAGAATTCTATCATAACAGAGCTAGTTCACTGTATTCCACGCTACACCAGCACCTAATTCAGCGCGCCGGAGCATGTTTGTAATTTGTCTTGAGAGTCGGTACCCACTCGCCACCCTCGTCGGTCATCTCGTTGAGCTGGAAAACCGTATCGTCGGGCATGCGCTTGTAGCTGATGCGGTTCAGGCGCCCCCGCGCATCAGGCTCGTCGGTAGTGAACGTTACTGTGTCAACGCCATTCCAGACGCCGGTGTAGCTCGCCGGGGCGTTGCCGCCGAAGAAGGCGTAACTGCGGTACTTCCCCGACGCGAGATCGAAGCTGATCATCGCGTAGGCTTCCCAATAGTCTCTCCCCGGGGCTTGGCCGTGGAACTCGCAGTGAATCCAATTGCCGCCCAGAATCCAGCGATAGACCAGGTAACCGGGAGCCTCGACGCCGGTAGCCACGAATGTGCTTAGCGTCCTCCATTCGCCGACGAGGTAATCGATCTTCTTCAACGCCGCCTGCTGGGCCGACAAATCATCCGCCTGCGCCGCCGCCAGGACCGACACCAAGACCAAAAATGCCGCAGCCGTAATCAGCCTCTCTTTCATCTCTCTTCCCCCTCGAAAACCGAAATAATTATCGATGAGTTGCCGTCACTTGCAACTCATTGGCTAATATCGTCGTTCCGCAATGGAACAGCCTATGACATGCCGGTCCGTTGTTCAAGTTCTGCCGTCCAACGGCATATAAATGACGTCTGTGGCATGGAAAAGTAGACCAGCGGGATCTCGCACACAAAACATGTATAATGCATAATACAAAACACGCTGCGGGAGTAATAAATGCGCGCGCTTACTGTAAAGCAGCCGTGGGCCTGGGCTATTCTCCATGCCGGCAAACGGATCGAGAACCGCTCCAGAAAACCGCCGGAGTGGGCTATAGGCACGGTAATAGCACTCCACGCCGGCCAAAGTCTCGATGAGAGTGGAGTTGTCTGGCTGCGCCGACGTGGTTTCGCAGTGCCGGATGATCTGCCGCGCGGAGTGATCGCCGGTTCGATGAGGATAACCGGGGTGATCGAAAAGCCGATAGACGATATCTGGTGGCAGGGACCCGTCGGATGGTCACTGGACAATGTCACGCCGCTCCCGGAACCGATTCCCTGCTCCGGACAGCTTGGGTTGTGGAGCGTACCTGATGAACTGGCGAAACTCATAGATAATAAATAGGTTACGCTGACTATAAACCCTGAACAAACCGCTTGACTGCCATCATGAGCGGGTGTAATTTCCGCCGTAACAACATCACCTTCGGTGGACTTCATAAAGGAGGAATGTATGAAGAAAACGATATTGGCCACGGTTATCCTTGCACTCGCCGTCGCAGCCGCAGCCGCAGTTGGCGCGGCGATTCAGAAGGAGCACCCCCTGATCAAGCCGTTCCCCGGCTCGAAGTTCGTTGCCGATGAATCGGAGTATAAGAACTACCATTTCTACGAGTATAGATATTACGACCCGGTAACCGATGACACCCTCGACAAGGTTGTTAAGGGCGAGTACTGGCAGCTCTGCTATTCAATGCAAGATGAAAATGGTGAGCCGCTCGAGGGCTACTCTGCTTTCGAGGTCGTCGAGAACTATTCGGCCGCAGCGCGGGAGCGTGGCGGCAAGGTGGTTTGGGACAACGCCCAGAACGGCGAGGCGATATTCACGATCCCGCTGAGCGACGGCAGCACACTATGGGCCTACGTCGAGGCTTACGACCACGGCATGTATTACCTCTATATTGTTGAGGAAGAAGGCTTCAAGCAGAAGCTCAGCTTCGGCGCCGAGGAGTTGAAGAAGGAGCTCGACGCTTCCGGACGAGTCGCCATTTACGGCATTTACTTCGATACCAACAAGGCATCGCTCAAACCGGAATCCATTACGGCGCTCGATGGCATCGTCAAAGCGATGATTAACTACTCGGATCTGAAACTCGAGATTCAGGGGCACACCGACAACACCGGCACCGACGAGGTCAACAACAGGCTCTCGCAGCAGCGAGCGGAAACCGTGCGTTCCTACCTAGTGCTCTTCGGCGTTGACGGCGCGCGGTTGACGGCCGCCGGCTTCGGTGCGTCCAAGCCGGTCGCTCCCAACGATACCGAAGAGGGCAAAGCGAAGAACCGCCGTGTCGAGTTGGTGAAGAAATAACTAAGCCGGGGCAATACGAGCGACAATTCAGGGTGGGTTGCAAACCCGCCCTTTTCATTGTCAGGAAGTCGCGCTCCAATTCATGCAGCAGTTTATCGGTGAGGGCCGTTAACAGGGAACTGTCCCCACTTAGAAGCCCTAATTCCGATTCCCCTCCGCCATCAGCATCGCGTACATCAGCTTTGACGACCAAGCAACCTTCTCGTAGTTGATTGTTTCCGGATCATCGCTGGGGCGGTGGTAGTCGGGCTGCATGAAACCGCGCGTGACAAGCACGTAGGGGATATCCTTTTGCTCGAAGCAGCTCTGGTCGCTACGTATGCCGTGGCTCCACTGATCTTCATCGTGCAGCCGCAGATCGAGGTTTTCGCAGCCGATCTCCTTGGCAACCTTTTTGACCATCTCCAACAGTTCCTGCCTGCGCTTCTCGGAGGTGAGCACCAGAATCGAGTCAGGGAACTCCGGCGAGTTGCGTCCGACCATGTCGGCGTTGATGTTGAGCACTATTTTCTCTGGAGGGATGCCTGTTCGTTCGACAAAGTGGCGCGAGCCGAGCAAGCCTTTTTCCTCCGCCGTGTAGAGCACAAAGATGACCGAGCGCTTAGGCGGATCGAGCGCCGCCGCCTCCGCCGCCTCGATCACCGCGGCCGAGCCACTGGCATTGTCGTCGGCGCCGTTCATGATGTCGCCGTTGTCCCGAACCCCGAGGTGGTCCAGGTGCGCGCTGACCACTACATACTCGTCCTTCAACTCCGGGTCGCAGCCCTCAAGCAGGGCCACGACATTGCGGCACTCGACCGGTCTTGTTTCGGTCGCCAGCTTGAATCCGAGCCGCACTCCCTCCATCTCACCACGCCGGTACTCGCCCTCGCCGGTTGACGGATCGACACCCATAGCCCTGATCTCATCGGCCATCGTCTCCGGGCGCATCGCAATAACTGTGGCAGGCAAAGAGGCGAAGCCACCCTCGCCGCTCTCCGGCGCCAGCACCATTTGCTCGCCCTTTGACTGATTGACAATTATGTTCCAAAGAGCGTCGGACTGCGGGCTGAGGACCACGATAACGCCCGCCATCTTGTGATTGAAGACGCTCATGAGCCGCTGGTTGGCGCTGCGGCCGATGTTCATGTAGAACTGGTGCTTATCTTCCGGCAGGACTGGTTTGCCTTCGCGAAGCGGCGCGCCTTCGAGCATAATCCCGATCCGGCCCTCCACATCGAGGCCCTCGAAATCGTCCCAGCCGAGGTCCGGCTCCTCGATTCCGTGGCCGAGGAAGACTGGTCTCACGTCATTGAAACCATCCGCGTGTTCCTGCGCCAAACCGGCAGGCACCATCATTTCAGGATACCCATAGGTCCTCTCCTCTCCGTCCGAGGAGACGACCAATGCCGTGCCTTCAGCAAGTTGGCTCCACATCAGTTTAACCGGCTGCAGGAACGACTTGTTACCCTCGGCATCTCCGATCAACGGCTGCAGACCCGCGGCATGGAACTGGCTCGCTGCGTACTGCGCAGCCAGCTTGTAGCCTGCCGAGGCCGTGTCGCGCCCCTCCAGTGCGTCCGATGCCAGGTAAAAAATGTGGTCGCGCATCTCGGCAATCGTGATCGACTCAACCGGATCGGTCTTTTCCTGCGCGACCGCAGGCGCCAGAGTAAGCAGCACCGCTGCCATTATTACAGGAATAAAACTGAAAAATAGCCTTCTCATCCACCCCTCCTCAGCAGGTGCCTGCATAAAAGAAATTCGTGACTGATTATTAAGACGAAGAAAACCCACAGCAAGTTTTGGACTGGGACAACAAGTAATACAAAAAGGGATTATTGGCCTCGGCCTTCTCGACCGAATGCCAGCGAAAACCCCTGAAACAGGGAGCTGTCACTGTTAAAAAAAATGCACAGCGGTATTTCACTCAATAATCGATGATGTTCACTATCCGCCAGCCGCCATTAATCTTCAACATATGTAGAAAGTCCGTCACGTGCGTCTTTGAATCGAGGATAAAGTCGATTCTGACCTGTGCAGCGGTGCCGACACGGTCGATTTTGACTATTTCGTAATCGTTATCTTTGCCGCTCCTTGACTACAGAGAGTAGGTGGCTATGAAGAAGTATTCCTGAGCTTCGATTCCACGCTTGGTTCGGACGATAATCCAACACACATCACCGAGCCTGCGCAGAACCGGAGAGGCATCGATGTACTCGTCGTTTAATAACTCCTGCCAGAGGATCGGAGTGACCTTCTTGAAATCCGCATCGACATTCAACAAGCCGATTCTTCCGTTGAACTTCGACTCTTCCGGCGGGGCTGACCCAGGGATGTACCTCCCGATGGAATCGGCCCTGGCGACGACGTAGCCGCCGGAATCACTTGCCAGGAAATTCGAGAGGTACTCGTTATATCTCCTGATCTTCCAGTTCTGATCTGACTGGAAAGCGATATTCCAGGCTTCGAAGGGAACAGGCGTGGTCTGCTTTGTTTTCCTGCCTTGGCGTTTAAAAGGCTGGATGAATGACCGGTAAACCGGCTCGCTGAGGGCTTCCTTGTACTTTTCGTACTCAGTCGAGATATTCAGCAATAAGTTAGGGCCCTTAACCGCTGCGGGAATGCCGCCCAACGTTTTCGGAACCAACACGTCTGGCAGGAAGCAGGAGTCGCCCTCGATCGAGTCTTTTGTTCCCCCCTTGAAAACCAGCGATACTTTAATCGGAGAGATGTCCGCCGGGGCCGCCCCCACCATGCTTTCAGCGGCCGCTATATAGCATCGGCAGCAACCGGGCGTTTTAGCCTTGGCCCAGATCGGGGAGAGCCATTTCTTGCCGCTCCACGCCGGACGCATGTTTCCACCCCACTGGTCGATCTTCTGATCGAAAGGGACGTCCCTGAGGGTGCCCAGCAGGTTCCCCTCGAAATCGGTCTCGAAGAACCTGCCTTCCAGGTAGCTCTTCGATTTGCTACCGTCGTATATCGACATAGTCGCGGCGACGGCGACCGAAGCCGGGCCGCGTGTCGCGCCGAGCCCGTACAAACTGATCTCGCCTTTCTCGTGCGGACACGGAACCTCGAATATTTTCGTGGGTTGTTGCGTGATTTTTCCGGCCGCATTGAGCTTTGCCATGTAGACAGTCGAGTGCATTTCGTCGGCCGGGGAGCCACCCAGGAAAAGCAGAAAGTGACCCTTGGCTGCCGGGGCGGCGCCAGGAGCACCCGCTCCATCTATCCAAACCAGAGACGTAGTCAGCGTGTAGATCGTCTCCTCCATCGATGCCGTATCTATTAGCTTGGTTATACCGTTCTTCTTCAGCAGCAGCGTGTGAAGTCGGCGGGACCCATCTGCAACAAGTTCCTCGAGAATCGCTATGCCCTTTTTGCTGCTGAGCATGTGTATGTCTTGAATAGCCCACGGTCTATACAGTTGTGACGGAAATTTGATCTTCTTGACTTTGAAAACATTCAAAATGGGTGGATCATCTCTGGCCGACGCACTTAGCGCGAAAGATATACAAAGCAGAAGGCAGACTGCTGCCGAGATATAAAACGACCTTCGCATGGCTGATCTCCATCATTAACGTTTGGCTACATTATAAAACGCGATTCCGGCTTGTCAAATCAGCTCGACCGCTAGCTGGCAGGGAGACTATCGCCGTGAGAATTTCAGGGCTGACCATGTTTGATCGACGGCGCAGATTTTATAGTCGACGAGGCCGTTGGCGAGTCCGGTTTTGCGGACGATTACCTGTGTCAGATCGGAGGGGATGCCGGAGGCTTTCTTGGGCCAGGTTATCCACATGCCTTCTTTGCGGACTTGCCCGCTCATTTCAGCGATTTTGCGCTCCAGTTTCTTCTGGGATTTGACAAACCAGACGATGAGGCCGGGATCGGTGGACATGCTTCGGCGAAAAACAACGCCCCCGGGCAAGCCCTCGATAGTCTTCTCGAAGCCTTCGGGCGCGCCGATGAGAGTAACCAATGACTCGGCTTTTATACCGAGTTTCTTCGCCAGCGGCGTGCCTGAATATGCGGCGAAGACGGAATCGTGCACGACGGGATCGGCGGGCGGATGCGCTAAGGCAGTTTCGAGGCCCGGGCCAATGCGCTCCCAGTTCGAATAGACCGCGTCGGGCAGGAGTTTTTTCACTCGCGCAACCTTCTCCGCTTCGCCCCCGACGAAAACGAGCGGCACACTGCGCGTTTCACTGAACTTACGCAGCATTACACCGATATCACGCCCCTGCGACGGCGCGCGCGTCAGGTCGATGACGAAGGCGTCCGGCGGCTCGGAGCGCAATTGCTTCAGCATCGCAGGCGTGACCGCGCAGTAGTCAACGGCATAACCGGCGTCCTCTAGGACGGCTATGCGCTCCGCTGCCTTCACCTCCTTCCAATGGATGAGGCGTATGCGCTTCTTTGCCGGGCCATTCATCACAAACATGCTACCACATCGAAATCCGCTCGTTACGGAGGGCGCACACTCGCGATAGCAGAGCGTGCCCGGTCGATGAATATTATTCTCGCCAAATTGCCGGCGGGCATACTATAATCGCATCACGAATATTATCCTATCCACGGGGGAAATCATGGCATCCAGGCTCAAGAGTCTTACTATATCCCTACTGCTGGTTGCGCTTCTTACGGCCGGCCTGCACGCAGCAGACATCGACCAGAGCTTCTCGATCAGTAAAAAGCTTGACCTGGAGAATCGCTTTCCAAGCGTCTCAATGAACACAGAGACGGGGGACATACTCGTCGTCTGGGTAAAGAAGGATGATGACGACATTTCCAATGCGAAGATCTACGGTGCGCTCTGTGTGAAGAACAAGGCCGGGAAGTACAAGGCGAAGAAGGCCAGGCTCATTTCTGCTCCCGGAGACATCTGCGAGTGGCATCCTAAAGCCGCCTACAATCCCGATGATGACAGCTACCTTGTCGTCTGGTCGTCCTACCCGAACATCAGGATCCGCAAGGTCAGCAAAACAGGCCGGGCGGCAGCGGGCATCAACACTTTCACTGCGGGTGCTGACAGCCGTCCTGTGATCGCCCATATACCCGTG
>DATKUA010000204.1:0-16159 GCA_035530855.1 Acidobacteriota bacterium | reverse complement strand
GTCGGGATTCTCGTCGCGCAGAAGAAAGCGCATGTCGACGCCGGCGATGTTTTCGAAAAGACGCATTAGCGTGGGAACTATCGCTATCGAGTCGCCGCACCAGGGTTCCGTCAACACGATAATCTTCAGTTCAGGCAGCTTTCCAACCAGCTTCTGCTTGTATTCATCTACGCTGACGCGGTTGAAGTGCAGATCGTGCAGCTTTTTGTTGTCGCCGAGAATGCCGCAGAAGGCTTCGGCATCCATCGCTTTTTCGAATTTGGCTTTGTAATCCATAGAAAACCTCGCCAATTCAACGCTTGTGGCGAGTCAGTTATTCCCCCTTCACGAACATCCAATGTTTGTTAAAATTGCTTGTTGCTGGACAAATGACCCATGCTGTCCTAAATTATGCTACGCACGTCTTACTATACATACTAATTCAGGTGTGGAGATGAAACTCATCGAAGCGATGAAGGAGTTGCGGTTGATTCACAAACGGATGTCGCGGAACACCGATGACATCACGATGTACGCCTCTCTACCGAGCACAGAGAAGCCGCATTTCGGCAGCGATGAGGAACAGAGGAAGGAAGTCATTTCCAAGGTGCAGGCGAACCTCGATCTTTTCAAGCGCTATCTTCAGCTTAAGCGGCGTATCGAGCTGACTAATCTGTCGACCATCATCGAGATCGACGCTAAGAAATATTCGCTGGCGGAACTGCTCGTCATTCGGGGAGCACGCCAGGGGCTGGGGCTTGGCGAGTACATTCTGGACACTTTCAGAGCGATGAATGACGAGAACGCGGAGACCAGGATGCGCAACGCTGCTCCAGGGCCGGGTGGGGAAAGGCCCCATACTGTAAGGTTCTATGACGAGAGGAAGAAGAATGAGCTTCTCAGGGAGTGGGACGACTTCATCGACAAGATAGACGGGAAGCTGGAAGTCGTGAATGCCACGACCGACATTGTTGAAGATCCGGGAGAGGATTTTGCCAAGTAATCAGGTTCTTTGAAAAACAGGCTCCGGCGGCGTAACTGGAGAATAAGGAAGCCCCTCCTGTCTGGGGTGATAATACAGGCAGACTTAAGTACGCGCGAGCGTACTTACACAACCATCGCTTACAGCAGGTTGCGTAAGATATTAAAGACTAAAGACTGAAGGCTGAAGGATCACTCGTCCCCACGAGGGTAAAATCGGGGTTTCAAGATTAAAGTCGAAAGGCTGAAGGTTCTGAAAAATCCGGGTTTCCGGTGATGCCTCTTCCTGGCAATCCGACACCACCGGCTGCTGCCCGGAGCCTGTTTTCACTCCCGGGAGTTCAACACGCCTGCGACACCCGCCTGGTACCGCTTTTCAAGTGTTAAAATTCTTCCAGCAGATAGGCGATCATCTCCATCCCGCGGTGGAAATTGCTCATCACCAGCTTCTCATTGGGAGCATGGATTCTGCCGTCCGGCACGTCGACTCCCATCAGCAGGCAGGTTGCACCCAGTTTCTTGTTTAGCGATGTGACTATCGGTATCGATGCTCCATCCCTGATGAAGTAGACTTTTTGCCCGAATCCTTTTTCCATTGCCCGCCTGCCCGCCTCGACATGCGGATTGTCGATGGGAGCAAGGAAGGGATAGCCGAAGTGGGCCTTTTCGACCACCACTTCAACACCCTCCGGAGCATTCTTCATCACATGGTTTTCAAGCTGATCGAGAATCTTCAGCGGGTCCTGATTAGGCACGAGCCGCATCGTCACCTTGGCAAAGGCTCCCGAGGGGATAATCGTTTTGAAGCCTTCCTCCTGGAATCCGCCGCCGATGCCGTTAACCTCGAACGTCGGCCGCGCCCAAATCCTTTCCAGGGTCGTGAAGCCGTCTTCTCCGTAGACATCCTGGATCCCGAGATCCGACTTGAAGCCCTCCTCGTCGAACGGCAGCTCGGTGAATGCCTTTCGCTCCGCGTCGGTAAGCTCGAGCACGTCGTCGTAAAAACCGTCAATCGTAATCCTGCCCTGACGATCCTTCAGGTCGTTAATTACGCGCGCGATGAATTCCGCCGGGTTGGCCACTGCGCCGCCGAAATTACCGGAATGCAAATCGCTGTTGGGCCCGATCACACGAATCTCTGCCGCCGCGATGCCGCGCAGACCGTAACAGATCGAGGGACAGTCTCTGGCAAAGAAAGGGGAGTCGCTGACCACTGCCACATCGGCTAGCAGAAGATCCCTGTGCGTATCGAGAAGTTCCTCGAGTGCCGGGCTGCCTTCCTCTTCCTCCCCCTCGATCGCGAAAATCGCATTAACCGGCAGCGTGCCCTTGATCTTGAGATATGCCTCGACCGCATTGACGTGCATCAGGAACTGACCCTTGTCGTCGGCCGTTCCGCGACCGTAGAGCTCGCCGTTCCTGAGTTGCGGCTCGAACGGAGGAGACTCCCATTCATCGAGGGGATCGGGAGGCATGACATCGTAATGGCCGTAAAAAAGAACAGTAGGCAGAGAGTCGCTGATATGTTTGCGTCCCCAGACAACGGGGCTTTTATCACCGGCACGAAGTTTTTGAACCTCGTCGATACCTGCACTTTTCAGTCTGCCGACTATCCAATCGGAGGCCTGCTCCATCGCTTCCGGATTCGGCAAGCCCGGACTGATGCTGGGAATCCTCAGAACTTCGATCAACTCTTCCAGATAGCGCGCGTGATTGTCTCTCAGCTCATCGATAACTTTCTGCATATTCATCTCCGCTTAATAGAAAAGGCTTTCGATCTCCCCTGATCATTCCTTTGACTTGCAATAGCTTTGGTAGCAACTCACGCCAAGCTACAATATACCATTGCTGAATCTTCGCCGTGAACTTAATCTCGCTGATGTGAGCAAAGTGAGCAAAAAGCTGAAATGAGGTTTACCTGATGGAAATTAAAGTGACGTTCCCCGGCGGCCAGAAGGTCAACGCAGAGATAGAGAACCACGTAATCGCAACCGACCAGAATCCCGATTCCGGTGGAGAGGGCAGTGCGCCGGAGCCTTTCATGCTCTTCCTGGCATCCATTGCGACCTGCGCGGGGATATACGTCAAGCGCTTCTGCGACTTCCGAGAAATCCCCAGCGAGGGGATCAGCATCGTCCAACGCCACGAGTTCGGGACGACGAAGAAGGGTCTTTCGAAGGTCAGCATCGACATACAGGTGCCTCCCGATTTTCCGGAGAAGTATTACGCCGCGCTGATCCGCTTGGCCGACAAGTGCTCCGTCAAACGCACGATATTCGATCCGCCGGAATTCGAGATCACCACTTCGGTGAAGTGATTTTGCCTTATACGACGATATGGTTTCAGATAGCCCTATCTAGCATCCTGTATTGAATCGCCTCGCTGATATGGACGGGGCGGATGATTTCCGAAGCCTCGATATCGGCGATCGTGCGCGCCACTTTGAGAATTCTCGTATAGGCGCGGGCGCTGAGACCCAGACGCCGGAATGCCGACTCCAGCAGGGACTCGGCGTCATCGTCCCTGACGCAATAACTCTTGATCTGTTTCTGTGAGAGGCGCGCGTTGCAGTAAAGGCCGTGCGGCTTGAGCCTTTCAAGCTGTATTTCCCGGGCTTTGATGACCCGGTCGCGGACGGAATCGCTTTTCTCGCCGCCGGTTTCGGAGCTTATTTCACGGTATTTGACTGCAGGAACGGCGATGTGGATGTCGATGCGATCCATCAGCGGTCCGCTGATCTTCGAGCGGTAGCGGACGATCATCTGTGGCGTGCACCGGCACTCCTTCTCGGGATCGCCGTAGTAACCGCAGGGGCATGGTTTCATTGCCATTTTGCCATCGGTGAAATTGATCTCGAAAAAACCTCCATCTCCAATGTATCCCAAGGAATTCAAAACTCTAGGGGATCATCTAAGGGCTAAAAGACTTGCCCTAGGTCTTTTCCAGAAAGAGGTTGCAGGAATAATCGGTGTCACAACTGATACCATTACAAATTGGGAGAAAAACAGAAATAAGCCTATGAATTGGCACTCTCTGAAGATCAACAAATTCCTTGGTTATTCTCCCTTCGAGCAACGGCACAATGGGAGTGTTGAAAAAGTCTGCCCTAGCATGGCTGCACTGGTTCTATCGTGTTTGGATTCTCTCCTAAGTAGGTACCACGTCAATTTTACCCATACCCATGATCGTTCCCTTGCCGAGGGCAATTACCAGGTCTCCTGTATTCACTTGAAGAAAAAGGGATAGGGCTCATTGGCTACGATGGGGTGTCACAGTTTGCGGGATCGGGAGGTATAATGGTAGTAGAGAATGAAAAACAACATCGAGTCCCACGAGGGGGCGCGGCTCAAGGCGGACGGCGGAACCCGTGGCGAAATACCGTTAGAGCGGCTGGAGGAAGTCCTGGAGCAGATCGACCAGATCGGCGACGACGTCCAGGCCCAAATCCAGGAGCGCCTTAACCTTAAAGGATGCCTGCATGAAAAACAATTCTAAAGTCCGCAAGATCGCTTTCGTTGGCGACTACATGCCACGCAAGTGTGGCATTGCTGTGTTCACGTCCGACCTGCTCGCCGCCGTCGCAATCGCGCACCCCCAGAGCCAGTGTCTGGCCGTGTCGGTCAACGACATTCCAGGGGGCTACGAGTACCCGGAGGTGGTTCGCTTCGAAATTGAGGAGCAGGACCTGTCGTCCTATCTGCGCGCAGCGGACTTCCTCAACATCAGCAACGTGGACATCGTCTGCCTGCAACACGAGTTCGGCATTTTCGGCGGGCCGGCCGGTGGTCACATCCTGGCACTCCTGCGCGAATTGAGAATGCCTGTCGTCACGACGCTTCATACCGTGCTCCGCGAGCCGAGAGCCGACCAGCGGCGCGTGATGGATGGGTTAATCTCACTCTCCACCCGCCTGGTGGTCATGGTCGAGCGCGGACGACAGATGCTGCAGGATATATACCAGGCGCCGCCGGCTAAGATCGACCTCATCGCGCATGGCATTCCCGATGTAGGCTTCATCGATCCGACTTATTTCAAGGATCAGTTCGGAGTTGAAGGAAGGGTGGTGCTGCTCACGTTTGGCCTGCTTTCGCCGAACAAGGGCATCGAGTACGTGCTCAACGCTCTGCCAACCATTCTGGCGGAGTTCCCAAAGGTTGTCTATATCGTCCTCGGCTCCACGCATCCTAACGAAGTACGGGAGCACGGAGAGGCCTACCGGCTTAGCCTCGAGATTCTGGCTAAGAAGAACAGAATTGAGAAGAACGTCATCTTCTACAACCAATTCGTGGATATCGAGAATCTCAAGGAGTTCATCGGCGCAGCGGACCTCTACATCACGCCTCACCTGAACGAAGCGCAGATCACGTCGGGAACACTAGCCTATACTTTTGGCGCCGGCAAAGCGGTGGTGTCGACACCGTACTGGCACGCCGCGGAACTGCTGGCGGAAGAACGCGGTGTGCTGGTGCCATTCGGCGATGCTCCGGCCATAGCACGCGAGGTGATCGGGTTGCTGCACGATGACACCCGTCGGCATGCCATTCGTAAGAACGCCTACAAGATAGGCCGCGAGATGGTTTGGAGCAACGTGGCGCAGATGTATATGCGTACCTTCGAATGTTCCCGTCTGGAAGTGGCGGCGCGGTCGCGAAACTTTCTTGCCACTAAGACGCTCGACCAAAAGCCGCAGGAACTGCCGCCGATGAAGCTGAGTCACCTATCGAGGATGACCGATTCCACTGGGGTCTTCCAACACGCTGTTTTTAGCATGCCAAATTTTTCCGAAGGCTATTGCACCGACGATAACGCTCGTGCCTTCATTCTGGCGGTGCTTCTCGGTGAGTTGGGCGAGGATCCGGAGTCGGTGCGGACACTGGCCACTACCTCGGCGGCGTTCCTCCACCACGCTTTCGATCTCAAGACGAAACGCTTTCACAACCACCTGAGTTTTGAGCGCCACTGGCTGGACGAGCAGGGATCGGAGGATTGTCAAGGGAGGGCGCTCTGGGCGCTTGGCATAGGAGTGGGACGTTCGCCGTTTCGGAGCTTCCAGATGATGGCGGGACAGCTCTTCGCGCTGGCGTTGCCCGCGGTGACGGGGTCCACGTCGCCTCGGGCTTGGGCGTTCGGCTTGATCGGCATCCATGAATATCTGCGCCGGTTGAGCGGAGAAAGCCTGGTCAACCAGGCCCGAGAGACACTGACTTGCCGGCTCATGGAGCTCTTTGACGCGAGTGCGCATCTGGACTGGCAATGGTTTGAGGAAGAATTGTCGTACGAAAACGCGATGCTCGCGCAGGCCTTGATTGTGAGCGGACATGCAACCGGACAACAAGCGGTACTTCAGCGGGGGCTCGAGGCACTACGCTGGCTGACGGAATTGCAGATGTCCGAGAAGGGTCACTTTCGACCCATTGGCAGTAATGGGTTCTACCGCCGCGGCGGCCCGCGCGCCGATTTCGACCAGCAGCCGATTGAGGCGCACGCAACGGTCTCGACCTGTCTGGAAGCCTATCGCACCACATCGGACGTTTGGTGGTACGAACATGCGCGGCGGGCCTTTGACTGGTTCCTCGGTTGGAACGATCTCGGACTCGAACTCTATTCTCCCGAGACAGGCGGCTGCCGCGACGGGTTGCATGTGGATCGGGTCAACGGGAACCAGGGAGCGGAATCGACCCTGGCCTTCTTACTTTCGTTGGCCGAGATGCAATTAGCGCAAAACATACTGATGAGTTTTAGAGAACCGATCACCATCACGGAGTAGTCGCCCATGTCCATGCTCCTCAAACGCACAACCACAATCCTCAATCCCGACCAGTCGCGAGTTCTCCTCCGGCCCTTCAGTCCCGGTGGTCCCGAGCGGGTCGCCAGGATCGTCGACAGAATTATGGCGCTCCCGGAAGACCGGGTCGGCCCGCTCCTGGACCAGGTCTGCGCGGAGTTCTGCCAGAGGCACCAGGAGATACACAAAGTCTTCTTGGAACGTTTCGGACAGGTCCGCGAGTCGCTGTCGGCAGATCAGGAGCTTTCAGAGAAAAGGCGCCTCTTGATCGGATCCTACTTCCTAGCCGAATACTCCCTGGAATCCGCGGCCCTGTTCAACCCATCCATCGTTCCGCACCCCGATCAGACCGATCTGCCGGCCGGCGCCATACGGTTTATTCTCAGTTTGCGCGCTACCGGGGAAGGACACATTTCCTCAATCACGTTTCGAACCGGAATCATCCATCCCGACCTGCGGATCGAGGTATTGCCCGCCACTGGCTTTCTCACCGAGCCTCGTCAGATTCCAAATCCCCGGTATGAAAAGGCACTGTTCGGGCGGAAACTCTCAGAACTGGGATTGGCCGGCGAATTCACGCGCCGGGTCATGCACAAACTCGGCGAACGTTTCGCGCTGGACGAGCTTCGCGCTGGGCTCCAGACCGAACAGTTTCTCCTGCCCGATGGAATGACGCAGAAGGACCAGGACGCATCCCAGGGCATTTGGATGCTGGCCCGGTCCAACTACGAAGTGCAGTTTCAGCCCGAGCAACAGATCTGCGAACGCATCATCTTCCCGGCCACGCCCTCCCAACGCAACGGCATCGAGGACGCTCGCTTCGTTTGTTTCCGGAACGAAGATGGCGCCCCCACCTACTACGCGACCTTCACAGCGTACGACGGCAGGGTCGTGATGCCGCAGTTGGTGGAGACTTCCGACTTCCTGCTTTTTCGCTTCATAACCCTGAATGGCCCCGCCGCCGAAAACAAAGGCATGGCCCTGTTCCCGCGGAAGATCGGCGGCCTCTACGCCATGCTCTCCCGCCAGGACAACGAGAATATCTACCTGATGTTTTCCGACAACATTCACTTCTGGAATGAGCACACGGTACTCCTCAAACCGGCGTTTCCCTGGGAACTGGTGCAACTAGGGAACTGCGGATCGCCCATAGAGACCGATGCCGGATGGCTGGTCCTCAGCCACGGTGTCGGCCCCATGCGTGAGTACTGCATCGGCGCATTCCTTCTGGATCGCGACGATCCCTCCAAAGTAATCGGCCGCCTCCGCGAACCCCTGCTCCGAGCGAATGAAAACGAGCGCGAAGGCTACGTGCCCAACGTCGTGTACACCTGCGGCGGGCTGCTCCACAATGGCGATCTGATCATTCCCTATGGCCTGGCCGATCACGCCACCGGCTTCGCCACCGTCCCGTTCGCCGAAGTGCTGGCTGCCATGGAACCGGCATGACTTTTTCCCACAAGCGAGTAGCCGTCCTGTCACCCGTAGCGTGGCGAACACCTCCCCGCCAATACGGCGCGTGGGAGACGGTTGCCAGCAACATCACCGAAGGACTGGTCGCCCGTGGCTGGGATATGACGTTGTTCGCCACTCGGGATTCTGTGACCCGAGCTCACCTGCATGCCGTGGTAGACCGGGGGTACGAAGAGGATCCCGCCATCGATCCCAAAGTAGCCGAGTATCTTCACATCTCCGAAGCGTTCGAGCGCGCCGCTGAGTTTGACCTCATCCACAGCCACTACGACTTCATGGCGCTGTCCTACACCCGGCTGGTGAAGACACCGGTCCTCACGACCATCCACGGATTCTCGTCCGCCAAGATCATGCCCGTGTATGAGAAATATCGTGACGGATATTTTGTCTCCATCAGCAACTCCGATCGCGCACCGGGTCTGAATTATCTGGCCACGGTCTACAACGGAATCGACCTCTCGTTGTACCCGATCCAGGAACTTGGCGGAGATCACCTGGTCTTCCTCGGCCGGATTCACCCGGACAAGGGTGTCCATCTGGCGATCGAGGCGGCTCGCCTCAGCGGGTTGCCGCTGCTCATCGCGGGGATTGTCCAGGATCGGACCTATTTCCGCGAGCAGGTGGAGCCCCACCTCGATCAGACAATCCGCTACATCGGGCCAGTGGACGTGCCGGGCAAGAACGAGTTGTTCGCGCATGCCCGAGCTCTGCTGCACCTGAACACCATCCCGGAACGATTCGGACTGGTCCTGGCGGAAGCCAATGCCGCCGGCGTGCCCGTGATCGCCATGGATCTCGGCTCCTGCCGTGAAGTGATCAAGGAGGGGCAGACGGGTTTCCTGGTCAACAACGTCGACGAGGCGGTGCGGGCCCTGAAACGCCTGGGTGACATCGACCGTAACGCGTGCCGCCAACGAGTCCAGGAGTGCTTCTCTATCGAAACGATGGTGGAGGCGTACGAGCGGGTCTATCAGACGATTTTCGAACTGGAAGCAAAGAGATGATCAGACGATACGCTCACAACCCGATCCTTACGAAAACGGATATCCCTTACCCGGTTGAAACCGTCCACAACGCAGCGGTAGTAAAACACGAGAACGAATACTTCATGCTGTTCCGATCCCATCTCCGCACGGGACGGTCCATCATTGGTTTGGCACGCAGCCCCGACGGATTCCACTTCACCGCTGATCCGGAGCCCTTTCTGACTCCTGCCAGGGACAGCCATTTTGCCGCCTACGAAGAGTTCGGCGTCGAGGATCCACGCGTGACACACATGGACGGGGAGTACCTCATCACCTACAGCGCCTACTCGCGAAATGGCGTGCGGATCGCCCTGGCAAAGACGAAGGACTTCAGTCGCGTGGAAAGGATCTCCCTTATCACGGAGGCGGACTGCCGGAATGTGGTGATCTTTCCCGAGAAGTTCGACGGCCTCTATGCCCGGCTTGACCGGCCCCATTCGGAAATCGCTCCTTGGTCCATCTGGATTTCTTATTCTCCAGACCTGCGCTTTTGGGGCGAGTCCCAGCTCGTTATGAAACCGGAACCATATCACTGGGATGAAATGAAGATCGGCCCCGGAGCGCCGCCGATAAAAACGGAGCAGGGATGGCTTTCCATCTACCACGGTGTATTCCGAACGATGGATGGATCGGTCTATCGTCTGGGGGTTGCCCTTCATGACCTACGGAACCCGGCGAAGGTCGTGGGGGTGAGCGACTCCTGGATTCTCCAGCCGGAAGACCCCTGGGAAATTACCGGATATGTCCACAATGTGGTCTTTACCTGTGGCGCGGTCCCCGAGTCCGATGGAACGGTGAAGATTTATTGGGGCGGCGCGGACACGGTCATGTGTGTGGGGGAAGCCAACGTCTCCGATCTGGTAGCGTTATGCCGGGATCACGCCAGGCCGGCAAAATGAGTCTCAGGTTCACGTGGCGACCCAGGCTCGAGTTTGAGATGTCTCGGTTGGCTGTTCAAGAGCGGCATCGAGGCCAAGAACGTCTGTGTCGAATTTCTGCAGATCCAAGTATCTAAGCTCTGCCTCCGCGACGCCATCTCTTCACCAAATCTAGAGTCACTTCATTGAATCACCCTATCGAGCATGCGGTATTGTATCGCCTCGCTGATGTGGACGGGTCTGATGTTCTCGGAGGCCTCGAGGTTGGCGATCGTGCGGGCGACCTTGAGGATGCGCGTGTAGGCGCGGGCGCTGAGGCTAAGCCGCCTGAAAGCAGACTCGAGCAGTACCTCGACGTCGCCGTCACGCGTGCAGTACTTCTTGATCAGTTTCTGCGAGAGTTGGGCGTTGCAGAAGAGCTTGTGCGGACGCAGACGCGCCAGTTGCCGCTCCCGGGCCTCGATCCACCAACCACCCCTCCGCCGGATGGAATCGCTGCCCTCTGCGGGCTCCTCTGAGCTGATTTCGCGGTATTTCACCGCCGGCACTGCAATGTTAATGTCGATCTTGTCCATCAGCGGTCCGCTGATCTTCGAGCGGTAGCGCACGATCATCAGCGGCGCGCAACGGCACTCGCGCTCCGGGTCACCGTGGTAGCCGCAGAATTACCGGTGCATCGGTGGCGTTCTTGATCCAGCAGGCGAATTCAGCGTGCCCTTCCCGCTTCCGCACCGCCAAGATCTCTTCCTTCTTAGAGCGCGTCTCCTAGGCGATCGCCGCTGCATCATTGCTGCTGAGTCCGCCGGCGAGCTTGATGCTCGTGCTGGACATGACCGTGGCCCTAAGGGACCTTCCGAGCTGATCGAGGTTCTGATGAGAGAGCGTGAGGCCGACACGGTACTTCCGGCCCTGATCACTCTTTCGCGGACGGAATCGCTTTTCTCGCCGCCGGTTTCGGAGCTTATCTCGCGATATTTGACGGCGGGCACGGCAATGTGGATATCGATACGGTCCATCAGGGGGCCGCTGATTTTGGAGCGGTAGCGGATGATCATCTGCGGCGTGCAGCGGCATTCCTTCTAGGGATCACCATTTTAGCCGTCATATCGGTTCAGCCCATCCTCCGTTACGAACCAAATAAAGCCCTGGCTGTCCTGAAATATACAAAAAACGGAGTTGTTTGAGAGGCCTTGATCGATCGAGATGTGCTCGAACCTGTAATCACTAGTCTGTGCATGAGCAACGCCACCGCTGAGGGTAATAATGGAAAGTGCACAGAGGGCTATTACATTTCGCGCATTGCCCCAGAGAATCGGGACTAGTCTTGCGGAAATCTACCCCCCCCTTACTAACCTGGATCAAGCCCTCACTGCGCTCGCATGCCGAAATCTCTGGTTAGTACCCCATATTTATTAAGTATAAGGCCAGAATCAATAGAGAGGCATCTGCAGGGAAGTAAGCTGGCGATCTCGCGTATTCCGAACAGCTCTGCACCGCCATGGCAGGCCAGTACCGAGCTGGAAGAATACCAATTCCAGGCAGTTCACGGTCAGTATTGCCCCGTGGTTTTCATAGGGCTTCTCAGTCAGTGGCCGATGGGTTTAGAGTTCTCCCTCGCCCTTTCGCTCTCCCTTGAGCCTGAAGCATTCGGGGTGAAGCAGGATCTCGCGCCGGAGCCATTCCTTGGAGTAGCCGGTCTCGTGGCGACGTCCGTCATCTCCGAGGATGTAACCGTCGTTGTATTTGGTGATGAGGAACTCGCTGAGCTTCCACCACTTGGCGATATTCGATTCGGCAGTGTCGACGCTATACCTCGTGAGGTAGAGGGCGGCCAACTCCGGATCGACCTTCAGCAGCTCGGTTGCTGTGCTTTCGATTGCCGGCTGGAGGGAGAACGCCATGTCTTCGATCTCGGCCTGCACATTCTGGATGTCGACGATCATATGGCTCCAGCGCAGCTGCGCGAAAGTGGCGACGAAATTGAAGCACCACCAGGCGGAATCGCGCGAGAATTCAGCACTCCTGATGGAATAGGAGGCAGGCAATTCGGTGATGCTGGTGTAGAGCGGAGTGAAAAAGCAGGTGTAGGGGTTGTCCATGCCGAGCCAGACGATGCCGCCGATCTCGTCCGGAACCGTCATTCTGCTCTCGGTGACGTAGACGAAAGCTGCCTGCTGGGTGGCGATCGGTCGCTCCCAGGCATACGTCTTGCCGTCAATTTCCCACTTCAGCGGCCGACAGCGGTCGGGCGCACCGTAGGGTCCGGAGGAGAGGTTCTTCGTCATGTCGAACTCGGTCCCCTCGTAGTGGTCCCGGTGCAGGGCGATGACATCGCGCACATCGAGCTTGTTGTCGGGTTTGATGCAGAGCGGGTAGGGCTCGGCTCCCGGCACGTAAGAGCTGTAGTCGGGGCTGAAATTCTGCGAGGGTGCCACGCGGCGGAAAATCGACCAGACACGCCGCGCGGAGTAGCGGACCTGCTCTTCGGTCGAGGGGCAGTAAGCGTCGGCGAAGCTGAAGGGCTTGCCGGATTCGGGATCGTAGTAGCCGTGCTCCACGGCAAAGGAGATGACGTTCTCGGAGTAGATGCAGTTCTCGGGATCGTTCAGCGGGAACTCCCGGATGCGGGCCATGTTGGCGTGCGCGCTGATCATGCCGTCGGGTACGCGGACGGCCACCCAGATCGCTCCCTTGCCGCCAGGGCCGGGGCCCACGATCTCGAAGATCCAGGCCTCTTCCTTGTCCGCGATCGATATCGATTCTCCGGAGCTTGCATATCCCCATTCATCTACAAGCGCAGCCATGACTTCCACTGCTCCGCGCGCGGTGCGTGCGCGCTGCAGGGTCGTGCGCATCAGTTGAAAGTAATGAAACAGTCCCTGTTTGTTGACCAACTCGAAGCGGCCGTCGAAGGTTGTCTCTCCCATCGAGAGTTGCTGGTCGTTCATCAGGCCCACGACCTGGTAGGTGTGAGAGACCTGCGGGATTGCCGTCTCGACACCTCCACGAGTCCTGATTGTCATGGTCGCACCCGGCTTGTAGTCGGCCGCGGGGATGAGGCTCAAGCCGGGCACGAAGGCCCCGTCGCACGAGTAGGTGATGATCACAGCGCCGGTTTTCGACGCGCCCTTGGTGACGAGGATGCTGGTGCATGCCTCCGCCTGTGGAGCGCATACCATACACAGGCTCGCAGCGATTGTCACCAAACAGACGATCGCTCTATTCATCGATTTATCCCTCCCTTATTAGGTTGAATCCTGGCCCTGCACGTAAGTTCGCGCAAGAAGCCTTCTCGACCCGGCAACGGAAGCCGGAGGCCTTTACGCCGCGTTCGAGCGGCTCTGTCGCAGGTGGATGTTGAAAGCAGGCTATTCGTTGCGGAGCACGACGATCAAGCCGGAACCGAGTGTAACACAAATGGGTGGCTGCCCTAATGCAGGAATTTTTGGTCAGAACCCCATTCTGATGAAACTTTAGGCCAAAATCGAGGGAGGCGCATATGAAAGGATTTCACCCAGGGTGAAAAACGGGCAACCATCCTGTAGTGGGAGTAACACTCATATCTGCTCCTTCGAGCTGCTGCTTGGGTTAAAGAAGAATCCGCGAATTCCACGTCTTCGGGACTAAGCCGAGATTAATTAACATTGATAAGTGACGTACCGTATATATTACAAATACATTCACTAGCAGGGGTTGATGTCATGCAAATTTGCTTTTGAAGGAGACCGTTGATCAACAGCCTGCGACAGGTATCCTTGAGCTTCCGTTTCGGCCTCATCGGCTCATAATAGGCATTGCTGGCGATTTCGCGGGTTTCTGACGCTTGAGACTGCCGAGTAGTTGACTTTAACTGAATACCCTCTCACGGTTTTTTCTTCTGTCGCTGAGTCAGCTCTTTTTTGGTCAAGATAGGATATGAGAGAAGTAGGCTCGAAAAAGAGAATCTTACCCTCATCCAACTCGGCTTTGATCTGATCATGGGCGAATCGTCTCAGCCCATTCAGCTTCTTTGTATCAGGCGAGACGGCGATCACCTTGTCGTAGCAGGCAGCGTGGCATTTTAGGCTATTCTGAACCTCCCAAGTATAGTTGGTGGTGAGGGTGATTTCACAAGCGATTCTCTCTCAAGAACCGTTAATGTCCACGCCGATGACACCCTAACCATCGATAACCGCCTACTTAATGGTGGACTAGATGAAGCTGGGACTAAGCCTTTGATACAGACTGCTGCAGAACTAAAGTCAAAAAACTACATCTTGAGGGATTTGTCTTTTGAGAGATTAGAAGTCATATTTCCCTATCTAGCATTCTGTACTGGATGGCTTCGCTGATGTGCACGGGGCGGATGACTTCAGACGCTTCGAGGTCGGCGATGGTGCGTGCAACTTTAAGGATCCTGGTGTAGGCGCGGGCGCTCAGTCCCAGGCGCCGGAATGCCGACTCCAGCAGGGACTCGGCGTCATCGTCCCTGACGCAATAACTCTTGATCAGTTTCTGTGAGAGGCGCGCGTTGCAGTAAAGGCCGTGCGGCTTGAGCCTTTCCAGCTGTACTTCCCGGGCTTTGATGACCCGGTCGCGGACAGAATCGCTTTTCTCGCCGCCGGTTTCGGAGCTTATTTCACGGTATTTGACCGCGGGGACGGCGATGTGGATGTCGATGCGGTCCATCAGCGGGCCGCTGATCTTCGAGCGGTAACGGATGATCATCTGCGGCGTGCAGCGGCACTCGCGCTCCGGGTCACCGTGGTAGCCGCAGGGACAGGGATTCATCGCCGCCACGAGCATGAAGCGCGCCGGGTAGGCGATGGTGCTGTGGACGCGCGAGATGGTGACGAACCCGTCCTCAAGGGGCTGGCGCAGGACGTCGAGGACGTTCCTGGGAAACTCGGGCAACTCATCGAGAAAGAGCACGCCGTTGTGGGCCATCGAGACTTCACCCGGCTTCGGCACCACCCCTCCGCCCACCAGTCCGGCGTTTGAGATGGTGTGGTGGGGCGAGCGGAACGGCCTCACCGCCGTCAGGCCGAGACGGCTGTTGAATGCTCCCGCGACGGAATGGATCGTCGTGGTTTCGATCGCCTCCTCGAACGTCATCGGTGGCAGGATCGTCGGCAGCCTGCGGGAAAGCATCGTCTTGCCCGAGCCCGGCACGCCGACCATGATCAGGTTGTGCCCGCCTGCTGCGGCGACCTCGAGGGCCCGCTTTGCGTGGGCCTGGCCCCTGACCTCGCTCATATCGACTTCGTAGCTGCTGCCGCGCTCGAAGATTTCCTCCCTATCCACTTTGTGCGGCTCGATCTGCAAATTTCCGCAGAGAAATTCGATTGCCTCAGGCATGTTCCTCAGGGGATAGACTTTGATGCCGTCGACGACCGATGCTTCGGGAGCATTGTCGGCGGGAACCAACACGCCCTTGATTTTCTTTCGCGCAGCGAGGCTCGCCATGCTCAGAGCGCCCTTGACCGGCCGCAGCTTGCCGTCGAGCGACAGCTCTCCGACGATCAGGTAATCTTCGAGTGACTGCTGGGGGATTACACCGCTGGCGGCGAGAATTCCCACGGCGATCGGCAGATCGAATGCCGAGCCTTCCTTTTTAAGGTCCGCAGGAGCGAGGTTGACGGTGACCGGAGCGACGGGGAGAGCCATGCCGGAGTTCTTGATCGCTGCTTTGACTCGCTCCTCGCTCTCCTTGATCGCCGCGTCGGGTAGGCCGACAACCGTGTAGCGGACCATCCCCTTCGATGCCACATCAACCTCGACATCGACCGGCACCGCTTCGATGCCGAGAATTGATGCAGCAGTGACTTTAGCAAACATGAATCCCGCTAATATTTCGTGGACACCGGATTTATTAATGATGATAACTATGCGCTGGGATATTATCTACTATAAATGACTTCTAAGTAATGCAATTAGTAGCCGCTTTCGAAATCAGCTACTCTCTCAAGCGGCTCCCCCTTTTGCCAGCGACGGTAGTTCTCGAGGAACTCCTCGCAAATGGCCACTTCCTCGCTGGGGCCGGCGCAATGAGGAGTGAT
>DATKUA010000203.1:0-5538 GCA_035530855.1 Acidobacteriota bacterium | reverse complement strand
GCCGATGATGAGATTTATCTTCCCAAGGCCTTTCCAATCCAGCTTGCCGATGGGGCCGAAATTTTCCAGAAAGAGCCTTTGTATCATGCCGATCTCCTCGACTCAGTATCATGTATCACCGATCGAACCAACAAGTGCCGCGCTAGAGGCGATATCGATGCTGTGGGCGAGACTGAAGGCATGTGTTTCGCCTCACGCATCGAGGTGTTCTCCGGCAGCCCAGTGTTCCGCCTCGTGCTTATACGAAGCCGCCAGCTCTCTGAGCGTTGTCGCTAGTCGAGAATAACCTGCGTTTTCCGCTGCATCGGCCTGAGCGTAATATTTATCGGCCAATTCTCTTTCGGGTTTGCCCGTCGGATCAACAAAGTGGACTCCGCGAGAATCAAATATTTTCATTTTGAATCCCTCTCTCATGTCGCCATGGTCCTTTGCATTCAGTACTTCTGCGATCGCCCGATTAATCCAGAGCCCATCGGGGTCAGCCGGTGCATATATCAACACATGACCAACCATTGTCATGGCAACTTCCAGATGTCCAGTCGATGAGCATTCTCTCTTTACGGCTTCCGTCCAGGCTGCGAATGCCTCGCCTTCAAAGCTTCCGTCCGGTTTCAATCCGGGGGGTATCCGCCATTCAGTAAGAAGGCGATAGGCATTTGCGGCAATCCTCTTAGTGTTCTCTGACGGTTCTTCAACTATGTGCTCTTCATGGTTTGAAGGGAACACCGACCTGACGACTTCGCAGAAGAACGAAGGGTCGTCTGCCAACCTTCTCTCAAGCAATTTCGGTGAGGCGCCGTTATCGCGGTCGAGCAGAGGCAGATACGCCCATTCCACATGGAAGAGGTCATCGGGGTCTGTATCAGGCTCGTCTTGCAGATACTTAATCACTTCACTGATTTGGTACGAATCCATTGATTCAGGCTTTTCCAAAGATGAAAGTCCACCAAGTAATGCCTGAATAGCTAAGCCACTATCTATCTCCTGTTTCTGAAAAATGCTAGCGTTAAGGCAGCGAATAGCCACGAATGGTCTTCCATAGTGAATGAGTTGCTCGACAGCAAACGAGGCGCTTTCTCCAATCACATATGGATTGGGATCCACCTTGAGCCAGTAGGCCGATTCGTCACTGCCGAGAAGAGCCCGTGCGCGTTTCCAGGTATCCGATGTGAAGGGCAATAGCGCAAGGAACTGTCCAATCTGTCCTGGTGTCCACTGTGAAGTGACGATGCTATCGACCCACGGCCAACCCTCGGCTCGAAATTTGCCTAGAATAAATCCAAATACGAACTCTCCAAGCTGTTTGTTTTCAGATGCAAGATGAACGGGAACTACTTCGCGATCAAGCTCACTCCCTGCGACTATGCCAAACGCCATGCCGACACGTATGGGCGAATGAACGACAGTGGCGAACTCAAGGACGGATCGCACGCCACCGATCGCAGCGATTTCCGCTACTGCCTTTTGTCTGCGGCCTTCAAGCTCATTTTGTTGCTCAACGTAATCTCCGCTTCCCTCATAAAGAAGAAAGTCACTGTCTTCAAAAAGCCTCTGGTGACGCAATGAAGGTGTCTCAGGAGCTAGCCGATCAGCTATCGCAGCAATATTCTCGATCTGTTCAGTGTTCATCGCCCACTTAGCATCTGGGAATCTTCTGTGTTTCGCCACCAAATCGGCGAGCTTTGTCCAAATAACGAGTCGATCGGTTTGCGGCAATCCGATTATTTCGTCGGACTTCAGATACTCTAGCAGTTTTTCGTGTACGGGCTTAGGCAGATTCTCCATACGCTCGATAAGTGCCGTGAGTTTATTAGCGTTTTTCTTTGCCACATTGACTGCAATTTCAGAATACTGCTCGACTTGTTGCCAGTATTCTTTATTAGTAACGACTCGATTATCGGGGATTAGCATTCGCCAAATTGGTTTATGCGACCCAGAAGAGACCTGATGCCCACCAGGCAAAAGTTGAATGATCAAATCCCATGCTATGTCGGGACTTTCATGAAGTAGCGTTTGTACCGCCGCTTTACGTTTATCAAAAGGCGCTAATGTTTGCGGCAACCATGGGAGCAAGATCGTTACTAGAGAATTGGAGGGGCGATTAGCCCAATGACCGCCGGGATCATGACTGGCAAGTTCGCCGAGTACAACACAAGCCCGAACAAGGTATTGTTCATCCCAGGCTAATCCTTCCAAAGCCCAGAACAGGCCGGTTAAATAGTTACTGCTGAATATTCCCTTGCCTTCCTGTGCAAAAAGTTCGTCAAAAGGACAAGGAGTCGAGCTTAAAGCTTTTTCCACCGCATTAAAGAACTCATCAGGAGCAGCCTCGGCTAGAGTAGGCAATAGATTACTCAGACTGCCCCATAGAACCCAGTCAGCGTCACTAAAGGGCTCCCGTATCACCAGCAAGCAGATCGCTTCCACTTTTCCTTGCGAACAGTTACTGCATGCCTTGGGGTGACTGCCAAGAAGAGCCAAACCTTCCGCGATCCCTGCCCGCAAAATCTGTGAATGGTTTAATACCTTCCCATAGATACTGGCTGCATATCGATCTTCGGAAGGTAATTCGAATGCCGGATCAGGTTCTTTTAAAATGGTCAAAGCTAATGATCTAAAGCGGTCGAGATTCTGATCAAGGATTCGCGAACCAAGTAGGATCCAAAGCTCGCTGGGATTTACAACTTTCCAAATGCCATTTTTGAGCGACAGTGGGCTGTCCTGGCAGTGAAGAATTTCTCGTGCCTTCTGCAGCCAAGTGTCATATTCGATACCCATCAGCTGAGGAATCACTTCACTGTCGCTTTTACTCTTCTCATTCCAAGCGCCAATTAGAACTGCGAATGCCAAATAGGTGGCATCAGGATGCCGCGCCCAATCAGTTTTGGACTTTGTTTGAATGGCCTTGAATTTATCAGGCATTTCGATCACAGTTTTCTGCTTGAAGACGTCAAGGAGATCTTCAGGTAACTTGTCACTAGTGATGGTTCCGGCATTCTGATTCCATGTCTGCACGATATCAACAATCCTTGACCAGACCCACTGCGGATACTGCTGCTGGAATTGGGAAATGTGTGAATGCAGCAGTGACAAGACGACACCATACTCGTATCCAAGATCGTAATCGAGCAAATAGAGGTGATTCAAGAAGGAATAGAGTTCGTCGCGCAAAACATCTTTGCCGCCGTTTGCTATTTCCAGGTGGTGCTGAATAACCTGTAATTTCGCGTTGCTTTGTGATGGGCTAAAATTTGTTTTCCCCACCCTCAAGAAAAATCCGTCGCGATTCTTGGTATGTCTCGCTTCGCTCAGAAGCCATTGTACATTATGTGCATCGGTCGCACTGAGTGGGCCGGTAATCAACGCGATGATATCTTTTTCTTTTGTGAATGAGTGCGAGTTATTGAAGTCGTTCCAGGCAGCTTGCATCACTTCGCCAAACAAATGGCTGCCTTGAGTAATAGAAATCGAATGCTTTACCTGCCCAAGTAGTTTTCGCCGTTCTTTGCTATGTGGGTTTTCAACGACAACAATGAGATCATCCGTATCGAAGCCGTCAATTTTCCCCTGAAGTTTGATTTCCTTAATTGGCCAACATGGAAGACAAGGGGCATATCCTCCGGCGAGCATTAGAGCGACAAAAGAAGCCTGCACGTGAGCTTCAAAATGCCCACCGCCGCTTCCGGTCGAAAATGGACTGCTGATTTTTTTGCTCTTGCTCAAACCATTGTCTCCATTAAGCCTCAGGCACCTTTTACTTCAATCTCGCCCGAGATGAGCTTGGGGAGGAGGGAGTCGCGGTGAGAAACAAGTGTGCCTATTTCATTTCCCATGTGTACGAGTTCTTGATATAAAGACCTCGCCAGTTGGTCGAAGGCTTTCATAATTGCCCCGTTAGGAACCACAAGCTCAATTACACGGAAATTGGCTTTATTTATCTCAAGAAAGGTTGAACCGTTCGCTTTGCTCACAATAGTTTCATGAGCCGATTCTAGCCAATTCAGAATGAAAAGATTCGAGATGCCAGGATTGGGTGAAATAGCAATAAAGCCTTGATTTATTGCGACGGGGACTTCTGTAATTGCCCTGTACCCTATGGGAGCGCGCGACGACAGCAATACTGTTCCAACAGGGAGCAATCCGGAAGATATTTGCGAAAGCCCCTCTTCTGTTATCCGTCTCTCGGTGCCAAATAATACAGTAGTATGTAGTCCCGAAAGATCTTTAGGGGTTGCCCAGAAGTATATCCCATCATCCCAATATGACGACTCTTTTGTACTTGGTGTACTCCCACCAACGGCAGTCGCAATACTCTCTATAGTTTCAACCTTCCACCCCTCCGGAATCTCCCCCAGCTCCGAGTCCACGAGCCTGTCCGGAAAGAGCTCGAGCATCTCCCGCGTGAGCCCGAGCCGGGCGCAGATCGCCTCGGACTTTTCGCCCGACATCTTGGCGCGCACGGGATCGAAATCCACGAACCAGGACTTGAAGATGGCCCTGGCCATCTCCTCGAGGGTCTCGCAGGTCTTGCGGTTGAGCTCAATCTTGTCGTCGAGGCTGCCGAGGATGGAGGCGATGGCGCGCTGTTCGGGGAGAGGAGGAACCGGCAGTTCAGCCTGGCGGAGCGTTGTTAGTGGCGTCTGTATTTGTGGTACGCCGACTTGTGAAACCCGGCTAAAAAGATAGTATTGTCCATCTGTGGAAGTCAGCCAGTAATAGAGGAACTCAGGTAGGAGTTTATTTGGATCGCAACGCACGCGCATCATGCTGTTCCCCATGATGTAACGCTGATATCGGCGCTTTGTCGGCATTAGGCCGATTTTACCTAGCGTTCCCTTATGAACAAGCAGAACATCGCCTGGGAATGATTCGAACTTTGCAAGGCGATTAGCCGTTTCGTTGTCGATAAAGACAAAATCATCGTCGTGAAAGCGACCCCGATTGACATTAACACCTCGAAGTACTGGAATTCCGGAGTCCACATATTCATCGGCCATCAAGGCTTGACCAAAAGGTCCGATCTGTGTTGAGTAAGGTTCGGGAGCCGCACACTCAGCAATTGTCATGCGGGGCCAGTTAGTTGCCATTTCCTAGCTCCTTCGGGGCCACATCCAGCTTCAGATACACCACATACTCCGCCTGGACGTCGACGGCGACGAGCCGGCCCTGCCGCAGGGCTTCCAGGTGCTCAGGCTTCAGGGTGACGGTCTCGTGGTTCCAGCGCTTGCCGAAGGGGAGCTCGCTCGCCTCGCTGTCGCGGGCCGCGTCGACGACTGCCAGCCGCGGATCGCTGCCCTTCATTCCTTGCCCCGCAGCAGCCCCGGCGCCACGTTCCAGTGCTGGCCTTCCGTGGTGATTATCGTGGCCGTCTTCTTGTTGAGCTTGACGATGCGGCCGGTCTTGCGCGCGCCCGCGTTGTCCTCGAACTCGACCATCTCGCCTATGTTGAAGCGCCCCATGGCCCTCGTGCTCTTCTCCTGCGAGATGAGCTTCAGGCGTTCGACGACGAGGCGGTTGAGGTAGAGCAATTCCTCCTCG
>DATKUA010000202.1:0-33321 GCA_035530855.1 Acidobacteriota bacterium | reverse complement strand
TTCTTTCCTCGATATCGGCTGTCTTTTCCTGTGCACAGCAGCAGGCGGCAGCGATAAATACGGCTACGAAAGCAAGGGAAGTGCGCATGTTTAGTATCCTTTCGCTCTGGACACATGCAATTGAAAGACGACGGTTATTGTCTTAAGAGGGGACAGCAATCCCCCTGAGCCTTTGTATTGGACGCGTGAGAACCATGGAGGGTTTCTGATTAAGTAGCAAGCTGTTTCTATTTTGGGGAGTGGAGGTGTAAGCCGGATTCTGTTCTCCTTGCGGAGCGATGATCATTCCTCTGGGACGACCGTTACCGGCCGCCTCAAGCGGCCTACCCGTCGGCCTCGGGCGGGACCACCCTCAAGCGCCGACCTATTTGGCCTTGCTCCGTGCGGGGTTTGCCAAGCCGGGGAGGTCGCCCCCCCCGCTGGTGGGCTCTTACCCCACCGTTTCACCCTTGCCCGCCGTGGCGGGCGGTCTGCTCTCTGTTGCACTTTCCGTAGGCTCGCGCCCCCTGGGGGTTACCCAGCGCACTGCCCTGTGGAGTCCGGACTTTCCTCCACGGCCCCGGAGGGCCGCAGCGATCATCCCCTCCACTCCCGATGCAAACCTAGTGCATAGCGACGCCAAAGGCAAGCGCTCCAGGGCCTTAGCGGCGGCCGGGCTTGAGTATTAGTCCTCCAGGATGGTACAATCCCCGAACCGATAACTGCGCACGAGCGGCCGGCGGCCGGAGGGAGCGGGGATGGATTGGCTGATCAGGGCGGGCGATTTTATTGACCGGTACCTCGCCTCGCTGGGCGAATTGCCGAAGGCGACCAAGGACGTCATCGCCATCGCGCTGATCGTGCTCGGCGGGCTCTTCTGCTTCATCGGCTACCGCTTCTTCAAGTACGTCCTCGGCCTCAGCGGCTTCCTGGTCGGCGGCGTGCTGGGAATGGCGTTCTACCCCTACATCCCGGTCGTGGGCTCGATGGGCGAGATCGGGCTCTACCTGATGGCGGCCGTGGCGGGGGCGGTCGGCGCAGTCCTGTTCTACTTCCTCTTCTACTATTTCGGTGTCTTTGTCTTCGGCTCGGTGGCGGCAATGTGGGTGGCGATGCTGCTGATCCCGATGATGTCGGTGGAGATGCGGCTGCTGGTGGTGCTGGGCTTCGGCTTCGTCGGCGGACTGCTGGCGTTGATGCTGCGGCGGCAACTTGTGATCGTGCTGACCACGGCTGTCGGGGCGGTGACGATGATGAGCGGCATCGGCTATTTCTACAGCTGGCCCCTGTCGTTCACCGGCCTCTCGCTGGTGCGCTCCTTCGACGGTACCTTCATCCCCGGCCTCCTGGGGCATCCCGACGGCGTGCTGATTCTGGTGCTGACCGGGCTGCTGTTCTTCGGCGGGATGATGGTGCAGAATTTCATCCCCGAGAAAAAGCGCGAGAAGCGCTGAAAGTCGATTGTCACTGTCAAACTCTTTCCCTCGAGTTTTTTTTCGTGTATCTTTCCACGCTACTGAACCGGGTGTGAGAAAAACAAACCGGGTATTGCCATACATGTAACAGGATCTGTAACGCTATAACGAATAATGTCCGGACGGGACACGTAAAGAGTTTGACGGCAGGAGAGGTGAGATGCTGAGAAAGACGATAATTTTCTGGGTCGTAGCGATACTGATAACGTTTGCGGCCGCCTACTACCAGCGCCGGACCGGGCCGACGCACCCGGCCGATGCGGCGGTGACTTTCGGTGGCACGCAATACCATTTCGAGATGCTGCGGAGCCACGGCGGCGATGACGACGCTGAGATCCGCATTGAGATGCCTGACGAGAAAGTCACCGGAGAGCTCAAGTACCGCCGCTTTCCAACGAACGAGGAGTGGCAGACGACGGAGTTCGTGCGCGAAGAGAATTCAATTGTCGCCCGCCTGCCGTACCAGCCACCCGCCGGCAAGCTGGAATACTACCTGACGCTCAACGACGGCACCGACTCGACAACCGTCGGCGAGAAAGCGCCGATTGTCATCCGCTTCAAGGGGGACGTGCCCGGCTGGGTGCTGCTGCCCCACGTGGTGGTCATCTTTGCCGCGATGCTGATCTCCAACCTCGCGGGATTGATGGCCGCGTTCAAGGACGAGCGCCACCGCTTCTACATGTTCCTCGCCTTCGCGCTGCTGCTCGTCGGCGGGATGATCCTCGGCCCGATCGTGCAGCAATACGCTTTCGGGGCGCTGTGGACGGGCGTGCCCTTCGGCTGGGACCTGACCGACAACAAGACGCTGATCGCGGTGATCGCTTACCTCATCGCGGTGATCTTCAACCGCAAGGGCGACAAGCCGTACCTGACCTGGATCGCCGCGCTGGTCGTGATTGTGGTGTTCTCAATCCCGCACAGCGCTTTCGGCTCGGAGTTGGATTACTCGTCGGGCAAGATCGGGATCGGCTGATCCTACTCGGTGCTGACGGTTCCGGCTCCCGTTTTGACCACTGCTTCTGAAGTCAATTCCCGCCAGATGTGTGCCTCCATCGCTTTGAGGAGGGGAATGAAACCTTCTCGCCGTAGGGCGCTGATGGGGTAGCCGCCTAGCTGGCCGGCAACGGCGGCGACGCGGGCTGGATCGGTTTTGTCTATTTTATTGAGGGCGAGCAGGCGCGGAATCTCGGCCAACTCGAGTTCTTCGAGGATAGTCTCGACCGAGTGCATTTGCTCCTCGAGCTGTTCACTTGAGACGTCGACGATGTGTAACAGAAGGATGGCGTCGCGCAGTTCCTCGAGTGTGGCCTTGAAGGCGGCGATCAGGTCCTTCGGCAGGTCGCGGATGAAGCCGACGGTGTCGGTGATGACGATTTCGCGTTCGCGCGGGAAGCGCAGGCGGCGGCTGTGGGTGTCGAGCGTGGCGAAGAGCATGTCCTCGACGAAGACTTCGCTGTTGGTGAGAGAGTTGAGCAGTGTGCTCTTGCCGGCGTTGGTGTAGCCGACGATCGAGACGATGGGGATGCCGGCGCGCTGGCGGCGGGCGCGGCGTTGGTCGCGGCTGCGGGCAAGGCGCTTGAGCTCGTGCTCGAGGCGGGTGATGCGCTCCTGGATGCGGCGGCGGCCGATCTCCAGCTTGGTTTCTCCGGGGCCGCGCGCTCCGATGCCGCCGGTGAGGCGGGAGAGAGAATCGTCCTTGGCCGCCAGACGGGGCATCAAATACTTTAACTGGGCCAGTTCGACCTGGAGTTTGCCGTCGCGGCTGTCGGCGTGCTGGGCGAAGATGTCGAGGATCAACTGCGTGCGGTCGATCACCTTTACCTCGATGGTATCGCCGATGGCGCGGGCCTGGCCGGGGCTGAGGTTATGGTCAACGATCAATAATTCGGCGCCGAGGCCCATGCTACGTATCGCCAGGTCCTGCAGCTTGCCCTTGCCGATCAGCGACTTGGGGTTGATCGAATCCTGTCGATGGAGAACCCTGTCGACCACCTCGACGCCCGCTGTGCGGGCCAGCTCAGCCAGTTCATCCATCGAGGCCTCGGCGGCCGCCTTGTCGCGGTTGAAGACGGTGACCAGGATTGCCCGCTCGCGCTCAGTCTCAACCACCGGCGGCCCGACGCTGCGGCTGAATTCCTCTTCGAGTGAGCTGATCATCTCCAGCACGTTGTCGTTCCAGGCACTGAGGTGGCGCGGCGGCAGGATACGCCACGGCTCCTCGCCGCCGATGCCGGGCATCAGGTGGGCGACGTGCGTGGTGCCGGGGAGGCCGCTTTCGTCGGGACAGACGGCGGCGACAAGGTCAAGGTGCAGTAGTGCGAGGTCGACCAGATCGTCCTGGCTGAGGCCCTTCGGGCCGAGGTGGGTGTGGATATGACGCAGGCCGCGGAAGCGCCCGGTGCCGGCGCGCACGCGCTTGAAGTCGGGCAGGAGAACCTCGTGGGCGTTGCCGACGGCGACGTATTCAACCTTGCCGCGGCGGTTGATGAGGACGCCGATCTGGCGTCCGAACTCGAGCGATAGCTCAAGCAGGGCGCGGGCAAGATCGGTGCTGACAAGTTCTTGCGGGCGGACTGAGCGGCGGTAGATGTTCTGCAGCCTGCGGATCTGGTTGGCTTTCAGGCCTTGTGTGTTGCCGTAAACTCTGTCGCTCACTTCAGTGTAGAGAACCTCAATGGATTGTGTTGCACCTTATATTGTAGCGTAATTTTACAGAATCAGCCAGCCGGCAGGCCGTAGTCCGTCTGACTAAATGTGATTCGGATTATATTCAAGCATAACATTGACTTGAGAGAATTCTCGCGTTAGGGAAGAGTAATTGCATCGGGCGCAGGATCAGATGTCGATTAAACGCTTTCTCAGAATTTTGTTGTGGTTGGTGCCGCTTGCCGCTGTTGCGGCCTGGCTTGTTGCCGAGGGGGCAATCAGCGAGCAGGCCGAGTTGCAGCGGGCGTTCACATCCCTTGTTTTCGGAGAGACCGAGAGGGCGCATGCTGAATTCGAGCGGTTTCAGGATTCGCTCTGGTACGGCCGTGAAGCCCGCTTCGGCCTGGCCCTTTGCGCAGCGATAGACGGCGAGGAGGACGAGTTCGACGCGGGCGACATCCCCGAGTCAATGCCTGTTTCCCTGTCGTTGCTGATGGCGCGCGAGTTGAGGTCGGGCGACTTCGCCGCCTGCCGCCGGCTTGCAGGGATGGCTGAGGTGGCCGGCGAAAAGACCGCGCCTCTCTATCTCGCCGCTTCTTCGCTGGAATTGGGTGATCGCGAGGCGGCGACCGCGTCCTGGGCACTTGTATCCAAAGCGATGCGGGCGACCCTGACCGGCAGGCGCTACGCGCAGGCGGCGGGGCTGCTGGAAAGAGGTGCCGTCTCCATCGTCCGCGACCGCAGGGGCGAGCTGGTTGGGCAGCTTGACGGCTCGGGTGCCTTTCTGTTTGCCGAAGGTGTGGAACCGGATCTGGTGCCAGCGACAATCATCGACGAATTGACGGAATGGGAGACGCCGGCGGGCGTGCGGTTGGGAATTGATCTGCAGTTGAGCGAGTTAGCCCTGGATGCAATTGAGGGCTACCGGGGCAGCATCGTGCTGCTCGATCCGCGGCGCGGCGAGGTGCTGGCGGCGGTGAGTGACGAGCGGACGAAACGCCGCGGAGGCACTCCGGCCTTGGAGCAAAGGCTGGAGCCGGCGTCGATCTTGAAGGTGATCACCACGGTTGCTGCAATGCGGGCGGGTCTCGATCCCGATGCCGAGATTGCCGAGATGACCTGCAACGGCGCGATCCGCTACCGGGGCGGCATCCTCTACTGCCCATATACCGCCGGGCCGTTGCGAAGCCTGAATCGCGCGATGGCGATTAGCTGCAACATCGCATTTGCCGAGCTGGGGGTGAAGGTCGGTTGGGAAGGAATGCTGGCCGAACTGCGGAATTGGGGATTCGACTCCGAGGCGGGGAATCCCTTCCCTCTGGGGAGCATCATCACAGAATCGGGTAGCGAGCTGCAGCTGGCCAATCTCTCGATCGGGCTCAACACGGCCGAGATCACGACGGCGCACGCCGCTCTGATTGCCGCGACATTCGCCAACGGCGGTGTGATGCCCGCGCCGGAGGTCTTGCACGGGGGCGACGGTTTCCTCGGCCTGTCTCCCCACCTGAAGAAAATCGAGACCGGCAGGAAGCTGGTCGAAGAGGCCTGGTTGCCGCCGATCGTCGAATCGATGAGGGCGGTGGCGTTGTGGGGCGGGACGGCCGCCTGGATCGCGCCGCCGCGTTTCCCGGTGGCGATGAAGACCGGCACCGGCGGCGGCTCCCGGCAGGGATTCCACATCAACTACATCGGCTTCGGGCCGATGCCGCGCGCTGACATCGTTTTCAGCGTGAGGGTGACAAACCAGCTCACTTCGCCGCGGGCGCGCAAGGCCGGCTTCGAGGTTACCAGGCGTTTGCTTTACGCGTTGAGCGCGGTCGCAATGGAATACGGATGGCGATGACCAGACCGAACTCATCCGATAGAAGACCGAGATTATTGTTGCACGTCTGCTGCGCGCCCTGCACAACCTCGCCCGTCGAGCGGCTGAAGGACGAATACGAGATCACCGCTTTCTTCTACAACCCGAACATATACCCACGCGAGGAGTATTACCGGCGCCTGGAGGAAACCAGGAAATACTGCGGCGAGATCGGTGTTCAGTTGGCCGAAGGGCCCTTTGATCCGGAGCGCTGGGTGGAGTTGACCAGGGGTTTGGAGAACGAACCGGAAGGCGGCGAGCGCTGCCGGATCTGCATCGAGATGCGCCTGGATACCGCAGCGCGGTACGCGCGCGAGAACGGCTTCGACGTGGTTTGCACGGTGCTGACAGTCAGCCCGCACAAAAACGCCAGGATGGTCGAGGAGATCGGAAAATCGGTCGGCGAGCGTGAGCAGATTGTCTTCCTGCCGCAGGATTTCAAGAAGAAGGATGGATTCCGGCGCAGTATCGAGCTCAGCCATGTCCACGAACTTTACCGGCAGGACTATTGCGGCTGCGAGCCGAGCCTGCGGGAGAGTGAAAAACGCAGGGCGGAGAAGAAGAGCAAGAAATAAAGGTAGTCCCGGAATTGATAAGAGACCCATGGGGCCTTTTATCATGTAAAGCTTGGAATTCGATTATTTAATCAGCTTCATCATCATGTTGCCGCCGACACGGTCGCTGCGCTTGCGGGCGTTGATCAGCAGCGCCTGGTCAAGGAATCTGCTCTGCACACCGCTGTTGAGCAGGAATTTCTCGACGGTCTGGGTCTGTCCGACCCTGCTGATGGAGATGCGCATCGGCTGGCGGTTGAGCTTGCTGTGGTCGGTGAGGTTATTGAAACTCCAGATGGTTCTCTCGAAAGCATCACCGTAGCGGTTGTAAGCCGACGGCTCGCAGGCGCCTAGGAAGTTGTAGATATTGCCGTCTTTCTCGATGCAGGAGATCCGCAACTGCAGGCTGTTGTCGTCGCTGTCGGTGTAGCTGCAGACGCCGTGGTAAGCGCGCATGCCGTTGACGCTGCGCGTGTTGGCGTCGAGCACGCTGAGGTCGTTCTCGGAGACGATGTTGTCGAAAGCCTGTTGCGGATCGCGGGCATCGCTGCTGATCGTGAGGCTGAGGAAGGCGTCGTCGGAGGAGGGCTTTATCTGGACGGCCGAAGCGAGGTTTGCGAGCTCCCAGCCGGAGGGGTAGTCGAAGCTGAAGCGTAGGTTGGGATGGTGGAACGAGCTGCCCTCGGTGTAGCCCTGGCGCGGGTCGTCGCCGTAGACGAGGCCGTCGATGCGGCGCAGGTACTCGTCGCGGTCGACCGCAAGTTGCCCTGTCGCCGGTTTCTCCGTCATCACCCGCTTGCACTCGGCCTGAACGTCTTTGATGCGGTTGGGAGTATTGGGATGGGTGGAGAGGAAGCCCGGCAGGCCGATGCCCCCGCCGCTCTCCTCCTTCATTCGATTGAGTGTGGCGAAGAAGTCGTCGAACTGGTTTGGGTCGTAGCCCGCGCTGTAGCCGTAGAGGACGCCGAGGTCGTCCGACTGGCGCTCCTGGTCGCGGCTGAACTTCAGGAATAATAGCTGAACTCCGACCATCGCCAACGGCGCGTACTTGCGGAACTTCTCGCTGGCAGCCATGCCGATCAGCAGCCCGCCCATCAGCACTATCTGCCGGGTGTACTGCTTGACGCTGTGCCGCGCGGTGACGTGGCCGATCTCGTGGCCGACGACCATCGCCAGCTCGGCTTCGCTGTTGAGGTGAGCGAGGATGCCGCGTGTCAGGTAGATATATCCGCCAGGTACGGCGAAGGCGTTGACAACCGGCGTGTCGAGCACGCGGAAGTGCCACTCGAGGTGCGGCCGGTGTGAAAGAGCCGCCATCTCCTGGCCGATCCCGTTGACGTACGCCTGCAGCTCAGGATCGGGGTAGAGGCCGTACTGCGCGACAATTTCCTGATCGGCATCGTGGCCCATCGAGATCTCCTGCGACTCGGTCATCAGCACGAATTCGCGCTTGCCCGTGACCGGATTAGTGGCGCAGGAGATGATAATCAAGGCGCTCGCAAGAGCGGCGAATAAAAGCACGAAGCGGACAACCTTGTGCATCTTTTGACCCTCCGGATGCCGCCTGTTGCTGGCGGCCATTGGAAAAAACAAGGCCTCTGGATTTTGAAACAGTTTATCCGAAAAAAGATTATCCCGCCAGCGAAAGCGACGGGTCAACAGCCGCTCGGGCCTTTGATATTGAATTCGTTTAATCCGTCCAGGCGGGGCATTCCACTCGCAAGCCGAATCAGGTGCCCGCGGCAACGGCAGTCGCTCGAGCCGAAGCGCGGCACAACCTCGGAGCCCGGAAATGCCGCGATGCGGGCCGCGATGGCGCATTCATCCAAGGAGGCCGACACGTAGACACTTTCGACTGCTGCGTACCGGCGCAGGTAATCAACATGCCATCTGCGGCGGCTGGAACCGCGAAAGTGCCGCGCGATACGCTGCGCGAGGTTTTTCTTTGCGCGCCCGACATAAGCGTATCTGCCTTCGTCGAAGTTAATCGATCCAAGGCTTCCCACGGAAGAAGTCGTGTCCTCCGGCAGCCTCAGGATGAGAACGTAGCAGCCGCAATTGGGTTGGGGCGGGGCGGCTCCGTGGTCCGCGTGCTTTGCTGGAGTATTTGGGGTCATAAGGTGATAGTATCATCCGGGAGTATTCACAGGCATTCGGGTCCATATTCGATGGGTTTCACGGGGGGCAGGAAATGATCAAAAAAGCCGCGCCAGCAATCCTGATCGCTTTGCCATTGTTGTTTATTTGTTTCCAGGCATGCCAGCCGTCACCCGAGGCAGGTTTGAGCGACACTATCCTGGCGAAGATCCTGAAACACGAGGACAGCCGGGATGCCGAGAAGGAATTCTTCGGCGAAATTCTGCTGGACGAGTCGGCCGAAGTGCGTGCGAGGGCTTGCCTGGCGCTGGGTAGAATCGGGATGCTCGACTGCCCCGATTGGTTCCGCCCGCAGCTCGAAAGAATCATGGCTGAAGACGAAGACCCGTCGGTTCGCACGATGGCGGCATTCGCTCTCGGCGAGGCGATGGAATTCGAGGCCGTGCAGCAGCTTGTGGTGGCGCTTCAAGACAAATCGCCCGAGGTGCGTTCGGCCGCCGCGGAAGCGCTCTCGAAGTTCGGGGGGCGCGCCGAGGCCGCGGTCGAGTCGATCCTCAGGATGTTCGAATCGGAGAAAGACGAGGGAGTTCTGAGAACCCTGCTGCTGACCTCCTGGCGTTTCGCGGATGGCAGGACCACGCCCGCGGCGATAGGTGTTTTCAGCGAGGGTAGCAAGAACCTTCGCGCCGATGCCGCCTTTCATCTGACCAGGTTTCCCTGGCGCCGCCCGGGCGAGGAGAGCGCTTCTCCCGCCTTTCCGCTGGAATTGCTGCAGGAGATGGCTTCTGACGGCGACGCGGAGATTCGCAAGTATGCCGCCAGGCTGGCCGCCTCGGCGCCCGATGCTCCCGAAGTAACCGGTATAATCGCCTTTCTATTAGCCGATGAGAATGACGGCGTCGCGATCAATGCCGCGAGGACTGCCGCGGTGCGTTGGAATGATGACATGCTGCAACCCTACCTGACTGCCTTATCGGACAGGGCGCCGCACGTTCGCCTGGAGGCCGTGCGGATGTCGCAGCGCATTGTTAAACCGGAGCTGAGCGAGCCGCTGCGTGAAATGCTGGGGGGAGAGGATGAAGCCCTGGCCGCCGCGGCGTTGACCTCGCTAATCGCCAGGGGAGAGCTGGATCCCACCGCCGAGCTGGAGGGTTTTCTCAAGGATGAGCGCCTGACTGTGCGGATTGCGGCTGCCGCATTGATTCATACAACTTTCGGCGGCAAACCTTGGGAATTACTCGAAATCGCTCTCGGCGACGAGAGCGCCGGGGTTCGCTCCACCGCGGTTTCGTCGATCGTCCGGACCGAGGGACATGGCGGGCGGGAGACGCTGGAGAAGCTGCTTCAATCCGATGATCCGGTGATCATGTCCACCGCGGCCGCGGCCTATGCACAGGAGGTCGGTCCGGAAGCGGGGGAGCGTCTGGCGCAACTCTACCTTGGGATAAAAGACAAGCCCGACCCCGAGGCGAAGGCCGAGCTGCTGAACGTTCTGGCGGCACTCGCGGGTAATGAGAAAGCACTGGCGGTGCTCGGAGAGGCTCTGAGCGATCCCGATCGCAGCACCAGGTTGCTGGCGGCGAAGCTGCTGAAAGATATCGATGGCGAAGATCGCTGCAGCAAAGTCGGCCCTCAGGCACTGGATTTGACCGAGGAGGATTACCTGGAAAGGATCAGGGAGACACGCGAAGTGACAGGTGCAGTGATAAAAACCACCAAGGGTGACGTCACCTTCGAGTTCCTCGACAACGCCACCCTGACTGCCTACAGCTTCATCAGCCTGGCTCGCAAGGGCTTTTACGACGGCATCGCAAGCCACAGGGTTGTGCCCGACTTCGTTGTGCAGGCTGGCTGCCCGCGGGGCGACGGCACCGGCGGACCCGGTTACACCATCCGCTGCGAGATCAACAGGCACAGCTACGTGCGCGGCGCCGTCGGGATGGCGCTCGCAGGCAAGGACACCGGCGGCAGCCAGTGGTTCATAACGCTCTCATCTCAGCCACATCTCGACGGAGGCTATACAATCTTTGCCAAGGTGAAGAGTGGAATGGAGATTGCTGACATTTTGATGACGGGTGATAAAATCTTGAGTATTGAATTGATGGGGGATAGGCAATGAGCAGACTGACAATGGTGTTTGCCGTGGCGGCGATCCTTCTACCCTTCGCATCGGCTTTGGCGCAGGACGACCCGGAGCCCAAGCGCTACGTCGGCGAATTCACCGAAGAGGAGGTGATTTCGCATGACGAGCAGTACGCCGACGGCGTGTTCAGTTACATCCCCGACGAGAGCGCTCTGGCAATCTTCAAAGCGGTCTCGCAACCCGTGCTGATCAAAGTGTTCTATCGCACCGACTGCGTCGATTCGATCCAGCACGTGCCGGCGTTCATCAAGACCATCCAGCTTGCCGACAATCCAAACATCGAGGTCCAGTACATCGGCGTCAACCGCCCGAAGGACGAGCCGGCGGAGTTGCTCGAGGGCTGGGAGATCGAGCTCGTGCCCACATTTATCGTCCTGCGCGAAGGCGAGGAAGTCGGCCGGGTGATCGAGACGCCCAAGACCAAGATCGAGATTGATTTGTCGGAAATGCTACAGGCCTTCACAAACTAATCCGTTGCGACCCGGCGTCCAGATGAGCAAAGCCCTCCTGATCAGGATAACCGCCGTCGGAGCGGGCCTGGCCGCCTTCGCGTTGCTGTTCCTCATGCCGGCCTCATACCCGCCTACCGAGAGCCGATTCCGGGAATGGTGGCAGGCGTATTTCCCAACCGCTGCGGAACAGGTGGCGCAACTGATCCGGCTCGAGCGGACAATCGAGAGCACGGCTGAGCCCGTAGCGCGTCCCGTGCCGGCCAGCTTCGATACTTTTCTGGTGACCGAGGAACTCCGCCCGCGGGTGGACTTCTGGAAGCGTATTTATACCGACGTCAATTCCTATCAGGCTTTGATCCACGACAGCCATAATCTCGAGAGGATTTATGCGCTTGTGGACCTGCGTGACGAACCCGGTGCCGATCAATACAGCTTCGACAGCATCAGGAGCGCAGCGTTACGCGTCTTGAAGCGCTATCGCGATCATCTGAGATTCCTGACCTCTTCGCGCTACGATCCCAAGAAGCTTGTCGGTGAGCGCAAGCGACTTTACAACCTGATGCACGCCAGGGGTGGAGTGAAGAAATATCGTGGGGCCGATCAGCAAGTGAGGGTGCAGAGGGGCCTGCGCGACATGCTGAAGACCAGCATCATCCGCTCGGGCCTTTATTTCCCCACATACCTCGAGATCTTCGAGGAGTTGAAGTTGCCGCCTGAATTAACCCTGCTGCCGCATCTGGAAAGCGCCTTCAGCTACGAGGCCCAGAGTTATGCGGGCGCCGTGGGAATATGGCAGCTGACAAAGGTGGCGGCTAGGCCGCATCTGCACATCAACTCCGCGGTCGACGAGCGCATTGATCCCTGGCGCAGCGCCGAGGTGGCCGCGCTTCTGCTGAAGGACAACTACAGGCAGTTGCGCAGCTGGCCGCTGGCTATAACTGCTTACAACCAGGGTGCCGGCTCGATGAAAAGAGCAATCCGCAGCCTGGGTACACGCGAAATAGAGACTATCATCGAGCGCTATCGCAGCCGAAGCTTCGGGTTCGCCGGCCGCAATTTCTACCCTGCCTTTCTGGCGATCATCGAGGTGCTGGAGCACTTCGAAATTCATTACGGCCCCCTGCCGATCGAGCCGGCTTTGACACCTCGCCGGCACAAGCTGAAGTATTCGGATACGCTGGCGAAGATTTGCCAGGAGTTAGGGATCGAGCCGCAGGAATTGGAGCCTTTCAATCCCGCGCTGCGCAGCCATGCCTATCGAAATTTGGCACGCCTTCCCCGTGGGGTGTATTTGAACTTGCCCCCGTTGGAGGAAAGCTCTCAACCGTGACCGGGATTGCCTGGCAATGCACATAGATCCCCTCACGATGGGAATCCCCTGGTTAAAATAGCGTGCCGGGGCCGGGGCGTTTTGCTATATTGGATCCTGAGGAATCCTATAACCGGGAGGGCGGAATGATCGCGATTAATAAGATCCTTTTCCCGACGGACTTCAGCGAATGCGCCGATCATGCGCTGGTATGGGCCATAATGCTGGCAAAAAATTTCGAAGCCGAGCTGACGATGCTCCACGCCGTCGTGCTGCACGGAGACGATGTCGGCGACGAAGTTTATTCGCGTTTTCCTGATCTGGACCGGGTCGTGCAAACGCTGATCGAGAACGCTGATACGCGTCTCGAGACCTCAATACCGGACAAGGGGGAAGTAGAGATTCGCCAGGTCGTCAAGCGGGGGGTGTCGGCCTCGGACGAAATTCTCAATTTCATCGAAAAGGAAGGCATCGACCTGATCACAATCGGAACGCACGGCCGCACCGGTCTGGGCAGATTTCTGATGGGCAGCGTGGCTGACCGCGTGATCCGCCATTGCAACTGCCCCGTGCTGGTGGTGCGCTGCGGTGACGGCCCTCCGCCCGAGCGCGTCGACATTCAAAGCGTAATGCTGCCGATCGATTTTTCCGACCACAGCAAGCATGCGGCACGCTATGCCGTAGCGCTGGCGGGAGCGGTCGATGCGGAGTTGCGGGTGGTGCACGTGATCGATCAGAGCGTCCATCCCAGTTTTTATGCGATCGGCAAGGAGTCGCTCCTGGAGCTCGATCCGGAGCTCGAGTCGCGCGCCGAAGCCGCGATCGACGAGTTCATGCGCGATGCGGGCTGCGATGTCCCTTATTCAAAGGTAATAGCCGAGGGCAAGCCGGCCACGGAGATCGCTCGGCTCTCGAAGGAAGGCAAGGATTGCCTGATAGTAATCGCTTCACACGGAGCCGGGGGGCTGGAGCGGATCATGATCGGCTCGACAACCGAGAAAGTGGTCCACATGACCGATTGCCCCGTGATGATTGTCAAACGCAACCCCACCAAGTGATCAGCTGATAACAAAGAGTAAATTGCTACCCTGAATGCCGGTGATTTGCGAAGAGGAGGCTTTTATGAGAATCGCCCTGGCAGTATTTTTATGTCTGTCGATCCCTATGGCAGCCGTCGCCGATGAGGAAGATTCCGGCGGCAAGAGCGCCTGGACGATCGACGATGTAATCAAGATCGAGAGCGCTTCAGGTTTCGAGTTCTCTCCCGATGGCAAGACCATTGTCTGGTCGAAGCGCAGCCCCGGCAAAGAGAAAGACACTTTCGTCTACGATCTCTACCTCAGTAGCGCCACCGGCGAAATGGACGTCATTCAGTTGACCCGTGGCGACGACAACGACACCTCGCCGCAATGGCGGCCCGACGGCAAGATGATTGCTTTCATCTCCAACCGCAAGGGTGAGGGCAAGGAAGAGAGCCGGGGTGCGCAGATATGGCTGATTAATCCCTTCGGCGGCGAGCCCTGGCAGCTGACATCGCTTGAACGCGGCGTAAACGGATTCGAGTGGCTCGACAACGAGCGGATGCTGATCCTTGCGCGCGAAGACGCATACTTGCGGGAGAATCAGCTCAAAGAGAAAAAGGATGACACGATCGTAGTAGAGGACCCCGACGCTTTCTATCCCACCCGCCTGTTCGAATTTTCGGTAAAGGATAAGAAATTGCAGCGTTTGACTGACAACGCCCTGCCGATAAGGGGTTATGCTCTCTCGCACAACAAGCGCTACATCGTCACCGTCCACCCGCTTACTCCATACGTGCCCGATCCGAAGAACAAGCCGAAGTATTATCTGCGCGACCTGCAGGAAGGCACCGCCAAGGAGATATTCCCCGATCCGTTGTTCTACCCTTCTGGATTCGCCTGGGCGCTCGACGATTTCGGCTTCTATTTCCGGCGCACTCACACCTCCGACTACGTGAACCAGGGCGCCGGCGCGAGGTTTCTCTACTGGTACGATTTGGAATCGGGCGAGTACGAGCAGGTTCCCCTGGAACACGAGTGGGGACTGGGGAGGAGTTTCGCCGTCACGCCCGACGGCTTCATCGCCTCTCTCGCGGCGGGCTACAAGTTTGCCTATGCGCGTTACACCCGCGAAGGCGACACGTGGAAAAAAGAGATGCTGGAGGTCGACGACATCGACCACCTATACAACTTCTCGCTGGCGAAAGACGGGATAACGACGGCGGTTGTTTTCTCCTGGGCCGACAATCCGCCGAAGTATTACAACGGCAAGCTCGATGGAGCCGGGCTGGCGGGGCTGCGCGAATTCGTCAGCCTGAATGAGCCGTTGCGCAACAAGCAGATGGCGCGCTACGAAGTGGTCCGCTGGACAGGCGCCCTCGACGAGGAGGTCGACGGGATACTCTACTATCCGCACAACTATGAGGCGGGGAAGCGGTATCCGCTCGTGCTGCAGATTCACGGCGGCCCGACCGGCACCGACACGATCTTCTTCGAAGACCGCTGGTCGTGCTATCCGAACCTGATGACCGGCAAGGGCGCATTCGTCTTGCGGGTGAACTATCACGGCAGCGGCAACTACGGCCAGGCGTGGGCCGAGTCGATCAGCGGCGGCAAGTATTACGAACTCGAGTTGCCGGACATCATCAACGGCGCCGACATGCTGATCGAGAAGGGGATGGTCGATCCCGATAAGCAGGGAATCATCGGCTGGAGCAACGGAGCCATCCTCGGCATCGCCCTCGTGCTGGAGTATCCCGATCGCTTCAAGGCGGTTGCTCCCGGAGCCGGCGAAGTCAACTGGAGCAGCGATTACGGCAACTGCATGTTCGGCCCGACCTTCGATAATTACTACTTCGGCGGCGCGCCTTGGGAGGTCCCGCAGACCTACATCGACAAGTCCCCGCTGTTCCACATGGACAAGGTGAAGACGCCGTGGATCGTCTTCTTCGGCACGCAGGACACCAACGTGCCGACCGAGCAGGGAATGGAGCAATACCGCGCGCTGCAACTGCTCGGCAAGGCGCCGGTGCGCTACCTGATGTTCCCCGGCGAGCCGCATGGCCTGCGCACCTTTACGCACCAACGCCGCAAGATGGAAGAGGAATTTGCCTGGTTCGATAAGTATCTCTTCGGGACCTACGAGAAGCCCAATCCCGCGTTCAAGGAAGGTTCGCCGCTCGATATCGCTTTCAAGCGGATGAAGATCAAGGTTGTGGGCGAGTTCTACGGCGACGACGCCGACGGACTCCTGATACCCGAGGTTGTGAAGTGCGCCGGACTCGAGGTCGGCCGCTTTGAGGTCACGCGGGCGCAGTGGCAGCGATTCGACAGCAGTTACCGCTTCGTTGCCGGGACGGGCGATTATCCTGTAACCGGTATCTCCTTCGAGCGCGCGCAGGCGTATTGCGAATGGCTGAGCGGGCAGACGGGCGACGCCTATCGCTTACCCACAGCGACTGAGATGGAAAAGATGCTGAAGGCCGCAAAGGCAGCGGCTGCCGACGAAAACACGCTGGATTACTGGGCCGGATACAAGCTCAATCCCGACGACGCCGAGACTCTGAAGAAGAAAGTAATGGAACTCGGCGACGGTCCCTTCCTGCTGCAGGAGGTCGGCCGGATGAAGCCTGGCGGTAAAGCGGCGGTATTCGATCTCGGCGGCAATGCGGCGGAGTGGTGTGTCGGCGGGGAAGGGGAAGCCCTTGTCCGCGGCGGCAGCGCGATCCAAGCACGCGACGACCGGGCCGCCCTCAAAGCCCCCTCTTCCGAGTACGTTGGCTTCCGAGTCGTCAGAGAAGTCAAATAGAGCAGAGCCCAATTGACACTGGGGGCGCTAAGCGGTTGTGATTCAGAGTGTTACACCGCTGCATCGCCCCCTTTTATTGACCCTTGTATAGCCGTTTGCTATACTCCGTGGACCATGCGTACAGGGAGAGCTGTGTTCTATTTACGTGCAACCATTCCCGCACTGCTGCTCTTGTCGCTGCTGGCATCCGGCTGCGGTCAGAGCGGCGAAGGGGAACTGTTGTTCACGGAGAGCTCCAGCCCCACCCCGCAGGCGGAGGCGCCGGCTGAGGATACCGCTGAGGGGACCCTGCGCAGTGACGTTGAGCTCAACGATCAGCAGCAACGGGAAAAGAAATTGCTGATTCTACCCTTCGCCAACGCCACCAAGTCTACTGAGCTCGATACCATCATCAACGGCTTGCCGCTGATTATTCAGAGGATTTTCGACAACGACAGGTTTATCAGCGCCGAGTCGGTCGGGCGTGACACGTTCGAGGCAACTTCCACGCGAGCGGGCTTGTCACCCGAAGACACCCCAAGCATGGAGATTGCGCGGCTGTTCCGGCAATCGTATAAAGCCGATGTGATTCTCGGCGGCCGCATTCTGATGGAAAACAGGAACCTGATCATTGAGCCGAAGATCTTCACTTTCAATGGCGAGGCCGAGACTGAGGAGGAGCTTCCACAAATGGAAGTCCGCCTGCGCAACATTTTGAATTTCATCAATCCTCTGAGCGAGAAGATCAGGGACTATCTGGTTGAGCTGCAATGAATTACCCAACTTCGAGAATCATCGCGACTCTGGTACTGGCTGCCTTGCCGGCCGTGCTTGCGGCTCAGGCGGAGGGATTTGATCTGGCCGTCGACTCAGAGGGCAAGGCCTGGATGGGGCGTTTCCGGACCGGATTCATTGAGATATCTGACTGGGACGGCGAACACTGGCGGGTGGTTCACACCGTAGAAGCGGTTAGCTCCCGCGGCCTGCAGGTGACGCCTTTCGGCGACGGCATCGCGCTGGCATGGATCGAGGGCGCAGGCTCGGACGCAGGAATAGCTCTCGCGACAGCCAACGAGCGTAGCATCACGGTACTGAGCCCGGAGGGCCTTCCCGGGGGGATGGCCGACAGCCTGGCGGTTGCCGGCATGGAAGGCGGGAACCTGGCACTTCTGATATCCCTCGGCTCCGGTTACGGCGCGGAAGTGCGGTTCCTTGTGCTCGATGCGGATGCAGAGAAGGTATTAAGTGCATCGGTGTTGTCCGCGTCGGGCGCGGTATCATCACTCAGCTTGCTTGGCGGTGCGGATCCCTGGATGGCTTGGCAGGAAAGGCGTGAACTGGAGATACGAATTGCAGTGGCACAAGCCTCCGGGGCACGGAAAGGCGAGGTCAGGCGTTTTGGCGTCAGGGGATTCGGGGGCATAGCCGCTCCTGTGCTGATCAGGTCGAAGCGTGGCGCTCCCGTGCTTGCCTGGCAGGGAACGCAAGACCGCTGGACGGCGGTGGTTCGGACCAGAGAACTGTCGGACGGCAAATTAGGACCCGTCAGCACGGCGCCGCTTCCAGAGGGTATCAGCGGTGCGCTTTATCCCCGGGCGGCTGCGGGTGCAGCGGGCCTGGCGACTGCGTACGGTTGGGGCGGAGGCAGGAACGGCAACTGGTTCGGACTGCGATACGAGCTGGGAGAGACAGGTGGATTCACCGTGGATTTACGCGGTGTTTCCGACGGCCATGTATACATGCCGAAGATGGCCGCGGCCGGGCCTTACGGCGAGATCTGGGCCTGGCAGGATGATACCGCTGCGGCGGCGCAGATCGCCACACGGCGCGGTTCTGAATTGAGCTTCCGGACTCCCAGGCAACTCGAGCCGCTCGAGGTCGAGCCGGATAAGGTCTACGCACTGGCCTTCGGCGACAGCATTACGGCGGGTTTGGTAGTTTATAGTGAGACAGAATATGAAGAAACAGGGGGCTATTTGCCATATCTAAAGGCGGTTTACACCGACAAGATCGCGCCCCTGGAAATACTCCAGGACGGCGAAAGTGCCACTCAAACTCTAGCCGGCCTCACACGCCTTCCGGTTACGCTCGAAGAAAATCCGCATCTCAACTACGTGTTGATTCTCTATGGTACTAATGATGTAAATAATGGTGATTTGACGCCTGAGATAACATCGGAAAACTTGGGCAAGATGGCCGACATGGTGCGCGACGCGGGCGCAATACCGATTGTGGCGACGCTCCTGCCGCGTTTTGACAGTGACTATTGGAAGGTGCAACAGGCTGCGGCAATCAGTGAGGCGATCTATCCGATGGCGCGGCTGCGCGGCATCACGATCTGCGATTTCCAGAAACTCTTTCCGGCGGATTTGGAGTTGTTTTCCGACGCCCGCCTCCATCCGAACCAGGCCGGTTACGCTAAGATGGCGGAGTTCTGGTTCCCGGCCTTGGCGGCCTTCAAGGGAGATGTCAACCGCTCGCTGGCGGTCGACGACAACGACCTGCTGCTGTTGACGGCGGTGTTGCGTGCGAGGCGCGGTAGCTGGGGATTCAATCCCGACGCCGATTTCAACGACGACGGCTACATCGACGTCGCCGATCTCGCGTTCCTGCTTTCGCAGGTTGGCAAGTCGTTCAAGTGAGGTTCGAATTAACCTTAATGCCTTGCCGGAGTCTAATTCGGGTGGTGAGATTGGTGTCGGAATCGCAATGAGTGTGTTTTTTTACAAACTTTTTCCCGAGACTTTCGTATTGTTATTTGTGGGAGGATCAAGGAAAAGTCCATTTGGTGGGAGTTGAAAAAAAGATGAAACGTAATCTACTAATTTTACTGATAGTTGCGGCGCTCTCCTTTGCTGCCGCCGCGCCGTTGGCTGCTCAGGTCACTTACGATCCCAATGCTGAGAAGTTCATGTTGCTTTCGCTCAACCAGAGCTTCATCAACTTGGGTCAGGCTGCCAAGGAATTCATGCGCTCCAAAGAGCAGTTCGAAAACAAGCTGATTTCCGCCTCAGAGTTCGAGCAGCGCCTGAATGCTTACCGCCAGGCCAAGATCAGTTATGACATGGCTCTGATGCGCATCCTGTTCAACGCTTCCAACGTCATCGTCGAGCGCGCGGTCAAGCATGTCGAGTCCGACGGTAAGAAGTTGGTGATCGTATATCTCAAGAATGAGGCCGGCGGTTCGTTCGAGCTGTCCAAGATCAAGTCGTTCGGCGCGAGGCAGACGCCGATGGCCGGCGGCGATTTCGGCACCAAGTCCGGGGACGGCCAGGTCGATGTGCGCGAGATGCTGAGCGAGGAGTCGTTGTCCTTCGAGACGGCGATCAAGGAAACACTGCCGTACCTCGAGGGCCAAGGGCTCGCATTTGACGACGTCATCAACCTAATGGAGGTCTACAACATCTTCGTCAGCCTCAAGACGCGCACCGAAACCGGGCAGGACGTGATGATATCCAAGCCCTATGAGAAGAAGATCGACAGGCTGGGTCCCGGTGCGAAGGCGAGCCTGGAGTTCGAACTGCTGCGCGACGTCGAGATCTGCGACATCATTATCAGTTTTGGCGACAAGACGATCACCAAGCCGGTTTATCTCGAGCTGGAGAGCGCGACGGGCGGCGTCGAGATGACGAGCGAGATCCTCAGCCTGCAGGCCGAGCTCGACAGCACGGCAACCTACAACATCGATCTTCAGCGCTTCACCAGCGATACCGCCTTCTCGCTGCGCGTCGCCAATATACCGAGAGAGATCTATTACAATTTCATCGACCCGGAAAACAACAACCAGCGCATCGAGACGGTCAACTTTACGGAAGGCAAGATACGCAAGCGTATCCAGTTGCAGTTGACTATGCCTACGCGCAAGAGCGAGAAGGTCCAGGTAGACCAGACGATTCCGTTCACCGCCCTGGTTCTCGCCTCGAAGGAAGCGGAGAAATTCGACCGCATGGCCGCCGAGTTCGGCGCCGACAGCATCCCGATGGATGAGCTGAACCAGCTGCAGGCCGACCAGGCACAGTTGACGATCACTCCGCTCGGCGTCGGCGAGATCGAGGTCAGCGCCAGCACCTTCTATTATGCGATCGAACCTGATCAACAGGTTGAGATGACCCTGACGGTCAAGAATTCCGGCACAGGGGAGCTCAAGAACGTTCAGATCACCGCCGATCTGCCGAATACCGAGTGGAACTACACGATCGAGCCCGACCTCCTCGCCAGCCTGATGCCCGAGAGCCAGGAGAAGGTCAAGATCCAGTTCAGCCCGCCGGATAGCGCCACTGTCGGCGAGCACATCCTCAAGGTGAAGGTCGAGGCCAAAACCCGCAACCAGATCGTAGAGGCCGACGATAAGGAGGTCACGGTCGAGATCAAGGAAAAACCGGATATCTGGGGACGCCTGATCCTGATCGTCCTGCTCATCGGCATCGTTCTCGGCATCGTAATATTCGGTATAAAACTAAGCAGGCGGTAAACCAAATGCTGTCTTGCATAGTCTAATTATTTGAGGATTAACAGAGCTGCACGAGCGAGGGAAAAATGATCGAAGCGATTGATTTGACGAAGCGTTACGAGGACGGCCTGCTGGCGTTGGACCACCTCAACCTCAGGGTAGAGAAGGGGATTATCTACTGCCTGCTCGGCGCCAACGGCGCCGGCAAGACCACGGCCATCAACCTCTTCCTCAACTTCATCGAGCCCACCGCCGGCACAGCCAAGATCAACGACATCGACGTCACCAAGAACCCGCTGGAGGCCAAGAAGTTCGTCTCCTACGTCAGCGAGAACGTCATGCTCTACGGCAACTTCACGGCGCGCCAGAACCTCGACTTCTTCACCAAGCTGGGCGGCCGCGGCGACATGAGCCGCGACGACTACTACGACGTGATGCGCCGCGTCGGGCTGCAGGAGAAGGCTTTCGAGCAACGCCTGAAGAACTTCAGCAAGGGCATGCGTCAGAAGCTGGGCATCGCGATCGCGATCACCAAGAATGCGCCCGCGATTCTGCTGGACGAGCCGACGAGCGGCCTTGACCCGAAGGCGGGCTCGGAATTCATGGGCCTGCTGCGGAGCCTGAAGGAAGAGGGCAAGGCGGTGCTGATGAGCACGCACGACATCTTCCGGGCCAAGGACGTCGCCGACCGTGTGGGCATCATGAAGGAAGGCAACCTGGTGATGAGCAAGACGGCCGAGGAGTTGGAGGCTGAGAATCTCGAGCAGCTCTACCTGGAATACATGCAGACCTGAGTACTAGAAATTACGCCATACAAGGACGGGCCGGTGGATCTCGGAGCGCCACCGGCCTGTTTTGCGTACAACGGCAGTCAGCCGCAAGAGCGAAATTGCCGGCGGGCTCCTGCTATTCTCAGAGTGGTGGTGAGTAAGGGCGGCATGGAGGGGCGACGAAGTCGACTTTCTTCTTTCCGTCCTCGAACTTGCCGTCGAAATCAACTTCGTAGGCCAGGCAGCAGAGCAAACGGCCGCAGAGGCCGGAAATCTTCTGAGGATTGAGCGAGAGGTTCTGCTGCTTCGCCATCTTGATCGAGATCGGTATAAAGTGCGGCAGCCATGAAGAGCAACAGAGCGAGCGGCCGCAGGTGCCGAATCCGCAGAGGATCTTCGCCTCGTCGCGCACTCCGATTTGACGCAGCTCAATTCTGGTCTTGAATTCACGGGCGAGGTCTTTGATCAGAGCGCGGAAATCGACGCGGCTATCGGCGGTGAAGAAGAACACGATACGCTTTCCGCCCTCGATGTAGCGGCACTTGACGAGCTTCATCGGCAATTCGTGCGCCTTGATCTGCCGCATGCAGATTTCGAACGCACGCTCCTCACGCTCCTCGTCGGCCTCTGTACCGGCCACTTCCCCAGGGTTCGCGGGGCGTAGCACCTTGTCCATCTCCTCGGGGATCGTGTTCGGATAGACCTTGGTGGTCGCCATCACGACTTCAGCCATTTTTTCGCCGCGCTCGGTCTCGAGCCAGCAATAGTCCCCGCGCTTGAGGTTGAATTTCCCCGATTTGAAAAAGTATACCCTGCCGCACTCGCGGAACCGGACTCCAACGATCTCAATCATAATCTGCTTTCGGCCGCTAAAATAATTTTCGGTCTCTTGCACTGCACGGCGATGTAATCAACGTTATACGCGCATCCAGTCGCCGAATCATATTGCCAATTGTAAGTTAAATGTTTAGGAAATCAACGTAACAGTGTCAATTATTCCACCCGGCCTCGCTTAACTGCTTGATATGCGATGAGTTTGAATACCAGCCGCGCGGCCGCGGAATCGGCGTAATGAAGCCCTTCACGAGGGCTGAGTTCCACGACATCCGCCCCGACAAGATTCTTCTCTCGAATTGCTGTTTTCAGAATCTCCAGAGTTTCGAACCAACCTAATCCTCCCGGGACAGGCGTGCCCACGGCCGGAACGACGGACGGATCGAGGCCGTCGAGATCGATGGTGATATAAAGGTTCTCGCAAGGCAGTGAGTCGATGATCTCCTCCAGCCTCTCGGTGACCCGGCCGACAAGCTCGCTGGCCGGGAAGGTGCGCCGCAAATTGCCGTCCAACAAGGGGGCCTCCGATTCGTCAGCCGAGCGGATTGCCAGTGCCGTAACATGGACACCGAGGTCCATCAAGCGCTTCATCGGGCAGGCGTGGTTATAAGGCGAATCGGCGTAGCTCTCGCGCAGGTCGGCGTGCGCATCGATCTGCAGCACGCAGAGCTCCGGCCATTTTTTCAAGTGAGCTTTCACCAGCGGGTAGGTAAGCGAATGTTCGCCGCCAAGAGAGATGAGCAGACGGTTGTCTCTCAGCAGGTTCGAGGCAATTGCCTCGACTGCGACAGTCGCCGTTTTCGGATCCGTAGGCAGCTCCGGTTCTAGTTGTGTGGCGATGCCGCCGATAGCCACGGCGGGATCGAAGCCCACTTCGTCGTCGAAGTATTCGATATGGTGGCTGGCTTCGATTATCGCTTTGGGGCCGTCGTCGGTACCCCTTCTCCATGATGCAGTGATGTCGAGCGGGAGAGGAAGAATGAGCGCGCCGGCCCTCTCGGGATCGGACAGTTCCGGCGGCAGGCTCAGGAAATTAGGGTAAATCGGAGTCCCCATCAGTATTTATCCCCAGTCTTTGCATCAGCGCGGTGACGACGATCGGCAGGGCGATTGTCGCGTCGACGTAGACGTTTACCTTATCGGCCTCGAAATGGATCTTGCCCCAGCTGGTGCTTTCCTCGAACGTGCAGCCGCTCAGGCCTCCCCAGTGCGGGGCGTCCTGAGAGAACTGGATGCAATACTTGTGGCCCGCCACGGGCTTACCCAAAAGATAGGCTACCACCTCGGTCTGCTGAGTGAAGTTCTTGGGGGTTCCGCCGCCGACGAACACGACGCTCGTCTCGTCGGCTTCGTAAACCAAACGCGTCAACTCCTGCACGTCTCCGATGACATCGAAGACCACTTTCTCCTCAGGGTGTTTTTGAGCCAGGACCGCGGCGGCGATCCCCAACGAACTGTCGCCGATAGCGGGGCAGAAGATCGGGACATCGTGTTTGTAGGCCTCGACAACAAAGCCGGGCCGGTGCTCCCTCTCGGCGATTGCGGCGCCGAGGGTCCGATAGAAGACGGGCGTACCGATCGGTTCGCCCCGGTTGGGCATCTTCCTGATCACATCCATGGTGAAACGGTCGACTTTCATGAATTCGGCGTCGGAGGCCAGGGTGTCGTACATCCGGTCGTAGCCCTGCTTGCGCAGCTTGACATCGTCGGCGAAGGGAGTGCCGATAAAATGGTCGAAACCGAGGCTCTCGTGGATGTCATGAAATGTGTTGGCTCCCGTCGTCACGATGCAATGGATCAGCTTGTGGCGGACCAGCTGAGTGAAGATCAGGCGCATGCCGGCCGGCACCATGGCTCCGGAGAGCCCGAAGAAGATCCGGGCGCCCCTCTTGACCGCCCGCTCCCAGATATCAAGAGCAGTGGCGAGGCTCCGCCCCTGGAAGGAGACATGACGCATCTTGCTGAGGATCGATTCGGCGTTGTCGGTGCTGTCTACTACGAAGGGAGTAGTTGGTGAATAGGGATGTTGTTTTGCCATTTTGCCTCCTTTCTAGAGAATCAGCACAGCGGCGGCGATCACAGTAGTCCAGACACCGCGCCGACCGACAGCCGTTTGGGTTATGCTGCGGGATTTTACGATCTTGTTGGTGATCTTGTAGAGCTCGCGCTTGTTATCCCAGCTTTCTTCAGGATCGAATTCAGTTTCCCCCAGGGTTGTTGCGAGCATGCCTGCGGCGAGGTCCTCGGCGTAATCGCTGACCTCCTCTTCCTTTTTGCCGAAGTCGTGATGTTCGCTGAGATAGCCGAAGAGACTTGGGTCGGTGGGCCGGGCCACGCCGATGGAAGCGGATATCAGGCGGTGCGGCTCGTCGGTTTGCGCCTGGCTCCTGACGGTGAAAATGATTTGTCCGGGCTTGAGCATCTCCAAACCGGCCTTGCTGGATAAGATCTTGCAATGAGGAGGAAAAATGCTGGAGACGGTTACCAGGTTGAACTCTGCGATTCCAGCCTTTCTCAGCGCAACCTCAAAGCTGGCCAACTGCTCCTTGTGCCAACCTACGCCTTTAGTCAGGAATAGGTATTTCGGGACGAAAGTATCTGTCATCCTGAAGCCCCTCAGTTAATGTCTCTCGAATTCCGCTCGCATTGAAGAAACATGCCTCAACAGGGAAAAAAGTCTAGCACGAAACAGCTATGCCTAGAAGCAGAATAATTCGCTGGGACTCAGTCGGTTAGGAGGTTTCAGGATGGCGGTCGGGCCGTCACCAGTTTCATGAATTCGTTGCGCGTCTTGGGATCGTTACGGAATGCGCCGAGCATGGCCGAAGTGACGCACCAGCAGTTCTGCTTTTGCACGCCGCGCATAGCCATACAAAGATGGAATCCTTCGACGACTACCGCTACCCCCAGCGGTTTAACGGTCTCCTGCAGGCATTCCGCTATCTGCGTGGTCAAGCGCTCCTGGAGCTGGATTCTGCGCGAGAACATTTCCACTATGCGTGCAATCTTGGACAAGCCGATAATCCTGCCTTTAGGCAGGTAGGCGATGTGACACTTGCCGAAGAAGGGGATCAGGTGGTGCTCGCAGAGGCTGTAGAAGTCGATATTCCGCAGAGTGACCATCTCGTCGTAGTCCTGCTGGAAGATCGCTCCGTTAATAAATTCCTCAGGTTTGAGATCATATCCACTGGTGAGAAAGCGCATCGCTTCCTCGTAGCGCAGAGGTGTCCTCCTGAGGCCTTCGCGGCTCGGATCTTCGCCCAATTCAATGAGTATTTTTCTTATTTCTTCTTGCATTTTCGACGTAATCGCGTAGCTCTACTTATCCAGGAGCTTGAAAAAACCGGATTCGCCCTCAAGCTTTTTGAAATCGGTGCAGTTAAGGGCGTAGTAACGGTTGTGTGCGTTGAGTTTGATCGCCTGCTTCAGGGTTTCGACTGCTTCTTCCTTTTCCCCGCAGCGGGCGTAGGCGCATGCCAGAGTGAAGAGGTAGGCGTCGTTGCCGCTCTTTTTCTTAAGAGCTTTTTTCAGATAAGAGATGCTTTCATCGTACTCGTTGTTGTTGAGGTGGTAAGTGGCGGCGAGAAACAATTCCTCCACCGTGGTAGGCTTGAACTCCGCTTCCAGGCGGTTGCTGCAGACTTTGATCAGAGAATGGCATTTATCAACAAGCGTAATTTCTTCGGGATGATCGTTGGTAATTTTCTCGAAAGCCTTGACAGCCTGCTCGAATTTGCCACTCCAGAAGATTTTAAGTGCAGATTCAAACATTTCGACAGGTTTGGACTGAGCTTCTTTCTTTGCCGGCATTAACACGCCTCCCCTTGCTTCATACAGGAGTGAGAAACTACCAGAGAGACTTGGGGGATGTCAAACTTCGGCGGGAAAGCCAGGGCAGTAGCCCATCCGGATCAGCTGCAGATAGGACTTGAAATCGAACTTTAATCGCTTGAAACCGTCGGGCGGTTCGTAGGATTCAGGGTGCGGCGGTTCATTGTCGATCGTTTTCACCCGCGATACTGAGGAGCTGCGTAAGCCCAGTTTGTTTGTTGAGGCGGAGAACTCGACGATGAATGCTCCTCCAAGGCCTTCGAGTGCCTCGCCGAAGCCGCTGAAGAGCGGCGACAGGTTTAAGGCTTCGCTGAAGTGCGAGTAGAGGGATTCGGAATCGAGGTTGGCGCCGTCCGTCACCCACAATTCGATATCCACGTTGATGTTTCCCCGGCCCCGAATCACTACCTTGCTGCAATCCCATGCGCCAATGGTCCGCCGCTCGTTCAACCTGCTGGTCCGCCAGCGCATCTTTATCTCGGAGAAGAGGCTGTCGAATCCCTCGGGCAGTTTGAGCGGCAGATCGACTTCGATAACTTCCTCGCTCTCGTGCAGGACGATGAATATTTTCTGGATATCCCGGCGGACGATGGTGGTGATGTTGGCGAAGGGATCAAAATATGCCATGCGCCTCGAGCCGAGCCAGAGGTGGGCTTCGGCTGTCTTGCCGCCGTCATCCAGAGTGACTTCCTCGACGATGTGCTTGTCGGCTAAGAGGTTTGGGGAAAACGCCACGATCATGAGTGCGGCAAGAACAACAGTTCTCAATATGCGGCGTAGCATTTGTGGAACTCCCGTCGGACGGAATCAGAGAAGTTTATGGATAGTTGCAGAGGGTGTCAATCAGCGGGAGTCTCCTGCTCGCGGTACTGAAGCTGGTATAGCTTGTAGTAGATGCCGCGTTTGGCGAGGAGTTCCTCGTGGCTGCCTTCCTCGACCAGGCGGCCGCGGTGCATCACCAGAATCTTGTCGACTTCCTTGATAGTGGAAAGGCGGTGAGCGATGACCAGCGAGGTGCGGCCGGCGATCAGGCGTTGCAGGCCTTCCTGAATCAGGATCTCGGTCTCGGTGTCGATGTTGGCGGTGGCCTCGTCGAGCACTAGGATGCCGGGATTGAAGGCCAGGGCTCGGGCGAAACTCAGCAACTGCTTCTGGCCGACACTGAAGATGTTGCCGCGCTCGGTGGCAAAGGTGCCGTAGCCGTCGGGATATTTTTCGATGAAGGGTGCGGCATTCACCAGCCTCGCGGCATCGTGGATGCGCTCTTCGCTGATCTCCGCGTCGTCCAGGGAGATGTTGTCGGAGATCGAACCGCTGAAGATGAAGACCTCCTGCTGCACCACGCCGATCTCGCGCCGCAGGCGGCAGAGCGGCAGGCGGGCGATTTCGGCGCCGTCGAGGAGAATCTGCCCCTTCTGGATCGGGTAGAGTCGCGTGAGGACGTTGATGATGCTGCTCTTGCCTGCTCCGGTCGCGCCGACGATTGCGACCTTCTGCCCCGGCTCGACGCTGAAGCTGAGGTCCTTGAGCACGAACTCATCGCCGTCGTAGGCGAACCATACGTTCCTGAACTCGATGCCGCCCTTGACTTTCGTGAGCGGGACCATCTCCATCAACGCCAGCTCGGGTTCGGGCTCGGTATCGAGGAGCTTGAAGATCCGCTCGGAGCTGGCCATCGCCTGCTGCAGCACGTTGTACTTCTCGCTGAGGTCGGCTATCGGGCGAAAGAAGCGCTCGGCGTACTGCAGGAAGGCGACCAGGATGCCGAAGGTCAGCGTCGCGCTGATGATCTGCGCGCCCCCGTACCACAAGATGAGCGCGGTTGCCGCTGAGAGCACGATGTTCACCGCCGGCCAGAAGATTGAATAGTAGAACACCGCCTGGATGTTGGCCTCCATGTGCTCGTGGTTGGCGCCGTCGAACTTGCGTGAGCTGCGCTCCTCCTGGGTGAAACTCTGCACCACGGTCATGCCGCTGATCTGCTCCTGCATGAAGGAGTTGATCTTGGCGATGCGGGTGCGGATCTTGCGGAAGGCCTCGCGTGCCTTGAGCTTGAACAGCATCATGCCGGCGAACATCACGGGCAGGACGGTGAAGGTGATCAAGGCCAACTGCCAATCGAGCAGCAGCAGGACGACGATGATGCCCAGCAGCGTCAGGACGTCGCCGATGATCGTCACCACCCCGGCCGCGAACATGTCATTGAGCACGTCGACGTCGCCGACGACCCGGGTTACCAGGCGGCCGACGGGATTGCGGTCGAAGTAACGCACAGGCAGGCCTTGCAAGCGCGTGAATATGTCGCAGCGCAGGTCATACATCGCGCCCTGGGCGACCCTCTGCAAAATCATTACCTGGGTATACTGAATGAAGAAGTGAGCGACCAGCCCCGCCGCGTAGATGAGGGCGATAATCCAGAGTCCGTCGATGCGGCCCACAGCGATGTAGTCGTCGATTCCGATCTTGACCAGGAAGGGGCCGAGCAAACCGATCAGCGAAGAGGCGATCAGCAGCACGAGTCCGACGGCGACCTTCCCCTTGTAAGGGGTGAGATAGGCGAGCAGGCGGCGCATCAGCGCGGCGTCGTAGACTTTGCCGAGCTCCTGCTCCTCGTGAAATTCTTTCGTTGCCGCGTGGCTCGCCATCTGCGTTTCCTATTGCGCTCTGGCCAGCTCGTCGCTGAGTTGCTGTTTGTGCCAGAGTTGTGCGTAAAGGCCGCCGGTTTCGATCAGCTCAGCGTGCGTGCCGCGCTCGGTGATGCGGCCGTCCTCGAGCACGACGATCTGGTCGGCGTCCATGATGCTGCTCATGCGGTGGCTGACGATCAGGGCCGTCCGCCCCTTGAGTTCTTCGCGCAGCGATTTGAGGATTTCGCGCTCGGTGCTCGCGTCGACCGCGCTGAGGCAGTCGTCGAGCAGCAGGATCTTCGGGTCGCCGGCAAGGGCGCGGGCGATGGCGGTGCGCTGCTTCTGCCCGCCGCTGAGAGTGATGCCTCGCTCGCCGAGCACGGTTTCGTAGCCGCGGGGGAAAGCCTCGACTTCGGCGGCGATCCTTCCCGCCGAGGCGGCCTGCAGGATCTCTTCCTCGCCAAGCTCTTCGCCATGGGCGCCGAAGGCGATGTTCTCGGCGATCGTCTCGCTGAACAGGAAAGTCTCCTGCGGCACGTAGCCGATGGCGCCGCGCAGCGAGCCCAGGCTCATCTTCCTGAGGTCGACTCCGTCGACTGCGACCAAGCCGGCGGTCGGGTCGTAGATGCGCGGCACCAGTTGCAACAGCGTGCTCTTGCCGGAGCCGGTCGGCCCGACGACAGCCACCGTCTGCCCGGGCTTTATCTCCAGCTCGATGTCGTGCAGCACGTTGCCGCCGCCGTAGGAGAAGGAGACGTCGCTGAACGCGATACCGCCCTCGATCCGCTCCGGCGCAACCGGCTCGGGGGGATCGGCGATCTCCGGCTCCTCGTCCATGATCTCGTTTATCCGCTTCATCGAGGCGCTGCCGCGCTGGAAGAGGCTGATCACCCAGCCGAGCGCCATCGTCGGCCAGAGCAGCATGCCGAGGTAAGCGAAGAAGGCTACGAGATCGCCGAAGCTGATCTCGCCGCTGATGACCATGCCGCCGCCGAAGAAGAGGATCAGCACCGAGCTGATGCCGGCGGTGGTCATCATCATCGGCATCAAGCCGCCGTATATGGCTGCGGCAGAGATGTTGGCGTAGCGCAGGCTGTCGCTCTTGCCGAGAAACTTGCGGATTTCGCTGCTCTCGCGGCAGTGGCCCTTGACCACGCGGATGCCCGAGACGTTCTCCTGGACGAAGGTGGTCATGTCTGCGAGCCGCTCCTGGACGTCGGTGAAGCGCTTGTGCAGCACGCGCGCTGAAATCAGGATGATGAAGAAGAGCAACGGCAGCGGGATGAGTGTTATCGCCGTGAGCGAGGGGCTGATGCCGATCATCATCGTCAGCACGAAGACGAAGACGACCACCGTGTTGAAAGAGTACATGATGCCCGGGCCCAGCACCATGCGCACCTGCGAGAGATCGTTGGTGGCGCGCGACATGATCTCGCCGGTGCGGACCCTGTTGAAATAGGAGGCCGAGAGCGACTGGAGGTGGTTGAAGAGGCCGTTGCGCAGATCGTACTCGAGGTAGCGGGAGATGTAGATCAGCGTGCGGCGCATCTGGAAGCGGAGGATACCTTCTAGCAAGACGATAACCATGAACAGTCCGATGATCGGGGTGATGATGTCCATGCTGAGGTGCCAGCCGATGGCGTCGACGATGCGGCCGATGATCCAGGGCACGAAGGCGTCGAAGGCGTTCGTTAAAAGCGCATAGAGCAGCCCGGCGGCGATGCCGAAGCGGTATCGCTTGAGATAAGGCAGAAGTTTGAGCAAGTGGCGCATATTTTTATAAAACCCGCAACGAAACTACCGCTGAACGGCGGGGCCTATTCCGCGCGCCTGTCTTTGATCAAGCGCGCTGGGACGCCGCCGACGATGCCGTATTCGTCGACGTCCTTGTTAACCACCGCGCCGGCGCCGACGATGGCGTCGCGTCCGATGGTCACGCCGTCGTCGATCACCGCGCCCGCGCCCAGCCAGCAGTTGTCGCCGATGGCGATGCCCTTAGCTTCGCGCTCCTGGTCCATGATCGGGATGTCGGTGCGGTCGAAGCGGTGGGTGCCGCCGACGAGGTAGCAATAAGCGGCGAGGAAGATCTTGCTGCCGAGGACGACGCTTCCGGCGGAGAAGATCTCGCAGTTGAAGCCGATGTTGGTCTGCGGGCCGATCTCGATATCGCCGTCCTTGCAGCTGAGGATCGAGTTGCGCCCGACGAAGACCCCATCGCCGATGAAGATGCCACGGTTGTTGCCGCCCTTGGCGTCGAGCAGGACATTGTCGTCGATCACCACGTTGTCGCCGATGTGAATCTTGTGCGGGTGGCGCAGGACGATATCGCGTCCGAAGACGACGCCGCGGCCGCAGGAGCCGAGCAACTTGGGGTAGAGCTTCTTGCGCTTCCACAGCCCCCAGGCGCCGGTGGAGCGCTGGCAGAACCAATTAATCAGCTCGTACTTGAGCAGCTTGCCGAGTCCCTTCTGTCCGATGACCAGCTCGACATATTTCGCCGCGGCCGACTTGCGCCGATCGGTGAGCTGTTCCTGTATCTTCTCGTGTTTCTTCTCTTCCATTTCCAGCCTCTGTATATGCAGCCAGCAATTCGGGAATTGTGCCACAAGGGGGATGAAGTTGCTAATCGGGATCGGGCGGTGGGATCAACCCTGCCGGACGTCGCAGAAGGCGGCAAGGTCGGCCGCAGCCTGCTTCAAAGCCTCGGCATCGGCGGTTTCGTCGAGATGGAGAGTGATCTCGGTATCGCCCATGCGGCAGAAGAGGCGCCCGGCTTCGGCGCCGAAGCCGTCGATCATCCCGATCGGTATCGCCTCCTGCCGGCCGCGCTGCAGCACGTGCTGCTCCTTGTCGATCCAGAACAGGACGCGCGAGCCGTCGCCGAATTGCGATTTCTCGCGCTCGACGATGAATGTCAGCAGCTTGTCGTCATGGCTGAGTGTGAACATCCATATTCCTCGCTAAAGGGGCGTAAGGATAGCACCCCCGTGGATAATCTACAAGAAACGGACTCCAAGGCGTGTTTACCAGAAAAAGAAGCCGGAATAATGTCCGTTTCTACGTGCACCTTGTTCAAAACCGGGGTATAAGTTATATTCTATACAAAAGCTGGCTTTCTATCTTAAGTACGTCTAGAGTCAGGGACGACAGGAGGGGACCATGGATCTCATAGATCAAATCAAAGCGTTATCGTTATCCATTAAAGAGCAAGCCGACTATCTAACAACGGAGGAGGCTACTAAGAACGCTTGTGTTCTCCCCTTCATCCAGTCGCTGGGCTATAACATTTTTAATCCGAAAGAAGTGGTCCCAGAGTTCACGGCAGACTATGGTGTCAAAAAAGGGGAAAAAGTAGACTACGCGATTCTAAAAGATGATAAACCGATAATCCTGTTTGAGTGTAAGCGATACGGAACAAACCTGGATGAGGTTCATGCTTCTCAGCTTTATCGGTATTTCTCTGTTATGGAAGTCCGCGTGGGTATCCTAACCAATGGCCGTGACTATCGTATATATGCTGATTTGGAAAAACCCAACAAGATGGACAGCAAACCATTCTTGGAGTTTGATATTCTAAATATCAGTGAATCGCAGGTGAAGGAAATAAAGAGATTCTCTAAATTGACATTTGATATCGAAGAATTGCTCAGCACGGCTGGCGAGCTGAAGTACACGAAGCAAATTATAAAAGTACTTTCTGATCAATATAACAAGCCAAGTGAAAGCTATGTCAGATTTTTCATTAAAGAAGTATATAACGGACGAGCGACTCAGGGTGTTATAGGAAAATTTACCGAAATAATCAAGCAAGCGATGAGGTTGTTTGTCTCGGAGAAAATAAATGAGAGATTGGAAACGGCCTTTTCGGAGGAGGAGAAAGAGGTCGAAACTGTAGCCGCAGTTGAAGAGGGAAGCTCCGAGAGCAAGGGTATTGTCACAACAGAAGAAGAGATCGAGGGATATCATATTGTTAAGGCGGCCTTGAAGGATGTCGTTGATGTGAAGAGAATTGTGGCAAAAGATACTAGATCATATTTCAGTATTATTTTCGACGGCAATACATGGAAACCTATATGCAGATTGCATTTCAACAACATTGATAACAAATCAATATCTTTATTTTATTTTGAAGGTTGTGATAGAAAGGAAAAATTCATATATATCAAAGATGTATATGACATATTTGATCATGCTGACGTTCTTCGTTCGGTTGTCAAACATTATTTGAATCCAGATATAAAAGAATCTGCACAATAATCCTTAGGATATCTAACTGACCTCATTCAGCCCCGTCCATAGGTAGAAGGTGGCGAGAGCCTTGTACGGCCCCCAGCGCTCGCCGATGGCGTGGACCTCGTCGGGCGTGGGCTTGCGCTCCATGCCGCGCCAGCGCTTGACAGCGTTCTGCAGGCCGGCGTCGCCGCAGGGCAGGACGTCGAGTGTGCCGAGGGCCTTGATCATGCTGTAGGCGGCGGTCCAGGGTCCG
>DATKUA010000201.1:0-20799 GCA_035530855.1 Acidobacteriota bacterium | reverse complement strand
TTAAATTGCAGAATGTTAAGCGTTTGTCGCCCGGCCCCTCAATACCGGGCGTACAAATCTACACCCATGAGTTCTCCTCCTGAGGGGGACTAATCGCGGCAAGAGGGTCCTCGTAACGCGGGGACCCATTTTTTTAGCATTTTTTATACAACCGCAATTTTCCGCTTGGCCATCCCTGACTGGTACACTGGAATTCACTATCAGGAGGACTTCTAGTGGAAGCTCGGCGGATCTAGCTGTCAGCGATAGTAGTCTCCTGCATTGCCCAGGATGTAGATGGTCCAGGGCGCGATGCGCGTCTCGTTGACCCACTCGAAGGGCTCGTCGGCTCTACCCAGTGGTTTGCGGACCTCGACCACCTGCAGACCCGCGCAACGGTAAACCTCGCGATAATCCTAGTCCGGCCAGATCACGTCGACAGCCGGTCGCCTGTCTTCAAGGGCGGTGACGATGATTCGTACCCGATCCCCGCATTTCGCACGCTTGTTCTCCGGAAAATCCTTGGTGGAGAACGACGCCCATTCATACCGGTAGATTTCCGGCGACGAGACGAGATTGATTATCCTGCCACCCTCCTTCAACACCCTGCCCATTTCAGCAAGGAGGGTAACCTTCTTTTCTCTTGTCGGGATGTTATCGAAAGTAAACACTGCCAGCGCCAGATCGAAGGAATGATCCGCGAATTGACCGAAGTCGCAATCGGCCACCAGGCGGTAGTCGCCCGCTGGATCGAGGGCATGGGCCCTTTGGATCATCTCCCCGGCGATGTCGATCCCGACTGCCTCGAATCCCAGCTTGCGTAGAAAGCGCGTCGAGCGCCCCGTGCCGCAGCCGATATCCAGCGCTCTTCTACCTCTGACGTGTTCAGCCAAGATGGCGGGCAAATCCCTGTAAGCCAGAAAATAGGTTCCAGGGAATTCCAGCTTGGCATAGGCATCGGCATAGGCGATGTCTTCATATGTATTCCTGAATGCCATATTCATCTCACCTCGTTAAGGCTGATAATTGGCGCAGGCGTGCTCGAGTGCGCGGGCCAGGCGCCGCACTCCTTCCACGATTTCCTCCTCGTCGAGAGTGGAAATCGAGAGACGGAAATAGGTGTCTCCGGGATCTGAGAAGAAGAATTGGCGGCCATTGGCAACCTGCACACCATGTGAAGCGAGCAGACTTTCCCGGTCGGGAGCCGGGATCGAAACCTGCCTGAGTTTCAACCAGATCAGGTAGCCGCCACAGGGCTCGTTCCATTCGGCTCACGCAGGGGAGATATGCTCGCGCAGGGCGCGAACGGCAGCCTGCATCCGTCGCCGGTAAGTGCGGTGCATTCGGTTGATGTGGCGGTCGTAGTATCCGTTGCGGCAGAATTCGTCCATCGCCGCCTGCAGGATCATGTTGGGCGCCAGGTCGCTGAAACAGCGGATGGCGACCAGCCGTTCGATGCATTCCCGCTCGGCGGCGATCCACCCGATGCGCACCCCGGGGAAAAGCACCTTGGAGAACGTGCCGCAATAAATGACTATTTGGTGCTTGTCCATCGACTTGATCGGCAGGACCACCTTGCCGAAGTATTTCATTTCCTCTTCAAACGCGTCCTCCAAAACAGGGATGCGGTGCCCTTCGCAGATGGAGAGCAGCCGCTCGCGATGGGCCTGGTCGGTGCTCACCCCGGTGGGATTGTGGAAGGTCGGCATGGTGTAGACCAGCGCAGGCTTCTCTTTGCGCAACGCCGCCTCAAGGGCGTCCAGGTCCATGCCGTCGGCGCGGACCGGCAGCTCGATCGCCCGCAGGCCGGACAGGCGCAGCAACGGCAGCATGTGGCTGTAGGATGGGGATTCGATAGCCACGGCTCTGCCAGGTGTTGCAAGCATGCGGAACGCCAGGTCGATCGCTTGCTGCGAGCCGTTGGTGATCATGATCTCGTCGGAAGAGACGGAGATGTTGTGGCAGCGCATGCGCTGGGCGATCGATTCCCGCAGGGGTGGGTAACCGGCGAGGTCGCCGTAGCCCAGGAGTGCGGCGCCGTGCCGCCTAACCACCCGCGTCAAGCAGGAGCGGAAGTTCTCGAGCGGGAAGATGCGGCTGTCCATGTCAAGGCTGCGGAAGCTGATGACGGACGGGTCGCTTTTAGCGCTCGCCGCCGGAGAGACAAGGCGCAATTTCCTTAGAACATCCTCGCTCGCCGGCGAGGTGTACTTTTGCCAATCGATCAGGCCCTGTTCGCTGCGGTCGTCTTGTGTGGCGATCTGCATCCGCTCGCGCACGCGCGCTCGAGCGCCGGGGCAAAGATAGAGAAAACCCAGAGACCACAGTTCCTGATATGCTAGAGCTATGGTGGAGCGGTGGACGCCGATAGTCTCGGCCAGCCGCCGAGTCGAGGGCAGCCGCTCCCCCGGCCGCAGCACACCATCCTCGATTCTCTTACGTATGGCTTCAAGAATCTGCCGGTACTTCGGCTCGCGGCTCTTCTCGTCGAGATTCAGCAGGAGCATGGGATTCCCCTTGAACCTTGCATTCAAGTGTAAGGGTATGCAGTTACTGGCATGCTGTAAATGGCAGGTTTACACATAAAACAAGCCGACCAGTTGTGAAATTTGGACAGGGCCGCAGGAGTCCCTGGAAAGCGAAAGGAAGCTTATTATATCAGAGCGATCGGGCTGAAATCTCAGATCTGCCGTGCATTTCTCTGGCTTGAGACCGGCATTTCTTCTAGACTCGTGTCAAGTGAGAAAGAACGGGGGAAAGTAATGAAAAGACTAATCTTAGCAGGCAGCCTACTGGCGGTATTGTGCGTGACAGCGTTTGCCCTGGATGACGACGGTATACCTTTCCGCCGGATGGATTACTATTGCTGGGAGGCGTTCGCGCAGGTTGTACCGGCGAAGGTCGATACGGTGCTGCTGATTGTCGGCTCGCTGGAGGCTCATGGCGCCTTGGCCAGCGGCGCCGACACGCTGGTGCCCGAACGGCTGGCAGAGATGATCGCGCCGAAGGCGAATGCCCTGATCGCCCCGGGGATTCCCTACGGCATCAGCCCGTCGCTCTCGTCCTACCCGGGCTGCGTGACGATAAGCGACGAAGCGCTCAAGGCCATCTGCACAGAAGTGGTTGCCGGGCTGGCCGACTGCGGCTTCCGCAACATCATCATCCTCAACGGTCACGGAGGTAACCGCGCCTGTCTCAACGCCGTCGCCCTAGATGTCAGCCCGAGGAAGAAGGTGCGGATCATGGTAGTCGACTGGTGGAGCTACTGCGCTGATCTGACGCAGGAGATCTGGGGTCCAGACGAGGACGGCGGCCATGCCGGGCTGAACGAAAACGCCGCGGTGCACGCCGTCGATCCGCGCTTCGTCGACAAGCGCTTCTACCGCGAGAGCCTCGCGGTGCCGATCAACTCAGCGATCACCACCTACCCCAATCCGGGCTCGATCCTGCTCTACAGCGAGGGCAAAGGCTATCCGGACTTCGACCGCGAGAAGGCGGTCAGGTATCTCAACCGCGTTGCCGAGGAGTTGACAAAGCTGATAGTCGAAACGCGCGCACTGTGGGACGAGGCGGGGCTGTACCGCTAGGAAGCCTCGCTCTCGGAAAGAATGCGTTTGAGGATTTCCTCGACCTGGACGCGATTGTAGCCGGCCTGCTTGTAGCGAATCGTGAGGTTGCGGTCGATGATCAGGTTCAGCGGAACGCCGTCCTCTTCGTTGTAGAGATTCCAGACCTCGTTGCGCGTGTCGCCCAGTATGGGGAAGTCGAGCTCAAAAGCCCCCGCCCATTCGCGCAGGTCGGTGGGAGTAGGCGCGTTGCCGTCGGCGTTCTCGACGAGGACCGTCAGTATTGCCAGCCCCTGCTGCTTGAGCTCTTCGAGGAGCGGACCGGCATCCTTCGCCTCGGCCCGGCACGGCCCGCACCAGGCCGCCGACAGGTCCAGGAGGATGACCTTGCCCTCGTAGTCGTAGAGCGAAACCTCGTTGCCGTCCTGGTCGGCGAGAGTGAAGTTGACAGCCTTCTGCCCGGGACGCGTTCCCGTCGCGGCTTCCGGCTCCGCCGCCGGCCCGGAGTCGCCTGCTCTTGTCGCGACATCGCTGCTTCCGGACTTGATAACCAGGATCGCGGCGATCAAGACGATTCCGATAATGACGATAGCCCCGACCGTGATAATAAAAGGTAAGCCTTTGACCATTTCCAGTGCCTTGCCTTGTTAAAGTTCGCTGTTCACTATTCGGTTCCAAAGTTAATGCAACTTACAGAAAGTTACACCTTTTCTAGTATAACGGATATCATCGCAGAGCAATTCCTCGAGCGACGTTGAAGGGCGGGGGAACCCGCGATATATTTGGCGAGGTCGTCATATGTGTATTATCGTCATTTTAACGCTATTCTTGCTATGCTCGTTTAGTCCGCCCTTAGTCGCAGGCCTGCAGCAGGAAGAGAAATTAACACGCTGGGAGCGGGATTACTATGATCTCGATCTCCGCTTCCGGGCCAGGATCGAGCTGAACGACGGGCGGGTATTGGAGGTTACCGAGTTTCACTCCGGCCTCGGACTCCAACGCCACATGATACTCCTTGGCGGAGATCAGGTGCTCAACATCGCCTTGCGCGCCGTCGAGAGAATTGTCCGCCATGAGGGCCGGAAGGATTACGTTACACTCTATTTCAACGACGACGTTACAATGAACGTCGTGTGGGACGATTACCAGCGGCGCAAGATATCGGGCAAGCTGCCTGACGGGACACGCTGGGCGGCGCGGATCGACGAGGTGAAGCAGATCGAGGTGTTCCGCGAAGAGAACGGCGGAGCGGTGGAAGAAAAATGAGGCTGGCTTCAAACAACGATATGGTCCGCCTGTACAACGTGTACAAGGATTACGACCGCAAGAACACGGCGTTGATTGACATATCGCTGGAGATACCGCGCGGCGAATTCGTCTTTCTCACCGGTCCCAGCGGTGCCGGCAAGACCACACTGCTCAAGCTGCTTTTCCGCGCCGAGATGCCCACGCGCGGCAGCATCATCGTTAACGGCCGCAACGTCGTCGGCATCCCCGACTCCAAGGTGCCCGCGATGCGCCGCGAGCTGGGCATAGTTTTCCAGGATTTTAAGCTGCTGCGACACAAGACAGTTTTCGAGAACATCTCATTCATACCCAAGATCCAGGGAGTGCCTTACTGGCAGCGCAGAACCAAGACCTACGAAGTGCTCAAGCAAGTCGGCATTGCCCACAAGATGCGCGAACAACCGCTCAGCCTCAGCGGCGGCGAGCAGCAGCGCGTGGCGATCGCGCGTGCGTTGATCAACGACCCGGTGCTCATCCTTGCTGACGAGCCGACGGGCAATCTCGATCCGGACCTCTCGTTCGAGATAATGTCGATTTTCGAGACCGTCAACCGCCTGCAGGGAACCACGGTGCTCGTGGCCACGCATGACCGCGCGCTGATCGAAGCGATGGGCAAGCCGGTCGTGGTGCTCGACAGCGGGCGGCTGGTCGACAGCCGGGGGCTCTAAGCTGTCGAGGTTGATAAAAAAAGTCAGCGAGAGCAGTCGGAGAGAATCGAGGCGATACACGGAGGGAGTAGCGGAACGATGTGGCGGGGTCTGATTTACTCGTTGCAGGAAGGCATGCTCGCGCTCTGGCGCACGAAGCTGGTCAGCCTGCTGAGCATCGGCACCATTGCCGTCTCCTTCACAGTTCTTGGCATCTTCCTCCTGGTCAGCGTCAACGTCGGAGTGCTGACTGAATCATACGGCGATGAGTTGGTCGTCCACCTTTTCCTCGAAGACGGACTGTCTCAGGACGACCTTGCAGGCCTCCAGAGCGAACTTGAGAGCGACGAGCGGATAAGCTCGCTCGGATATGTCGGCAAAGATGAGGCGGCGGAACGTTTCCGCCGGTTTTTCCCGGACGAGGAGTACCTGCTGGAAGGACTCACCGAGAATCCTTTGCCGGAATCGTTCGAGTTGACTCTCGAAGAGCAGCTGATATCCGATCCTGCCGAGGTGAACACGCTGGTCGCTTCTCTCTCCCACCTGCCCGGCGTCGAGGCTGTGCGTTACGACCGGGGATGGGTCGAGACATTCGAAACTGCGGCGCGCTGGATCGGTTACGCGGGCTTCGCTGTGGGCGGCCTCCTGATATTAGCGGCCATCGTCACCGCGGCCAATATCATCCGGATCAATATCTACGCCCGCCGGGATGAGATCGAGATCATGCGGCTGGTGGGCGCGGATGGAATTTACGTCCGGGGGCCCTTCGTGATCGGCGGCCTCGTCCAGGGGCTTCTGGCCAGCCTCCTTTCAATTGTGGCTCTGTTCCTGCTCTTCAACGTCGGCGAGGGCTATCTTCGATTGATGAAAATCGGAATCTTGGAGGGATTGAACTTTCGGTTCCTGCCTTTGGAATACATCATTCTCTTTCTCGGGGGCGGACTGCTCGTCGGTTTTCTGGCGGGCTTGCTGAGCTTCGGCCGGGCCGGGCGGAGTTGATGGAACCTTGCTGCCTGCCAAACGTATGATTATTGCTGCGTGACAAGATAGTGACAGGAGTCTGAAGGTGAGCTTGCTGAAGTTGCAGACCGGGATAATTTACGGGCCTATTGCCTCCCGCAGGTTCGGGCCGTCGCTGGGTATCAACTTGCTACCGGTGGGAAAGAAGGCCTGTTCTTTCAACTGCGTCTACTGCCACTACGGTTGGACCGAACTCTACGCGAGAAACGCCGGTATGTTTGCCGAGTATTTCGCCAGCGTGATGGAAGTCAACGCCGCGGTCGCCGATGCGGTTGACGAGGCGTTGGAGAAGAGCGTGCAGATAAATGTGATCACTTTCTCCGGCAATGGGGAGCCGACTCTGCATCCGCGGTTCCCCGAGATAGTCGATAACGTCATTCTCATCCGCGACAGGATGGTTCCCGGCACGCTGGTGCAGATTCTTTCCAACAGCGCGACATTGGACTGTAAAGGCGTTCCCGAAGCTCTTTCGAGACTCGACAGGCGGATTATGAAGCTCGATGCCGGTACCGAAGAAATGTTCGCGGTGGTCAACAGGCCGGCAGCGGGTGTGACCCTCGCCGGGGTGATCGAGGGGCTGAAACGGCTCGACGACGTGACTATTCAGACAGCAATCATGGAAGGCGGCATCGATAACTCTACGGACGAAGCGGTGGCAGCCTTGATAGGTTGCTTGAAGCGGATAGGGCCGCGCGAGGTGCAACTCTATTCAATCGACAGGCCCCCCGCCGACGGCTCCTTACGCCGAGTGTCCGACGAAAGGCTCGAAGCGATAGCCGGGATGGTTCGAGCCGCGGGTATCGAGGTTTACACTTTCTAATCCTTCCTGGATATTTATCTCGGCCCGAGGTTTGCTTTTCTTGCTAAGAGAGTGTCTCTCCGCTATAATGCCGTTGCGGAGGAAATCCGGTGCTGTATCAGACTAGCAAAGCCGCGGCGATCCTCGGGATGGAGCCGTGGCAGGTCCAGAGCTATGCCAAGCAGGGACTCGTCGATCCGGCTGTGACCGGGCGGGGAGCGGGAAGCCGACGTGCCTACGATCTGCTGGGTTTGATCAAACTTGCACTGCTGAACCGCCTGAATCGCGACGGCTTCGATGTGCGCACTATCAGGCCGATTTTCGCCTCGCTGTTCGACTTCCCGTTCTCTTTGGGTGGAGATGACCCCGAATCCGAAAGAGCAAAACTAAAAGAGTGGTTCGGCGATAAGGTGTTGCTTACCTGCGAGCGCTTCGGCGCGCGCAAGCTGATCAGGCGCGAACGCCTGCGTGAGGCGGCGCCGGAATTGTTATGTGATCACGAGGGACTTTATGTCATCGATCTGGGCCGGATAGTCATCGGCCTGTTAAAAGCTCTCGGGGAAAACGAGCGACAGAGTGAGGCGCAGAAATGAAGCTAGCCGTTCCGTGCATGCTTGCGATAGCGCTGTTTTTAATGCCGGCGGCATTCGGACAGGAGGAAAGCGGGATATACGGAGTTGTGAGGTCATTAACTCCCGATGGTCTCTATGGCGAGCCGTTGGCCGGCGCAGCCGTTACCGCTTTCGACTCGGAAGGGTCGCGGGTCACCCGCTCCATAACCGAACCCAACGGAGCCTACAGATTGGTCGTCCCGCCGGGTAACTACCGTCTTACGGCACGTCACCCGGCCTTCGCCGATTTCGACACCGCCGGCGCCGTGCTGCTGGTTCAGTCCGGCCACTTTACCCTTTTCAATATCGGCATGCAGCCGAGGGAATCGGGCATAGGGGCGATCAACGGCCTGGTGATAGATAACGACGGGCAACCTGTTGCCGCTGCCGACGTGGTGCTAAGCGACCAGGAGGGAACGGAAGTCACCAGGATTGAGACCGGCGGCTCGGGGGAGTTTTCGATGGATGTCGCTCCTGGCAGCTACCGCATCGGTTCGGAGCATCCAATTCGAGGAGTGGCCGAGCCCATTGGTGTGGAAGTACGCAATGGGGCGACTGTGGAGATGCAGATAAGGCTTACTCCTCCTCCGGAACCACTCGGCAGCTTTCAAGGTCTCATTCGGGTACGCGCCGAGGGCGGTGCAGCCGGGCGGCCGATTGTGGGCGCCGAGGTTTTTGCCACCGGGGAGGGCGGACTCCGACTCGGCGCGAGCACCAACGAGATCGGCTTTTACAAGATATCGCTTCCATCGGGTAGATACAGGCTCTCGGTTTCCCATCCCGATTTTGTGACCGCCGGCAGCGGTGAGGGGCCGCTCGCGGTTGTATCCGACACAGTGGTTACCTGGAACGCCCTACTCGAGCCGAGCGTACCCCTGACAGGCGTGCAGCTCTGTCGCGATCAGTTTCCAGTGAGCATCGGCTCTTCCTACGGAGAACTTCACACGGTGTTTCTCCGGGTGAACAGCCCGGGACCCGTGAACATCGTCTACCGCTGGGTGGGTGACGCGAGAGAGCTGGCACTGATCGCGCTTGGACCCGACGGGGTTCCGCGCCGGGTCGACGGCGTTTCGCCACTGCGGCTGACCACCGAGGTCAGCAACGAGTTGATTGCGCTCGGCTTCCAGTGGGAGATCAGCGTCAGAAACTTCGGCGGGGGCAGGGCGGAAGGTACGGTTACGATCAGTTATCCTTGCAAAAAATAGCCCTTCTAGCAGCTTTAAGGGATTGTCTCACTGAAATTCCTCAGCAGAATTCTGGCCTCCCTGACCACCGCCTTATTCCCGGCTTCCCGTTCCTTGCGATAGAGAGCAATAATCCTCCGGCATGCCGAGGCACCGCTGTCCCGCTCTCCCATGCCGAAGCAGGCAACCGCCAACACGATCAGGGCGCGTAAGTCGCCGCCGAGTTCGTAGGATTCTTCGGCGTGCGCAGCGGCATCGTCAGGGTCGTCCGTTCTCAGACTCGCTTCAGCGAGCGCCAGGTGCAATTCCGCCCCCGCATTTCCGGCTTCCAATTCCTGCGCCCCGAGCGCAGCCGCCTCGAGGTGCCTGCCGGCGGAGGCAAAAATCGTCATTCTCGACAGGACGCGCCCGGCCAGCAGTGAGTCAACGTCGAGCTCTTCGATCAAATCCTCCGCTGTCCAAGGGTCGTTTGCCCGCTTTAGCCGGTGGATCACATCCTCCAACTCCTCCGGTTCAATTTTTTCCCGGCCGAGCAGATTCTTGACTTCTCTCCGCAGAGAGTATCTCAGGCGCATGTCGGCAGTGGCCGGCCAAAGGAGCGCGAGGATCAGAAGAGCGACCGCCAAAGTCGCGAAAACCTCTGTTAGGGCCAGGGCCATCGCTCCGGCAACCATGGCCGGAGCCGTGACGAGGACAACCGCGTTTGAGAATGAGAAGCGCCAACCGGCGTTGATTATTCTTGCGGCGAGGACGAAGCCCAGCGGCAGAGCGATGAAGTCGGCAACCAGTGCCGGCAGCGGGGAGAGCATCGTGATCGCGAGGAAAATCCCCCTTAACAGCATCACCCCGGCCAGTGCCGAGAAGCAGGCTGTGCGCGCCTCGGGTCTCCGCTCTTCGGCCCAGTGCAGCATCAGCGGATCGTCCTCTGCCAGATTGCTCATCAATGTCAGAGTTGGCTCAAGCAGGGAAAGCGAAGCAACTATCCAGAATGTCGAAAAGAAGAGCACAAGGGCCGGAAGCAAAACCGCATAGAAAAGCATATCCCCGGATGTGTAGGATAACGTTGTGTTTAGTGCTATGGCAAAGGCGAGCAGCACGGCGGGCAGAGCTAGCGTTCGCGAGCTTAGCAACTTGCGGATCGGTTGTCTGCGGAACAGCAACAAACCGGCAAGGAGCGCAGTAACATGAGCCCGCTCCTCGCGCCGCGCGGCCATTTCCGGCTATCTCTCTTCAGAGGTTTCGTATTCCGCGGTAGGAATCGGTCCGAATTTGTCCAGTGGCCAGTAACGGAAAACCGCCTTGCCGTAGATATAGCCCTTGGGTATCAAACCGGGGCCGCCCTCTTCCGGGTGGTCGGGATCGTTAATCGTGTATATCGAGTCGCGGCTGTCCATGCTGTAGATGCGGTTATCGCCCATGACGAAGTAGTAGCCCTCGGGCACACGCTGAGCCACCTTCGAGTAACTCCCGTGGCCTGGGTTGTCCTCGATCACCATCCCGAAGCGCTCCATCAGGTGCTCGTAGCGCTTCGTCAGCTCGACCACCGCTTCCGGCGGGTAGGTGTTCTTCGGTCCCAGGCGCTTCTCCTCGGGAATGTAGCTCTCCCCCAGGGGCTCGCCGTCGACGAAGACAATCCCCTCGTCGATACGCACCTGCTCGCCCGGTAGGGCGATGACCCGTTTGATCCAGCTCTCATCGGGATTGCGGGGATTGTGCAGCACAACGATATCTCCGCGGCGAATCGGCTCGAGGATCAGCGAAATCTTGCTGACCAGTATCCTGTCGCCGTCGGAAAGCAATGGCACCATGCTGGTTTTCTCGACGCGGAAGGGCTGGGCAACGTAGATGATCAGGACAAGACAGATAATGCCTGCCACCACCAAGTCGCGCAGCCAGCTAAAGACCTCGGCAAGTAAGCTGCGCTTGGGCTTCGGCTGCTGCTGCGGGGCGGGCTCGGCCGGTGCGGCCTGCAAAGGAACGGGGATTCCTGGCTCGGCTTGCGGTCGCCTCGGATCCTCCAGCGGGCGAACCTGCTCGCTGTCCGCCTCGGCTTCGATCTCGTTTTTCCGGTTCAAGTTGTCGTCTTCAATCATTTCCTATGCTCCGGGCGGAAGATTCTAGCACGGCATGTACCGCCCCACAACGCCACCGAGCTCGGTTGACCGAATGTTCTTGATCGGTTAGCATCCTCCGTTCCCAGGGAGCGGACGGGCCGCAGATGAAAATATTGATGATAGCGCCTGAGCCTTTCTTCCAGCCGCGGGGAACTCCGTTCTCCGAGTTCTACAGGATCCGCTGCCTCAGCGAGCTCGGGCACAGTGTCGACCTGGTGACCTATCCGATCGGCGAAGACGTGGATATACCCGGCCTACGAATTTTCCGCTCCCCCTCGTTGTTGGGCATCAAGGAAATCCCCATCGGCCCGTCGGCCGCCAAAATCCCGTTGGACGCGGCGCTTTTCTTTTCCGCCTGGCGGCGGCTTGCGTTCGATTCCTACGACGCCATCCATTCCCACGAGGAGGCGGGTATCATGGGGCACTTCTTCTCGCGCCTTTACGGGCTGCCCCACGTCTATGATATGCATTCGAGCCTGCCGCAGCAGCTTGAAAACTTCCGCTTCACCAACTCCCGCGCAGTCCGCGCCGGCTTCGAGTGGATGGAGAGCGTGGTTGTGCGCTCGGCCGACGCGGTAATCGCCATCTGCCCGTCGCTGGTCGAGACGGTGCACCGCATCGATCCGGGCGCCAAGGTGACTCTGATCGAGAACACCGCCGAGAGTCACGATGTCGACAAGGTACCCGCAAGCGGTCTCGAGGAACTGCGGGCGAAGCTGGGCTTGGTGGGAAAGCGGGTTATCCTCTACATCGGAACGTTCGAAGCTTACCAGGGTTTGGACGTGCTGCTCGCAGCGGCATCGAGGATAGCAGCCAAACGGGACGACGCTGCTCTGCTGTTGGTCGGCGGCCGCCCTGACCAGGTTGAGGAGCAGCGCGCGCAGGCGATCAGCCTTGGGATTGGCGACTTCTGCCGCTTCTCCGGCCAGATCGCCCACAGCAGGGTTCCCCACTATCTAAGGCTGGCGGATGTTCTGGTCTCACCACGAAGCGCGGGCACCAACACGCCGCTGAAGATCTATTCTTACTTGCGGGCGGGGGCGCCGATAGTCGCCACCGACATGTATACCCACACTCAGGTTCTCAGCCCGGAAGTAGCGATGCTTGTGCCGCCTGAGCCTGAGCCCTTCGCCGAGGCCATCGAGCGCCTTCTCGACGACCGGGGGCTCTCCGAGCAGATTACCGACGCGGCATTTCGTCTGAGTGAAGAACACTATAGTTACAACCGCTACGTCGAGAAGACGCGGGCGGTTTACGAGAGTTTGAGCGGTAACGGAGGACATAGTGGCTGACCGCAAGGACCATTACAGCTACTCCGTCTACGCCGACAGCGATACAGCGCGCTGTTTTGAGCAGGAGCGCTTCGGCGGTCCCATCGGCAAATACTTGCGGCGCAGGCAGGAAGAGCAACTCGCGAACTGGCTCGGTAAGCAGGAAGGCAGATCGATTCTCGACGTTGGGGCTGGCACCGGCCGCACAGCCGTGCCGCTGGCGGGCGCCGGGGCCAGGGTTTCGGCGTGCGACGCTTCGGAGGCGATGCTGGAGGTTGCCCGCGCAAAAGCCGGCGACGCGGGAGTGGAAATCACTTTCGAATGCTGCGACGCGATGGCACTGCCGTACGCAGACAGGGCTTTCGATGTCGTTTTGAGCTTCCGGGTGCTGCTGCACGTCATCGACTGGCGCAGAGCGCTGGCTGAAGCCTGCCGTTGTTCTGCAGATATCCTGGTCATCGACTTTCCACCGCGCTGGTCGCTGGCGGCTCTCCAGGTACCCGCGCGCGCTCTTGCCTCGATTTTCAAGCCGAAAACCCAGCGTTTCCGCCTCTTTAGCCTGAGGCAGATAAAGAAAGAACTCTGGCTCAGAGGTTTCGAAATCGAGCGGGTGGACCGTTTATTCTTCCTGCCGATAATGTTTCACAAGCTTTTCCGCTCGCCTCGCTTCACGCTCGCGATAGAAAAGTTGTTTGGTTGGCTCGGGCTACGTCGCCTGTTCGGGGCCCCGGTCACGATTCTGGCCAGGCGGCGTGATTCGCAGGAAGTAGAGACGGCCCGATGACAACTCCCGCCGGCCACTCGCTCTTAGGACTCGCCGTTTTCCTGGCAACCCCCGCAGTTGGCCGCAATGCGGCTCTGATATTGCTCGCTCTGCTGATGGCCGCGGCTTTCATTCCCGACGTTGATCTTTTTCCGCTTTTGTGGGGCGATCTTAACGGCGCCAACAGCAGCCACCAGCATTTCACCCACAGCCTGCTGTTCACCGCGGCCGTGGCGCTTGCGCTCACTTTCGTCGCCTCGAAGCTCGGCTGCGGGCGGTTCCTGTATCTCTCGCCTTACTTCCTCGCAGCGGCCTGGAGCCACATCTTGCTCGACATGTTGACCGAGGACACGCGCGAGCCGATTGGCGTCGAGCTGTTCTGGCCCTTTTCCGACGCCCGCTTCAGCAGCCCCGTTTCTTTTTTCGGAGGCCTGGCGAAGAGCAGGATGGAGGACTTGCTGAGCTGGCACAACGTGCAGGTCGTGGCCGGAGAGATAATGATCCTCGCACCATTGGTCTTCGCTGTCTGGTTGATGAGAATGTGGCGGATTCGCCGGGCCCGGCGGATCGCTCAGTCGGCGGAGTAGCCCAACAGGATTACAGTGATGTTGTCATCGCCGCCCTTCAGGTTCGCTTCGTAGACAAGCGCCTTCGCAGATGCATCGAGATCATCGTGGTAGCGCTGCAGGATATCGCTGATCTCCTGGTCGGAAACCATAGAGTTCAAGCCGTCGGTGCAAAGCAGCAGCAGATCAGTCTCCTCGAGCTCCATTGCGGTGAGATCGACATCGACGTCCGGAGTGGCCCCGAGGGCGCGGGTTACCACGTTGCGGTAGGGGTGACTGCGGGCCTGGTCCTCGCTGATTACGCCGCGCTTCACCTGCTCATGGATCCAGGAGTGGTCGTTGGTGATCTGCGTCAGCTCGTTGCCGTGGAGCAGGTAGATTCGGCTGTCGCCGACGTGCGCCAGATCGACATGCTTGCCTTCGAACAGCGCACAAACCGCCGTCGTGCCCATGCCGCGAAGTCCAGCATCTTCAGCTCCGGAGGCATAGATTTCCTGGTTGGCCAGCATCAGAGCGCTGCGCAGGCGGTTCTGGCCGTAGTTGAGGCTCGGTTCGTAGCCGGTGGGCCAGGTGATGTCGCGCTGCTCTTCGGTGAGCTTGATAAATTGGCAGATCGTATCGACGGCGAGCCTCGAGGCCACTTCGCCGGCCGCCTGGCCACCCATCCCGTCCGCCGCAACGAACAGGCCGAGCTCCGGGGCCGCGAGAAAGCTGTCCTCGTTTGCCGAGCGCTGCTTGCCAACATCAGTTACCGCCTGGAATCGAACGGGCATTGCATCTCCAAAAGTTAAAACATTGTACTCTTTATTAATTATCGATTCAACCTGACAGCCGCTTGCGCAGGACTATCAGGCGGGATTTCTCTCCCCTCGGAGCGGGCGGGGAAGTGCGGTTGAGCGGGATGTTTTAACGCAGGCCGCGTCTGCGTGCGATGTTCATCGCAGCCTGCTTGATTGCGTGGGGCAGGTTGTGATCTCGGCTGGCGAGCCTGATGTCAAGGTTGTTGAGCCGGTCTATGAGGTTCATGGCGATGGCGACCGGAGTGCGCGGGTTGAGAACGAGGTTTTTAAGGATCTGGTAGTGACGCAGCCAGCGACGGCTCTGCGAGATAATACGTAGGATTTCCTCGTCGACTTCGCGCATCTGGGCGATCGACGACACTTCTATCTCGCTGAGGCGCGGACTGCGCAACACCGCGCGGGATACCAGTTGATTAGGATCGCGAGCCAACATCATTCTCACTTCGCGATTGCCGTTCAACGCAAGCAGAGCCTTCTCCGCGATCGTCATGTGCATTAGCTTGGCGTAAATACTCTCTCGTCGTTTAGGGGCCGCATCGGTCTCCTCGAGATGTTCATCTTCGCTGGGCTCCTCCAGCATGATCTGCCGATCTTCACCGGAAAGGCTTTCCGGGCGCATTTCCCGCCTGATTTTTAACTCGTCATCCTCTTCCATGCGCTGCAGAAGCCTTTCCAGGCGGTTCCATTGCGCCTCATCTAGGTTCTTGTTGCGAGCCAGTGCCCGCGCAAGTTCTGGAGAGAGAATCAGACGCAGATCATCTTGCAGAAGCGCATTGATCGGCGGTCCTCCGACCCGCTCGGCAATCAGCAGCATTGCCGGCGTCGGCGTGCGGGGATGGCGCAGCGCAGCCTCTGTGAGGCGGCCATTATCGGAGAACGCCCTTACGGCAAGCGAAATGAGCGATGGCTCCAGCTTGTTTTCCTCGATCGCCTGTGCCAACTTGATCGGATCCAGTCGGCTGAAATATGGTCCGGCTGCCTGGGGTTCTGTTTTTAGCGCCAGTGCCAGCGCTTTCAACCGCAGGACTTCGTCGGTTTCGGCGGCTTCGGAAAAAAAATCGGGCAGGAGTTCGGCTGTAACGCGGCCGCCTTCGATTGCCGCTAAAAGCTCTTCCCGACTCTTGGGCATGGATGGAATGCAGCCTGGTCTATTTCAGAGTTTCAAGATTTATGACGACGGTGTAAGTAGTTCCGCCGCCCTCATAGATTCGAGATTCTACGCTCATGGTTTCCCAGTCGAGCTTCCGGCCGTTCAGCCTGGCATCGATGCTGCGGTAATGGTTCATGTGAAGCTCGATTTTTTCGCGGGCCTCCATGACGATCGTGTTGCCGCGGCCGGTGCTGGCGCCCTCGGCACTGGTCTGCAACTGGTCATCGGCCCACCATTTGAACCAGAATGTCCGGTCTTCGGTTTCGGTTAATTCGAGGCGTAGTCCCTCTTCCGCCGTCGCGGGTTCTTCGATGGCGTTTATCTGTTGCGCTTCCTGCCGTACCGGCTCGGGAGTCACACTGATTGGCTCCTGGGGAGGGCTCATGCGCGTGATGGCAAAATATCCGCCGACAAGTAAGAGCAAGACCACGACCAGGAGGAAGTAGAGCCATGATTGCGACACGTCGACAGTGTCCTTCTCTTTCGTTTCTTCTGCTTCCGGAGCGCCGGGTGCCTGTTTCTCCAGCTCCTTGAATTCCTCCACCCAGCGTTCCGCATCGAGGCCGAGGTGGTTGGCATAAAGGCGGATGAAGTTGCGCGTGAAGATGCCACCGGGTAGTGCATCCCAGTTGTCGTTCTCCATCGCGTGCAGGAGGTGAACGCTGATCTTGGTGACCTTGGAGATCTCGTCCAGCGAAATCTTGCGCATCTCACGCTGCTCACGCAGCCGTTCACCAAGCGTTTTTAGGCTCTCTTCCTCCGTGCCCATACAAGCCTCCAAGGATTCCAGTGATCCTTATCAATGCCCGAGCGGTTTCAGCCCGGCTCCGCTTGGGTAAGTCTGCCGCACATCATATCACGCGGCGGCGTTTCGGCAAGCCGGGCAGACGCTCTCGGAAATCACGTCTGCGGGTCTCTCGGCAGTAACAGCAACTCATGGAATTCGAAGCCCAGCTCGCTGCGGCTGTCGCCCTCCGGGGGGGGCATCACCTTGTCGACCTCGAAGATTATTTTGACGAACGAACCGAGGAATTCCTCATGCGAGAAGAGTTCCTTGCGGATGGGGACGCGTGTCGGCAGGACGCGCTCGTGGTCAAAAGTGAGCCTGGCGACCAGCAGATCGTCGCGCTTCTCGTGGATGTAGATCGATAGATGCTGGGCCTCTCCGAGGTCCTCGGCGGGCGAGTGGCCGGCGAGGATGAGCTCGGCGGCCTCGGCCTTGGGGTAGCGCCGGAAGGTCGCGACGCTGGACTTTGTGCTCCAGCGTACCTGGTAGTTATCCGGCTCCGGGCCGTTCCAGGTTGTGTCGAACTCGGGGTAGAGGTATTTCTCCCGGTTGCGGCGTATGTGGAAGCGAGCGACGGGGTAAGCACGGTCTTCGGGCTGGTCGCCTTCGGGTAGGCTGAGGATCGCCCGGCGGTTGTTATCCGGGTTGTAGAGACCGGTGTAGACGGTGACGATGTAATTCTGGCCGCCGATATTTTCGGGAACCTTGAACATCCGTCGTTCCGCCGGGGTGCCGGGATCGACCACGTCCTCGCCCGCTTTCCATTTACTCGGCGGCGGATTGATATCGTGATCGTCCTGCAGCGTCTTTCCGGGAGCGAACTCGATCAGCTTGCCGTTGCTGTCGCGAAAGTGCACGAACGCCCGCATGTTTTCCTGGGGTGGCGCATAATTGTTACCTACGACCCAGGTGTACTCCAGGTCCACATAAGCGCCAGCGTCCACCGAGATTAGCTTCTCGTCGGAGGGTTTGAAGTAGTGGATGACAAGCTTGGGTGTAACGTCGAGCCGGACTTCGCCGGCCGGACAAGCAACAAGCAGAAAAGCTGCGGCTGCCACCGCGGCTAGAATCAGCGTTCTGAGCACTTGTATTGCCTCCTGATGCGGCCTCTGAACAGACCGAAAGATGACGGCTAAAGATCATACGGATGGCTGACGAACGCCGTCAAGTCCTTTGCTCCACCGCGATTCCACCTTGACCCTGCTTTCGCGCTGGTGCTAGTCTGTTGTCCCACTTAGAGTTATCCTGTCCGGGGGACGCGGCGGCCGGAAGGGGCGGCGCCAAACAGCTGTTCCCGGACCATAAATTTGCCGGAAACCTCTTCACGGGAGGAGCCTGAAAGTGGCAGAGCGTGGCGAAATCAAGGAAGCGCTGGGAATGGTGGAAACCAAGGGCCTGATCGGCGCGATCGAGGCGGCTGACGCGATGGTCAAGGCGGCCAACGTGGTGCTGATCGGCAAGCGCGAGATCGGGCACGCCTATGTTACGGTGATGGTCCGCGGCGATGTCGGCGCAGTGAAGGCTTCTACCGATGCCGGGGCGGCCGCGGCGCGCAGGGTCGGGGAACTGATCGCAGTCCACGTCATCCCGCGCCCCCACGCAGAGGTCGAAAAGATTCTGCCCAAGGTTGATGAGTAACACCACCTGAGCGCCCGCTGCAGCGGACGCAACCTAACCGTCGGGGGGTCTTGACCAGATGCCGGAGGACAAGGATCTCGCCTCCATTGCCGAAGCCCGCAATCTGGCGCGGCGGGCGGCTGCGGCACAGGCCTGGCTCGAGCGGCTGTCGCAGGAACTGGTCGACGGCATAGTGGCCGCGATGGCCGCTGCGGCCGGGGAAAACAGCCGGCGCCTGGCGCGGATGGCATGGGAGGAGACCGGCTTCGGTAATCCCGACGACAAGCACATTAAAAACTCAATAGCCTATCGCGATGTCCACAATCACATCAAAGGTATGCGCACCGTCGGCATCCTGGCCCGCGATGAGGAGCGTAAAGTCGTCGAAATTGCCGCGCCGATGGGAGTGGTGGCGGCGATTATTCCCAGCACAAACCCAACTTCTACAGCTATTTACAAGCTGCTGATCTGCATCAAGGCGCGCAATGCGGTAGTCGTCAGCCCACACCCCGCTGCGCAAGGCTGTATCGCCGAGACGGTCCGCGTCATGAGCGAGGCGGGAAAAGCAGCCGGCCTGCCTGATGATGCAATCCTCTGCATGAAGAACGTCACGCTCGAGGGTACTCGCGAGCTGATGCGGCTTAAAGAAATTGCTCTGATAATCGCCACCGGCGGAATGGGGTTGGTGAAAGCAGCCTACAGTTCCGGCAAGCCGGCGTTCGGCGTCGGCCCCGGCAATGTGCCCGCCTACGTGCACCCCAGCGCTGACATCGCCAAGGCGGCGCGCGACATCCTTGCCGGAAAGTGCTTCGACCATGGCACCGTCTGCGCCAGCGAGCAGGCGGTAGTCGTCGACCGTGAGGCGGCGCCCCGGCTGCGGGATGAGATGAACCGCAACGGGGCTTATTTCCTCAGCGAGAGCGAAGCGCAGGCGGTCGCCGGTGTGCTCGTTGGTGCTGATCTGCATGTCAATCCGAAACTGGTGGGCAAGCCTGCGGAGGAAATAGCCGCGGCAGCCAGCATAGATGTGCCGCCGGGAACACGTTGCCTTATAGCGACGCTTGACGCTGTGGGACCTTCAGAGCCGCTCTCCATCGAGAAGCTCTCGCCGGTTCTCGCCTGGTATGAGGTTTCCGACTGGCACGAGGGCTGCGAACGGTGCAAGGAAATCCTTCGCTTCGGCGGCATGGGCCATACCCTGGCAATCCACTGCAACGAAGAGGAAATCGTCACTGCCTTCGGCATGGAAAAGCCGGCTTCGCGGATATGCGTCAACACGCCGGCTTCGTACGGGGCGGTCGGCTACAGCACATCCCTGCCGCCGTCGCTCACACTAGGTTGCGGCGCCGCCGGCAATAACATCACCAGCGACAACATCACTCCGCTCCATCTGCTGGATATCAAGCGGATTGCCTACGAGACCCGGGAGGTAATCCCGGCGTGGTCGGAAGCTGCCGAGACAGTGGGAGGCGAGAATATGGAATCTTTGCCGTCTCCATCGACCTCCGATAGGAGAGCGCTGGAAAAACTCGTTGATGAATTCCTTGACCAGCGGAATGCCTGCAGCGTCAAGCCACAGCCTTCCGCGGCTCCACAGGCCGGCATTGAGGAGCTCCCGGCATCGGAAGCCGATGATGAGGTGAGGAAGACCCCAGCTGCCGCTCCTCACACCCCGGCAGCACCGTTACCCCCGCCTCCAAAGCCGGTCGATTTCGTCTCGGAGTGGGAAGTGAGGCAGGCATTGCGCAACGGCGAGAGTATACTTATCCACGACAAGACCATCATTACTCCGCTGGCCCGCGAGCTGGGGGAGCGCGAGGGCGTCTTCGTCAAACCCTGATTTCTAATGACCATTTCCCGCCGGTTGCAACGGACCGGGGGCCGTGTTAGAAATCCTATCAATATTTTGCAGATTTGAAAGCGAGAGCCATGCCGAAGACCAAACCTTGCAGCCATCCAGGCTGCTATTTCAATGCCCTGACCGGCGCTGATAATTGCTGGCAGCATCTGCCCGATCGGGGTTCTTACAAGGAGAACTTCGCTGCATCGGCGGCCGCGGGGAAGTTGGCGGGAGCCTATCTCGCCAACGTCGATCTTCAGGATTTCAAGTTCACCGGTTGCGACCTCGGTGGCGCGGTGTTCACCGGCTCCTACTTGGAGGGAGCCAAATTCGAGCGCTGCAATCTCGCTGGTGCGGTGTTCCGCCGCGCCCACCTCTCGAGCGCCGCGTTCGAGAACGCCAACCTAAAGAGAGCCGATTTCACGGGCGCGTTCCTGCAGGCGACGGCCTTCAGCGAGGCGGATCTTGCGGGTGCGATTCTGGATTACGCCTCGTGCCGAAACGCTCTTTTCGACGGTGCCGTCCTGAGTGAGGTGAGTGCGGTGTCCACCGATTTCAGGGGAGCCGACATGACCCGCTGCAAGGCCGGCCAGTTCCGCGCACCCCACGCCTTTTTCTTTCGGGCAAACCTCGACAATGCCGACCTGCGCAGCGCAATGCTGGGCGGAGCCAAGCTGCTCGACGCCAGCCTCAACAACGCCGACCTTTTCGACGCCAACCTCGTCGGCGCGGATCTTAGTTTTGCCCAAGCCAACGGGGCGATATTCCACAGGGCGCGGCTGGGGTTGTGCAACCTCT
>DATKUA010000200.1:0-6821 GCA_035530855.1 Acidobacteriota bacterium | reverse complement strand
CCCGGGTGACAAGCCATCCCCCAAAGAACAACCCTGAAGGGATTGGACAATTCGTAGCCCGGGGTCAGCGCAGCGCTGCCCCGGGTGACAAGCCATCCCCCAAAGAACAACCCTGAAGGGGTTGTACAATTCGTAGCCCGGGGTCAGCGCAGCGCCACCCCGGGTGCATAGACGTCGCCCCCCTCAGAACAACCCTGAAGGGGTTGCACAATCCGTAACCCGGGTGTTGTTGATCCCTTTCAGGGAATTGGATGTGTGGTTTGGTTCTCTCATTTCCCAGGGTGGCGCTTCGCTTACCCTGGGCTAGTGCTGTCGTTCCCTTTCAGGGAACTTCTGCAGATGTATCAAACCGTGCCGTAGATTCGAAACGCGGAGTGGATAGGCAATTCCCGGACAGTTATTAGGATGTAATTACTACCAACTGCGGTTGGGATAAAGATCTTCAAACCCCGAAGCGGATCGCTGCCCCCGCCCCTTAGAAGCGGCACATCAAAATATCCTCCAGCTCACGCTCGGCCGCGGCGTTGTAATCGCGCAGCAACTCATAGAGCTGGTCGTTGAGCCGGTCGGCGATGCGCAGCACCGTGCGTCGGGCGCAGCTCAGGAAATGCGCGATCTCGTCGTCGGTCATGTCCCAGATGTATCGCAGCGCGAAGGTGACTCGCAGGCGCGGGTCGAGCTGCCAGAGGGCCGACTGGAAATCGATGTAGAAGATGATGTCGTCGTCGCCGGCCTGGCGCAGCGGATGGTGCTGGCGCAGGAAGCCGATCACCGCCAACTCTTCCAGAAACTCCCACGTCGACGGATTGCCGATGTGGAGCAGCAGGTTGAGGTAGCGCTCGATCATCTGCTTCACGGTCTTGCGGCGGAACAGCCGCATCTCCGCGCGAACCTGCTCCGGCGTCGCCGGCGCAAGCGCTGTGTAGTGAGTGATTTCGCTTCCGGTTTGACGTGCCGGCTCGGCCATAGTGCACCTCTCCTTTGAAACCGATCGCGGTTTCTCGCTGTTCTCAAGCCGGGCACCCTCACGGCGAGATGGCTTCCCCAATCTTTTCGATAAAGCTTGCCCCCAATCTAGTGATTTAATTGATTTGTGTCAAGTAAGATTAAATATTAGTTTAGTTTTATCAATTGACATCGAGTCCGTACGGGCCTATCCTATGCTCATGAGGAGGTTTCCAGAATTCGCGGACTTTCTGCGCCGCAGGCTGGGCGGGCGCCGCGACGCGATGCACGCGCGCCTGGCCGACTACCTCAGCGTGCACCCCAGCCAGATCACCGCCTACAAGGACGGCCAGAGCCCGAGCCTGGTTCGCTGCATCCAGATCGCGCGCTTCTTCGGCGAGGAGCCCGAGAAGGTGGTGGCGATGGTCGACAAGACGGCCGAGTGGCTGGAGGCGAGAGACATCATCGTGGGGGATATCACCGCTGCCGGCGAATTCGAATCCCCGCCCGCGCGCCTGCCACTGGTGGGCTTCGCCGAGGCCGTCGGCGTCGAGCTCGCCTTCGACTACAGCGAGCAGGGCTTCCCGCCCGGCGCGGCCGACGAATACCTCTCGCCCGCTGCCGACCTATCCGATCCCGGGGCCTACGCGCTCGCCGTCCGCGGCGGCGGCCTGGAGCCGCTCCTGCGCGGGGGCGACCTGCTGGTCGTTTCGCCCGCGCGGCCCTTCGTGCCGAGGCGGCTGCACGTCGTGCGCGCCCGCGACGGCCGGGTGCGGCTCCGGCTCGTCGAGCGGCACGGCGACACCTATAGCCTGCTCAGCATCAACCCGGCGTACCCGCCGGTCTACCTCCACATCGACGACGTCGACTGGCTGCACGCCGTGGCCTGGATTCGCTTCCGCTGAGCGGCTCGCCCACCACGACGACGGCATCGTAACGCCGCCCCTCGGGCCACTCGCCCAATATCCGTACGCGGCAATGCCGGTTGGCGAAATACCTCACGCTCGCGCCGACTCCCCGCACCACCACCGCCACTTCCACAGTCTTGCTCATCAATCACCAATTCTCACCGCCACCACGGCCGCCAGCAGAGCCGCCGCGCGGAAGTGTTCCGCGGTCGCCGCCGCCAGAAAAATCGATGCCCTGCGCCTCTGGACCAGCAGCAGGTCGAAGCGACGCCACCAGCCCTTGAGGCAGCCCGCGCCGACATCGACGAAACTCAGCATCGGACAGCTCTCGCACTCCGGCTTGAAGGATGCCGAACCGTGGAGCGCCACCAACACGGGGCGCACCGGCGGGCGCACCGACTCCAGCAGGCGCGCCACCGTCGAGCGCCCGGGGTGCTCAAACCCTCGCGCCAGCGACTGCAGCTCGCCGCGGTGGAAGAAGAGATCCCGCCTGTTCCACGGCAAGTGGAATGGCTTCAGCGGAAACTCTCCCTTCCACAATTTGTTGTAAATCGTCTTGGGACTGATGCGTAGAATGTGTGCGGCTTCCTTTACGGAAACGAACCCTTCGGCCGCAACACTTTTACTCTCTATTTTCTTTCATAATCCTTTCCCGGTCAAGCAACTGGGAAATAAAAGGAACAAAAAAGTGTGGTTGCTTTAATCTATTTCACAAAATCTCTCCTTCTGCATTTCCAATGAAAACCTGGCCCAAGCGTATAAAAAAAGAGACCCGCGGCGCAGGCGGGCGCACCTCGAGCGCTAATCGGAATCTTGCACGGGAAAAGCCGGGCGGAAGGGCTCACAGCTACTGGGCTTCGATGAGCACCTCGTCCACGGCAGAACGGGCCACCACCCAGTCCTTCGGATCGTCGGTCAGCCGTATCTTGGGGATCCCGCGGTGCTCGACAAACCTGCCCGCCACCTCCGCTTCGACGCCGAGGTAGACTGCGAGGTCGGAGATCGAGAGGAAGGTCTTGCGCGTGCTCATCGAGATCGCCGCAGCAACTTTCAGGGCATCCTCCATCGAGTCGAAGCGCTCGAGAACCTCGTCCATCAGGAAACGCAAAGCCCCGGGTTCTCCAAGGGGTGTTTCCCATTCCGAACCAGTCTTAACCGGGAAACTATATATATCCGCCGGCCTATTGTGCTCCCTGGCCTGGCTTGTGGTTGATGCAGAATTCGATGCAACCGGTACCGGTCGGTTGGCCTGATAAAGACTTGAGAAGCCGTTTGCTATTCTTCTCGTGGATCTGATTATTTCGGGCCAGAATATCCCTGAAAGAATGAATATCGTAGCACCGGTGTAGAACCACGGATCAAGGATACGGAAAGCTAACAGGAACTCTCTCCAATCGATAAACAGCTTTATTGTGTTTCCTACCGCGTAGGCTGTGCCCATGATCGTCAGGCCCAACAGCAATGGATTGCGAACACGAATTGCTGTAGACAACTCGGCTGCCTGACCGATGTTCAATATGTATATGGGGAGGAAGAGCTTGAGGTTGTAGTCAATCGGCAAGAACGGAACTACAACGATACCTGCAAGAGCGAGCCAAGCCCATGCGGGGAACTTTTCCGCCTCTTTTCTCAATAGCTCGAGTAAGGCTCCAAGTAGTAGTAAATTGCCAGTAAGGTATTTGATTAGATAGAAATCGTAGTTGTTAAGAAACCAAGATTTATATACCACCGCCATTACAGTGGAAACCAAGGCGTAGCACACGAACCACCGAAACCGGCGCCAACGAACGTGTGCCAGTACAGCGAGACCTATCACTCCAAGTATGAGTGTGTTGATCCAGCCGTGTACTACGCCCCATTCCATTAGCTAATCCAATTTTGATTAACCACCCGGCGGCGGCGGAGGTGGGTCAGGATCTTGATCTCCGTAATCCGGACAAGCCTCGATAAGAAACCACCCGTCACCGTCAGTTACCGTGTCCTTTCCGTGCAGCCCGAACCAGAAGTCCAGGCTCGAACTATCGTTCGGCGCGAACGGCATGCCAAAGGGCAGCCAGATCACGGCCATCAGGGCCACTGCCGCGAAAACCGCAATGGCTTTCGCAAAGGTACCTCTTGACACCAACATGCATCACCTCGCTGGTTAAAAGTTGGTAATAACGGGGCACCATGCCCCGCTTGCAACCGCGGTAAACAACTACGCAACGTTAAGCTCTTAGGCCAACTCTGCTTTTTTTCTGGTTTGATTCAACCTTCCACAACACCAGAAAATCCCATTTTAAGACATCGTAATTTTACAGAAACTGCATCGTCGCGTAATTTTTACCGCTTCCAGCAAGGTGCATAACTCAATATAGTTATCAATTAAATCTTTTGCAACAATTAAATACAAAACACCCCAAAGAATCTTGACTCTTGTTACCTCATCTGTGAGAAACGGATATTTGCACACGCCCCCTTCCCTGCATTACATAATGAACTTTCTGCAGAAAACGGAAATTCTTCTTGTTTATTTTACGCGGAACACAACCAGGCTGGCAAAAATCAGTGCTGATGCTGCTAAAAACGTGTAACTCAGCTTCTCGAAGCCGAATGAAACTGAAAATATCGCTGCGAAAAGCGGCTGCAGGTTGAAAAAGATCGCCACTTTGGTCGAGGGCATGTGTTTCAGCGAGTACTGGTGCAGGTGGCTGGTGGCCATCGTCGCGAAGAAGATGAGGTAGAGCACCGCCGCCCAGCCTAGCGGCGTCACGCGGGCAGCCCCCAGTCCTGCTGTAGAAGCGGCATCAGCGTGAAGGGGACGACGAAGGGCAGGGAATAGAGGTAGGTCAAAGCGAGCGCCCGCCGCGTGCCGTAGGCTGCGACCGCTGGTTTGGAGAGCACCGTGTAGAGCGAGAACATGAAGACTGCGCCGAGTGTAAGCAGGTCGCCCGCCAGGTAGCCCTGCTCGAGGCTGATGCCGCCCTCGGTGGCCAGCAGCGCGGTGCCGACAAATGCCGTTGCGATACCCGCGCCCTGCAGCAATGAGAGCGTCTCGCCTAGCAGGAGCACGGCCAGCACTGCGGTGAAGATCGGCAGCAGGGTGAACATCAGGGCCGAGTGCGACGGCGTCGTGTGCTGCAACCCGATAATCCACAGCAACTGGCTGGCGGCCACCCCGGTGAAGCCCAGCGGCAGGAAGGTCTTCCAATCGCGCAGCGCACCGGTCGCGGGGCGTCGCACCACCAGCAACGCCAGGAAAAAAAACGGCATCGCCACCAGCACGCGCAGCAGCGTCAGCGTGAAGGGATCGACCTCCGTGATCACAAACTTCGTGTTGACGTAATTGAAGCCCCACAGCAGCCCGGCCAGGGAGATCGCCGCGGAGCCCTTCGCCTCGTCCGACACCAGTTGCCTCCGGTTTTCGGCAGAGGGTAATGGAACCGGCGGTTATTCACAACCTCGCGGCGCGTAATCCGGTCCGTTGATCATTCTGCAAGGTTGGTCGCAAGCCAATGTAGGGGCGTCCGCCGCGATCCCACCGGGGGAGGGATGAATTTAGACGGAAGCGTATCCGCCCGGAGCGGGCCCATCCCGGCGAATTCAGAGACTGACCTCTTTGTGCAACCCTTTCAGGGTTGTTCCGTATGAATGACGATTCCGCACCCGGGGTGGCGCTTCGCTAACCCCGGGCTACCAATTATTGAACCCTTTCAGGGTTTTCCTAAGTCAGTGGTGCCGGTGCGATAAATCGCGCCCCTACTATTAGTCGGCAGGGTCATTCGAGAAGCACTGTAGGGGCGAATGAACTTGTCCGCCTTAGGCGGAATCCGCCCGATCGCGCACAGCGCGATATCTGATGCGGGGGCGATAAATCGCTGCCCTATTCGCCGCTCGCCGCCGCCGGCGCGGGCACCGCCTCCCGCCTCCCCCGCCCGCCATAGCGCGCGATCATCAAGCCCGCGAAAATCAGCGCGAAGGAGGCATAGAAGAAGGCCGATAACACCTCGCCGAGAAGAATCACCGAGAAAATCGCCGCCAGCACCGGCTGCGAATAGGCGAAGGCCGCCACGATCGACGACTGCAGGTGCTTCAGCGAAAACTGGTAGAAGACATAGGCGCCGAACGTGCCCAGCAGGATCAGGAACGCCGCTCCCGCCCAAGCGGTCAGGCTCACTTCAGCCCAGGGCTGCGCCGCCGTCGGGCCGAGCGTCAAGGCCAGCGACACAGGCCAGCCCATCGCCAGCATCAGCACGAGCGTCGGTATCGCCCCGATCCGCGTCGCCAACGGCTTGGAGAGCACCGTGTAGAGCGCCCAGCCGATCACCGCCACAAACGTGATCATGTCGCCCAGCAGATAGCGGCTCTCGAGCGTCAGGCCGTCCTCCCCCGCCAGCACCACCGCTCCGACGAAGGCGATGCCGATGCCGACCACCTGCGCCGGGCGCAGCCGCTCGCTGATCAGGAAGAAGGCCATCAGCGCGGTGAAGATCGGCAGCAGCGTGTACATCAGGGCCGAGTGGGCCGGTGAGGTGAACTGCAGGCCGTAGAGGTAGCAGACCTGGCTCGCCAGGAGCCCCGCCGCCGGAATTATCGCCGCCCGCCAGTGCTTCAGCACATCGGTGAAACGCCGCCCCCGGCGCCGCAGCACCAGCAGCATCAGCATCAGCAGCAGCACCGCCGTCACACGCACCAGGTGCAGCGCGAAGGCGTCAATCTCGAACAGCGCAAACTTCGTCGCGACGTAATTGAAACCCCAGAAAACATTGGCCGCGGCCACCGCCGCCGTCGCCGCAGCGAGGTCTCTCGTGCTCCCTTCCCTCATCTCTTTTTCTCTCATTGGCCGGCTCGGACGAGACAGCCAATTTCACTGTTTTACGAACAGTTTAATCCAATCGAACATTGCACAATGCAAAACACAGAATTGTAACATTAAAAAATTAAAACGCCAGAGAAACCGCGCGCTCCGACTATCATTTAGCATGGACC
>DATKUA010000199.1:0-5625 GCA_035530855.1 Acidobacteriota bacterium | reverse complement strand
CGCAGCTCTTATCACGCTGAGCGTTCGGCTGGGGGAATCGTCTGATTCCAGGTGCTGTTGACTCAAGCCGATTTTAGAGCGTTGTTATCTATTCATCCGCTTTCTTCGTTCTCTCTCGTCCAAAAGTTTTTTAATCGCTTTCTCGTAACGCGCCCCGTAGATTCCGCCGACATCCCTTTTATATGTTCTGGCCACCGCGCGCAGAGCCTTCGGATTGCAGAGATCACCGAGCGCTTCGGCTGCGGCGATCCTGACCGATGCCTCGTCGTCATGCAACAGCCTTATCAGGGGATCATAAGCACGCTCGACTTTCATACGCCCCAACCGCCGGGCTGCGTTGGCTCGCGTGTGGGGATCCGGATCATTAAGCAGCGTGATGATCGGGCCTGCCTCGTCGAAAATCCATAGGGAAACCGCCGTGGCGATCACTCCTATTGCCACCAAGGTTACAATTACGGCAATAATCCGAGCCAGCATTGTCCCCCCCTTAGCCGGCATGCTCCGATTATTAATATAGTTCGTTAAACGCCTTAATGCATTCGAGCTCCATGCAAGCGCTTCTCAATAAACCTTACTCAGAACGTAACAACGTTGTCGCTTTCGGCAACCAGCTCGACAAAGACACCCTTGTTCATCGGGCTTGCCCCGCTACGCCTCAGATCTTCGTCGGTGACGCCTCTGGCCTTCATGCAGGTCCCGCAGGCAAAAATTGGTATTTCAAGAGCCGCTGTGGTTTTCAGGGCTTGATTGAACGGCGCCGCCCCCAGGCATTTGAGCCCTTCCGCAATCTCCTCTTTCAACAGGAAAACAGCGTCTCCCAGCAGAACGATGCTGACTTCGTGGCCCGATTCCGCTGCGGCTGCGGCCATTTCGAAAGGTGTTATCGCCTTGAACGGATTATCCGTCGCGTGAGTCGCAACGAAGAGCATACTGGCCATATGTGCGTCCCCTGTGACTGGCTTTCAATATACGGACGGAATTAGACTAGCGATTCTTCGCCCGACGGTCAACGATTCGTCTCTGGTTAGTAAACGGTAATCTTGCGCAGCAGCGTGTTGTTGGATTCGTTGATCTCCAGCCAGTCGCCGTCGGGGTTGACGACGCCAATGATGTACCAGTCTCGTACCGGAAACGAACCAGGAATTGTTGCGTTGAACTTGATCAGCTTCGAGCGTTTGCCCTTGATCGGCGGAATCTCGGTTGATCCGAGCGAAACATCTTGTACCGGCTGAAATTCCTTGTCGCGGCTGAGATAGAAAGTGATCTTCGACTCACGGTTATAGTCCACTTCCAGGTTGGTCACGCGGGCCTTTATCTTGAACTGCCCACCCAGGGGGACCGCTTTCTTGCAGGTGAGTTTTTTCAGCTTCAGATCGCTGGCGCCCCGCAGGTATTCAATCACGTTGAAGAACAGCTCGGTGTTATCGCCGTAGCCCCAAAAGGGAAAGCCGCAGACAGGCGGTAGGCTGAGCCAAACGTTCGAGCCCGTGGTAACGATAACCCTGCCCTCACCTGTCATGCTGCCCATTGCGAAGATCACTTCCTTCATCCCCGCGGGCGGAGAGGTGCTCTGGCTCCAGCCGGCTATGCCTTTGGCTTTTTGCCGGACGGTGATCATGCGTGGATCGTTCAATATTACATCTGTAACAGGGCGCCTCTTGGTCGTTGCCGGGTGGTTGAAAACATCGAGGTGCTCCACAGCGGAAATTGTGGGAACGGCTTCGATCGCGAAGTTTGTCAGCACCGGATTAATTGCCGCGATAGTGTCATAGTATTTGCACATCACCAGCAGGCTGCCGCCGTTTCGCACATATCTGACAAGCGCTTCCTGCTCCGACGCTTGCGTGTGGGTCATCCGCAGGCAGATGATTACCAGATCGATATCCTCCAAGAGCTCATCTCTATAGACTTGGTACGATTTCAGATCCTTTATCTCTGCACCCATCTTGAGCAGTTCCCGGCCCATATCCTTGAAATGCCCGCTAGAAGGATTCCATGCCGCCACAAACACCCCTGCGGGGTCCCAGAGGACTTTGAACGGCTTATCTGTTTCTTCGCTGATGGCGTATCCCGGCAGAACGGACAACATCATCGCCACGATTATGCAGGAGACAAGAGTCTTGTACATTTGGTTTCCCCCTATCTTTCGATCCAAGGACAGTTTTTCCTTGCTAACAGTCGATATTGACGAGATCTCAGTTTGTCACAGACTATACTTGGCGACATTTGAAGCTGCAAGGATTTTTAAGAATGACCTCTCCCTCGCTTTGACCGTGCCACTGCCATCCTCTAGAATGTGCGCCCGAAGATGCTACTGAATGGAGCAGGTGCCTGAGATGAACCACTTCGAGGTTCGAAAGACCTTTATCGATTACTTTGAGCACCACGGCCACCGCGTCGTGCGCAGCGCGGCGCTCATTCCCCACGGCGACCCAACGCTGATGTTCACCAATGCCGGCATGAACCAGTTCAAGAACGTCTTCCTCGGCCTCGAGAAGCGCGACTACACCACCGCAACCTCCAGCCAGAAGTGCCTGCGCGTTACCGGCAAGCACAACGATTTCGAGCAGGTAGGCCGCACGGCGCGCCACCATACTTTCTTCGAGATGCTGGGCAATTTTTCCTTCGGCGACTATTTTAAGCGCGAGGCGATCCGCTATGCCTGGGAGTTGATGACCAAGGGCTACGGCCTTGATCGCGAGCGCCTTTATGCTACCGTCTACAAGGACGACGACGAGGCCCACCGCATCTGGGAAGAAGAGACAGACGTTCGGAAAGAACAGATCTTCCGCCTCGGCAAGGCCGACAACTACTGGTCGATGGGCGACACCGGCCCCAACGGTCCCTGCAGCGAGTTACACTACGACATGAAGCCGCCGGAGGGCCGCTTACGCACTCCCGAAGAAGTTGAGCTAGGCGGCGACGACGCTTTCGTCGAACTCTGGAACCTGGTATTCATGCAGTTCAATACGAAAGAAGACGGTACCACCGAGCCGTTGCCCAAGCCGAGCGTCGACACCGGCGCGGGGCTCGAGCGCATCGCCGCCGTCAAGCAGGGCGTAATCAGCAACTACGACACCGATCTCTTCAAGCCATACATCGAGGCGGTAGCGGACTTGGCCGGCATTGACTACGGCAGCGACAAGGAGGGCTCCGTCAGCGCGCGCGTAATCGCCGATCACCTACGCGCCATGACCTTCCTGATCTCCGACGGCGCAATGCCCTCCAACGAGGGCCGCGGCTACGTGCTGCGCCGCATTATCCGCCGCGCCATCCGCCACGGACGCCTTGTCGGCCTTACCGATCCCTTCCTCTTCCGCCTCTGCGGCCTGGTGGCTGAGCAGATGGGCGACATCTACCCCGAACTGCCGGAGAACCGTGAGTACGTAGCTCGGGTGGTTCAGAGCGAGGAGAAGCGTTTCGGCCGCGCATTCGAAAGCAGCTACCGTTATTTTTACGAAGAAGGGATCGAGACTGCGAAGGAAACTGGAAAGACGATAGTCTCAGCCGACGTAATCTTTCGTGCATACGACACTTTCGGAATGCCGCTCGACCTGGCGAATGAGATCGCCAGCGAGCACGGCATGACTGTTGATGAGTCGGGTTTTACCAAACTCCTCGAGGGTCAGCGCGAAAAGGCCCGGGCGTCGTGGAAGGGCAGCGGCGAGGATAAAACTGATCCGGTATTTATGGAGATTCTCGACGAGTTCGGCCCCACCGACTTCCGCGGCTACGAAACCGAGACGCTTGACTCCGCGAAGATAATTTCTCTGGTTAAAGACGGACGCCGTGTCGAAAGGCTGGCCGAAGGTGAGGATGGTTTGGCGATCCTCGACGCCACGCCGTTTTACGGCGAGAGTGGCGGCCAGGTGGGCGACACGGGCCGCTTGCACGGCGACGGCACCTCTGCGGTGGTTATTGATACGCTCAAGATCGAGGGCGCCCTGCACGTGCATAAAGTCAAGGTAACCGCGGGCGAGATCGCCGTCGGCCGAAAGCTTACCGCAGAGGTCGACCACGAGCGCCGCTCGGCCATCCGCGCCAACCACACCGTCACGCACCTGATGCAGTGGGCGTTGCGCGACATACTCGGCCTGCACGTCAAGCAGGCGGGCTCTCTGGTGGCGCCGGATCGTGTGCGCTTCGACTTCACACATTTCAGCGCGATGACGCCGCGCGAGCTCGATCTTTTCGAGAAGGTTGTTAACCGCAAGATCCGTGAGGACGCCCCGGTCCGCTCCGAGGTCAAGGACCTCGACGAGGCGATCGGCGAAGGCGTCACGGCCCTGTTCGGTGAGAAGTACGAAGAGGAGGTGCGCGTCGTCCGCACCGGCGACTTCAGCGCAGAGCTTTGCGGCGGCACCCACGTCAGTCGTACCGGCGAGATCGGCCTCTTCCACGTCCTCAGCGAGAGCAGCGTCGCAGCGGGGGTCCGCCGCATCGAGGCGGTCACCGCAGAAGCAGCGGTCAAGCGTGTGCAGGCCGAACGCGAGCTGATCACCGAGACCGCGGGTTTGCTAAGAACCACGCCCGACGATCTTCCCGAGAGCGCGCAGAAGCTGCTGAAGGAAAGCAAGGCACTGCAAAAGGCAGTTGCCGATTTGAAGGTTAAACTTGCCGGCGCGGGCGCGACAGCGGGAGGGCCGGCGTACGAAGTTACCGAGGTGGGGGATTACAAGATCGCCACGCAGTTGACCTCCGGCCTCGACCCGAGCGCGATGAAGAACCTAGCCGACGAAATCCGTAGCAAGATTAAGAGCGGTGTTGTGCTCCTTGGTGATGCCTCCGAAGGCAGCGCTACACTTGTCCTGGCGGCTACGAAGGATCTCAAGGGCAAAATCGACTGCGGCGAGCTGATCCGCGACATCGCCAAATTCATCGGCGGCGGTGGTGGAGGTAGTCCTTTCATGGCGCAGGCCGGTGGTAAGGATGCGGAGAACCTTCCTGTGGCTCTGGATAAGGGTCGAGAGGTGATTGAGTTGAGGCTGCTTAAGTAGGGACAGTTCCCCCTTCTTTATTTGAGAACACCTCCCCGAAGGAATGGGATTAAGAGGCCGGCCGGCTGCCCGTTCGGCAAATGCCATGAACTGACTATTACCTTGCCTGCAAGTCGGTGGATGCGAGGGGATAAGTGCAAAGAACGTCGGTTTTACGGTTCTTGCTGATACTCCTTGGAATCTGCTCATTTCCGGCTTACAGTCTGAAGTGCGAACGGTAGAGGTAACCCTGAGGGAGTTATCTCCATCCACCGATTATTGGTCTTTACCGGGATATGCTTCTGAATTCTTTATGGAGGGGTGATCAAATGATCAGAAAAGCGATTGTAGTCCTTATTGTATTAATAAGTTGCAGTTTGACTGCGCCTGCTCAGGAGCTATCCGCCGATTAAATTGCATACACGGAGCTGACAAAGGAACTCGATGCAATTGATGATCCCGGCCGGAGGCTCGAACTGCTGGTTTCGTTTATCGATACTTACCCGAGCTCACCGCGAATCTACTACCCATTGAGATTGATCAGAGACAATGTCCTGGCCATCGACGGCGACACCGATCGGGCAATTGATATCGTCGAAGCCTTTCTACCGAGGATTGAGGACCTTAGAGTTCGCAATGGCGCCAAAGT
>DATKUA010000198.1:0-8673 GCA_035530855.1 Acidobacteriota bacterium | reverse complement strand
CTCGGCGAACGCCTTGCGGTCGTCCCCGGCGGCGGCGCGCCGCACCAGCTCATCGTCTCTCAGCTCTCTCAACCTCCGCTCCCTGACGCTGCTAGCGCGGGGACCCGGTCTATTTGTCGCGCGGCTTGCCCTTTGGGTTTCATCCTGCGATTATTCTAGCACGACCTGAAACCATTCCTTTGGTTGAAGCGACTATATGGCTGTCGGATGATCGGAGGATGTATCACCTCCGGAAAATGGAGATTGGAAATGGCAGAAACAGCAATATGGGTTCCGATCGTCGCTACCGTGGTCACCTTCTCGGCGGTTGTGGCCATCGTGGCTATTTCGCTGCGTTATAAAGCGCGGCGGCTCGAGCACGAGGAGATCATGAAAGCGATCGAGCACGGCCAGGAATTACCCACGCTGGAAATCAAGAAGAGATACAATTTCCTCAACGACCTGAGGATCGGTGTGTTTCTCATCGCCATCGGACTCGGTGTCATGATGTTCTTCGGATTGTTTGAAGAGACGCGATGGTCATGGGATGCGGAGCCATTGATCGGGATCGGCGCAATCCCTCTGTTCATAGGCATCGGCTACGTCGTGATGGCACTGATCATGAAGAAGGTCACTGAGAGCGGTAAATACAACGGCAACGGCGGCAAATCCGCGCAGCAATAGCTGCTACAAGGTATAGATTTTTCCCTGCTGCAGGAGTTCGAGATCGGGATGACCGAGTTCCTGCAGTTCTTTCATTATCTCTTCCGCGTGTTTCGGCTTACCGTGGTAAATCCTGATGGGAAATTTTCTCTCCAGCCTGGCGAGCTGGCGGCCGACCCCCGCGGGGGTCAGGTGCTTCGATGCCTCGGCGAGCTCCGCGAAGCGGTTGGGATAGCTGCATTCGAGAAAGAGCAACCGGGGATCGGTGAGCAGGTTGACATGCTCCCAGATTTCTTCGGTGTCAGCCGTGTCGCTCGAGTTTATCCAGCTCCGTTCGTTTTCGGTGATGATCAGGCCGGTTGTCGGCACCAAGTGATTAACCCACACAGGTTTGACCAGAAGTTGCCCGATTCGGGTTTCCTTCCCCACGGGTAACTCGTTGAATTTCATCACCGGATTGTCGGGTGACGGCAGGCAGGTGAAATCCGGCCAGCTGACGTCGTTGAAGACGTGCTTTCTCAAGTCGTTCAGAACGTCCGTGTGGCCGAAGATGTTCAGCGGTTTGTGCTTGGTTCCGAAGATGTTGTCGACGAGGAACGGCAGTGAAGTGGTGTGGTCGAGGTGGGAGTGGGTGATGATTACATCCGTGATTTTCTTCTGTTCTTCAAAGGAAAGAGCGTCGGTGATCGCTCCCGCATCGATGGCAAGCCAGTCGTTTATCAGAAACGAGGTAAGGCCGTGCCCGCCGTCCATCCCACCGTAGCAACCCAGAACCCTAATTTTCATAAGTTTCTTTCGGATATTTAGTGTGTTGCAGGCATGTCGGCATCACCATTGGTCGACCAAACTACCCGTAACTGAACGTATATCAAGAGTTACGCTACTTGCTTATCTAAACACACCCATCTTGGGGTGTCAAGATGATTGTCCCCGGTAGACCGGGGCCGTCGCCGACGACCCCGGCAATCACCTCGCTTATTTATCCCCTTCGATCTGCTCCAACAAGACCCGCACGGCGGCATCGAGCTGGTCGTCCTTGCCCATCAGGCTTTGGCCGATCGGGCGCTCGACGAAGAGGTCGGGCTTGCGCGCCACGTCGTCGAGGTCCTCGCCTTCGAGCGTCAAAGCCGCCATCCGAGGTATGCGTAGGTAAGCCCCGTTGAGCAGGCGGGTACCCCAAGTCCAGATCACCCAGCCGTTGGACTCCGTGCCGACGATCGTCCCCAACTTCGCCCTGCGGTAATGCTCGGTGAACATCTCGGCGTTGCTGAGGCTCTGCTCGTTCTGCACAACCACCGTCGGCTTGTCGAGTATGCGGTTGCCGTCATGGTGGCTGGACGGGGTGCGACCGCGACCACGGAAGGTGTTGAAGAGGCCCGTGCTGCGTTGCAGTACGTCGATAACGAATGGCGCGGTGTAGCCTCCGCCGTTGTAGCGCACATCCACGACAACGCCCTCCTTGTCGTGTATCTGGCTGTCCAGATCCAGCTTGAACTGCTCGAGCGAGCGTTCGACCATATCCGGAATGTGGACATAGCCGAGCCGGCCGCCGCTGATGCGTTCAACATAGGCCTCGTTCTCACGCACCCAACGGCGGTAACGCAGGCTATTGAGTGAGCGGCCGTCGACAGGTTGCACGTAGACTGTCTTGCTCTCCTTGCCGTCAGGTGCTGCTGAGTACTCCAGTTGCACCCGCTTGCCAACCTTGCGCTCCAGAAGGGCGGCGATGTTGGTGTCGCGCGTCAACTTCACGCCGTCGATCGAGATCAGGTAGCTGTCAGGACCGAGCGCGCTCTTCTCGTCCGCCACCGGCCCGCCATCGACGACGTCCTCTACCTTGAACCGGCCGCTCGCAAGATACTCTCCCGGATCGAAGGTGATGCCGAGGTCTCCCGTCGGTGTCGTGCTACCTTCGGAATAGCTGTAACCCATGTGGGATGTGTTGAGGTCGCCCACCATCAGGTTGATGATGAAGCTCAGATCGTAATTGTTACGCGCGCCCTTGATGTAAGGCAGGTAGTGCTCGTAGACCGCCGGCCAGTCCTGGTGGTTGAAGGTGGCGTCATAAAAGTGGTCGCGCAGCATCACCCAGGCCCCGCGGAAGGCCTGCAGCTTCTCCTTGTGGAAGTCGATCTCCATCTCTGCGCGCATGGCGAAGGGCTTGACGGCGCCGCCTTTGAGCGTGAGCGTCTTGATCGAGCCGCCGTCGAGCAGCCACAACGTGCCGCCGCTCTTGTCGAACTGAATGTTGCCGAAGCCCCGAGCTGATGACTCCATAATCTGGGTGGCTCGCAGGCTGTCGCGCGGGCCGTCGGGGTTTGCACCCGTCACCCAAAGGGTTGTCCTGCCCGAGACGTTGTTAGTGAACAAGAGTTTCTTGCCGTCCGGGGAAAGACCTGCTACTCGGGAATTCTCGGTGAAACTCACGAGCCGCCGGATACGATTCTTGATCTGCTCGGCGACGATCTCCACCTTCACCTCTTTTTTCTCATCGGCCTTGCTCTCCTTGCTGGCAGATTCTCTAGTCTTTCCAATCTCGGATTTATCGAAGAGCTCGTCGAACTTGTCCTCGGCGAACTTCGCCGCCAGCGGCCTCAGATCGACGCGCATGATCTGGTTCTCGAATCGGTACTGGCAGGTGGTGAAGACGATGAACGAGCCGTCTGAAGACCACCACGGTGAGAAGCCGTTGAGGTTGGGCAGGAAAGTCAGCGGTACCTCTGCGCCGCTCTCGAGGTTCTTTGCGACGAGGTTGCAGAAGTAGTTACCGTCGATCGTTAAATAGGCAAGCCACATGGAGTCGGGCGACCAAGCTAGACACGATGAGCCACGGAGTTGCTCGTTGAGGAAGAACCCCTTTGCGAACTCGCGGTCACTGAGATCATCCATGTTGATCAGCCTGATTTCTTCTATGCCGCGGTAATAGGCGCACCACTTGCCATCAGGCGAGACCAGAGGGCTATATTCCTGCTCTTGCGTCGAGGTCAGGCGCTTTTCCTCGCCGTTGACGAAGTTGTAGACGAAGAGATCAGGATTGCCTAAGCGGTCGGAAGCGTAGATTAGCTTTATGCTGTCGGCGCTCCAGGCCAGGCCGCGTTCGCGCGCGGCGGTGGAAGTGACGCGGAAAGCCGGTGGTGTCTGTTCTCCTTCGTCCCGGCTTGCCGGAGCAGCGAAGACCTCGCCGTGGATTATGAACGCCACCTTCTTGTTGTCGGGTGAAAGCGCGAACTCGCTCACCTCGCCGCTATACACCTTGTTCTCGACCGGCGTGCTTCGCTCGTCGGCGATCACAATCAGGTCGACGGGGCGGGCTTCCTCTCCCGAACGCAGCAGCCAGATGCCGAAGTCGCGCTCGAACACGATAGATCCCTCGCTGCGCGCGATATCGGGCCAAATCACCCTGCCTTCGGTGAAGTTGGTAAGCCTGCGGCGCTCGCCGGCGAGGGTCTGGAACCAGATGTTTTCCTGGCGGACTTCGCCTTCGTCGCTGACAAAATAAAGCCCGCTATCGTCAGGTGCCCACATCGGCCAGCTGTCCATTCCCTCGAACGTCGTGAACTGCCTGTAGTCAGTGGCGGCCGGGTCGTTGCTCTTGAGCCAGATCTCCGTGGCGTCGTTGGTGACCGGTCCCTTGCGCCACCACTGGCGCACGCCGTCGTTGGCGTTGAAAGCCAGCGTGCGGCCGTCGGGAGAGACAGCCGCGTTGTACTCCTCTTCATATCGGTCGCGGCTTATTGGCATCGGCGTTCCGCCGTCGATCGATACCTTGAAAATGTCTGCGGCGCCCATGATGTCACTGCGGTTCGACGAGAAGTAAACCCACGTGCCGTCCGGGCTCCACCCCTCGACAAGATCAGAGGAACTATTCCAGGTCAGACGCCGGAGCTCTCCGTTAGCCAGATTGATGATGAACACGTCGTCGCTGCCCATCCTGCCGCTGCTGAAAGCGAGCCAACGGCCGTCGGGCGAGAATCGCGGAAACGAATCATAAGCATCATTGCTGACGAGCAGCCGTGCCTGACCGCCCTCAGCCGGAGCGAGGTAGATATCCCCGGCGTAAACGAAAGCGATCGTTGAGCCGTCCGCCGAAATCGCAGGCTGGCGGAAATAGGGCTTGGCCGCGTCGTCGGCGACTACAACGGCAGCGATTACCAGCAGCAGGCAGACGGCAATAAAAGGTCTTCCTTGCATAATAATTCCCCTCCTTGAGCGCGAATGGTTTAATAATGAAAAAAGCGCAAGTCTTGCTGAGTCCCAGCAGGTTACCACTATCGGTCGGCGGAGTTAAGATGGAAATAGCCTTGGTACCAGTGGTTTATTCTTCTTTTTTAAGTCGCCCTTTGTCGAAGAGGTTACAATGGACCGGCATAGCGATCTTTCTGGTGATTTATGGCTTATCTGGAATCCTTGGAAGCGGCTGCGTTTCCGCTGGGTCTTGTGGCAGCGGTTCTGATTTTCGCCGCAGCGGTGCTGCATATCTATTGGGCTTTCGGCGGCAGGAGGGGATTCTACGCAGCAATCCCCACCGACGAGGGAGAGTTCGTTTTCAGGCCGGAACCGCTCGGCCTATTCGGCGTCGGCCTTGGCCTTGCGCTGGCGGGCCTTGTGCTACTGGTGCGTATAGGAATTCTCGGCTCCACCGAGCCGCGGCTGCTCTTCGAATGGGCCATCTGGCTGATCGCCGCGGTCTTCCTGCTGCGGGCTCTGGGCGACTTCCGCTACATCGGATTCACCAAGAAGGTTTGGGAGACTCGTTTCGCGCGCCTCGACACCTATTTATATTCGCCGCTCTGCCTGTTCGTGTCGTTCGCTTCGCTGGCCGTGGCCCTCTCGCCGGTGACCAGCGCCTGAGGCGAAATAAGCAGACCGCTCAAGTTGTAATATAGAGTGTTGCACGGCCGCATAATTCATAGAGGTTCCCGCAGGAGGAAGAGGAAGATGATGGATTACGGTATTCGCAGGAAGCTCGATATGGGCTTCGACGAGGCGCGCGCGAGGATAGAGGAAGAGCTGAAAAAAGAAGGATTCGGCGTGCTTACGGAAATTGACGTCAAGGCCACGCTTAAGAAGAAACTTGATGTCAATTATCGCCGTTACAACATCCTCGGCGCCTGCAATCCGGCATTCGCTCACAAAGCTCTGGAGTTGGAGCGAGAGGTCGGCCTGCTGCTGCCCTGCAACGTGATCGTCTACGAGGACGATGACGGCAAGACGGTAGTCTCGGCGATGAATGTCGAGATGGCTATAGCGAGTCTCGTTCCCAACCTCAAGCCGTTGGCCGATGCGGTCGGCGCCAAACTCCAGGCAGCCCTCGACAGGCTCTGATATAGTCGGTCGCTCTAGGCGACATCCCCTTGGCAGGGTCACGCTAGAAAGGCAGAGTGCCGGCGCCCACACTCTACCCATAGTTATTAACGATGCATTTATTGATTCTATATACATAGCACAGGAGTTGTGATTCAATCCGCTCGATTATCATGGGGGTGTGAATATGCCTCCGCTATCGCGTCAAGTTCTCTGCTTGGCGGCAATTATTTCCTCCTTACTTCTTTCGACCTCGCAAACCGCGTCGGCCCAATGGCATCAGAAGGCACCGGTGCCGTCCTCGCGCAACAATCCGGCTATGGCCTACGACAGCGAACGGGGAGTGGTAGTGCTCTCCGGCGGCGACACCGGCGGGCACGAGACTTGGGAGTGGAACGGCTCCGGTTGGACGCTCGTCGGCACAACGGGTCCCGGACCGCTCTTCGGTCACGCAATCGCTTACGACTCCAAGCGAGGCCGAATGGTGCTGTTCGGCGGACACGGCCCCTCAGCCGATCTTATGTCCGAAACCTGGATCAGATCGAGCCGGAAAGGGCGGTGGAGGCGAGTCGACGTGCAAGGCCCCTTCGCGCGTAGCGATCACAAGATGGTTTTTGATTCCAAACGTAGTGTCGTCGTCCTCTTCGGCGGGAAAGACCGCGCGGGATATTTCGGCGACACATGGGAGTGGGACGGTGCGAGCTGGACCAAGGTGAGTGAAACCGGGCCGACTCCGCGCTACCGTCATGCAATGGCCTACCACGCAGCGACCGGCAAAACGGTCCTCTTCGGGGGCTACAGCACCGCTGGTTACAGCTTGACCGCCGACACATGGGTTTGGAACGGCAAGAAGTGGCGGCAACTACCCGCCACAGGTCCCTCCCCGAGGATGGGCGCGGCCATGGCCTACGACGACGCGCGAGAAGTGACGGTACTGTTGGGCGGGATGGATGCATCCCGCAAGGAGCTGGGTGATACCTGGGAGTTCAACGGCCACAAGTGGCGCAAGGTGAGCGATGCCGGCCCAAAGGCCGCCTGTAGTTACGGCATGGCTTACGACGCGCCCCGCGGCAAAGTGATCGCCTACGGCGGCTCTATGGGCACCACCACCTGGTTCTGGAATGGTGTCAGGTGGTCGCGCGACACCTACCCGTGGCCGCCGGCGGTCAACAACGCGGCGATGGTCTGGGACGAGAATCACGAGGAGGCCGTCCTCTTCGGAGGGCAATTCACTTACCAGGGCCCCACCAACCAGACGTGGCTATGGGATGGCGATGCCTGGTCGCTCAGCGACAGGGGCGGCAAAGGAAGCCCTGAAATCCGCCTTGAACATGCCCTCGTCTATGAAAGCACTCATAAAAGAGTTGTCCTTTACGGCGGTGCCTACGAGTCCACCTGGGCCTGGGGCCAGGATCGCAAGTGGATCAAGATCGCCACGAGCGGCCCAGGCAAGCGCTACGATCCTGCGATGGCCTTCGACGCCGTCCAAGGCGTGACCGTCCTCTTCGGCGGATCCACTGTTGACTTAATAGGGCCCTTTTATCGTATTACACGCCACGGCGACACTTGGATGCTTGATGGCAGCACCTGGACGATGGTAAGCGAAAGCGGACCCGATCCACGCGAAGGTCACGCCATGGCCTTTGACGAGAGCCGCGGTGTCGTCGTCCTCTTCGGAGGGTTCGACGGCGAGCAATTCGGCGATACATGGGAATGGGACGGCTCCCAGTGGAGCCTGGTGAGCTCCACAGGACCTGCCGCACGCGTGTGCCACCAGATGGTCTACAACCGCGATCGGGGCAGGGTGGTCCTCTTCGGCGGGGTCCAGTACTTCGAAGATATCACCCAAAAATACCTGAGTGATGTCTGGGAGTGGGACGGCTCCTCGTGGAAGCTGCTTGGGAAGCGAGGCATTCCGGCGCGCTACAATCACGCAATGGCTTACGATCCCATCAAGTGCCAGGAAGTGGTCTTCGGCGGAATAGGAGAGACCTACTACGGTGACACCTGGCTCTATGGGCCACGGCGCCCCTGATTGCCGCCGGCAGCGATTACAACGGCGACGGCGCATCCGATTTCTCTATCTTCAACCCCGCTTCCGGCCGTTGGAGCGTCTACGGTTGGTACTCAAAAGGAATCGGCAAGCCGCGTGACGTCCCCGCCCCGGGTGACTACGACGGAGACGGTCGCACCGATCCCGCAGTCTTCCGGCCCCGGGCGGCGCTTTGGCATGTATTCAAAGGTGCGAACGTCAAAATCGGGCAGGCCGGCGACATTCCAGTTCCCGGCGACTACGACGGCGACGGCAAGATGGAGATCGCAGTCTTCAGGCCCTCGAATGCAACCTGGTTCTTCGCGGACTCATCACCTGTCCAGTTCGGGGAGTTCGGCGATTCGCCCATCCCAGCGGATTATAACGGCGACGGCCGAACGGACATAGCCGTCTACCGCCGGGCTCAGCGACGCTGGCTCGTAAAGGACAAGCTCGATCTCAAATTCGGCCGGAATGGCGACATCCCCGTCCCCGCCGATTTCGACGGCGACGGTAAGGCCGATATCGCCGTTTACCGCCCGAGCGACGGTCTCTGGCTGGTGCGCGGCAAGCTCAGAGCGAAGTGGGGCAGCCTTGCTGATATTCCCGTCCCGGGCGATTACGACGGCGACGGCAAAGCAGACATCGCCGTCTTCAGACCGTCGAACAGCGGCTGGTACGTGCGCGGCGGCGCC
>DATKUA010000197.1:0-4804 GCA_035530855.1 Acidobacteriota bacterium | reverse complement strand
AAATTACCAAGCATTTTTATATAGGCGTCCATGTGGTTACCCAGGAGCTGTACGAGCGAGTTACGGAGAAGAATCCCTCTGAATTCAAGGGTGCGGATCGTCCTGTTGAGCGAGTTTCCTGGGACGACGCTGTCGAGTTTTGCCGCAGGCTAAGTGAGATGACGGGAGAAAATTATCAACTCCCCACGGAGGCGGAATGGGAGTACGCATACAGAGCCGGTATAGAGACGAAGTATTACTGGGGCGACAACATGGATAGTGATTATGCTTGGCACGATGATAACAGCGGTGGCGAGACTCATTCAGTCGGTCAGAAGCATCCCAATGCCTGGGGCATGTATGACATGAGCGGCAATGTCTGGGAATGGTGCCAGGATTGGTTCGATGAGAATTACTACAGTCGATCTCCGGCACAAGATCCAGTAGGCCCTGAATCCGGCACGTCCCGTGTTGTGCGCGGCGGCAGTTGGTATAACTATCCGAAGAGCATGCGATCTTCCTCACGTTTCGGATTTAGGCCTGACAAAGGGAACCACTACATTGGCTTCCGCGTCGTTAGGGAAGTGAAATAATAGCTGTCTTCGGACAATGGCGGCGCAGATGTGGCGCAAGTCACTCCGAGGAGCGCAGAGCTGTCGCAACGCGGAGATTTGAAGCGAGTGATCGCTGGCGGAGAGGGTGGGATTCGAACCCACGGTGGGCGTTAACCCACAACGGTTTTCGAGACCGCCCCGTTCAACCGCTCCGGCACCTCTCCGCTGTCCCGCTACGGCGGCTGGATAGTGTAAGCGGCGGAACGGGCTTTTTCAAGACTGGTATTGGCTTGCGGAAGAAGTAACGAATAGGGCGTCGTTCAACTCGTCGGCCGGCCGGACTTGTTTCGAAGTAGAGCGAAGATTCCTTTCCGCTGTCGGCATGAATACATACAGCAGTATCAGACCCCCCTCGCTCTAATGTCTTCCCGAAGGCGGGCGGCTTACCCTGAAATAAAAAAGTGGGGCCGTTGTGACGGCCCCTGTTTCCGCTGTTGAGGGATAAAAGAAGGTTGAGCTTTTGGTCAGCTCAGCCTCGTGAGGTTGGTATGAATTGAGGTTATTAATGATCCATATCCGTTTTTACAGCTTACATCCTCGTCGTTTACGACGTGGTAATCGATCAGCGACGTGAAGTCCTTATGAAGACCGAAGCGTTTGCGGAATCGCTCGGTGAGACCCTTGTCGATCAGGAGCAACCAGGTCTCGTATTTCTCCTTCTCATCGTGCACGTGCAGAATCAGATCAATATCGGAGGAGAGGCGGGCCTGGTCTTCGATGACACTTCCCATGAGATAAACATCGCGGACCTCAGGGTCACTCAAAAGTACCTTGCGAATCTCCTTGGCAAGCGCATAGCGGAGCGTGCTGTTGGCCCAGAGGTCGGACCTTCTGATCCGCCTGATTACTTCGCCAACGGGCTTGTTGGCTCGGAGAGTGCAGAAGTGCAGCGCTGCGTCCATCATCGCTTCCAATTCCTCGGGCCGAGGGTCGCGGGCGAAGCCGTTGCCGTTCCGGTATTCCGGCCCGGTCTTCAGGCTTGACGAATTAATTGCGCCCTGCTTGCCCATCGTTGTTGATCCTCCCGATCTTCTGAATTCTCTCTTACGAAGTAATCGATTCGTTGTCGGCATCAAGGGAAGATGCCGTGCTCCTTGTAAACGGTTTCGAGCCTTGTCAGCGCTACGATGTAGGCAGCGGTGCGCCAGTCGGTCTCAAAACGCTCGGTCATTTCCTTGACCTTGTCGTAGGCAGAGGTGATCTTGCGGTAGAGTTTCTCGTCGACCTCTTCCAGCTCCCACGCTTCGCTGCGCTTGTTCTGCAGCCACTCGAAGTATGAGACGATCACGCCGCCGGCATTACAAAGGATGTCAGGGATGACATCGATGCCCCTTTCGCTAAGGATCCTGTCGCCCTCGGGGTTGGTGGGGCCGTTGGCGCCTTCGGCTACCAGCTTGACGTCAAGCATCGGAGCAGTTTCGGCCGTAATCTGGTTTTCCAGGGCGGCAGGGATGAAGATGTCGGCCTTGGTGGTCATGAAGGTCTTTTGGTCGATCTCCTTGGCCTTGGGGAAGCCGGCGATGCCGCCGTGCTCACGCACATATGCCGCCAACTCGTCGGGATCAATGCCGTCGGTGTTGGCGATCGTGCCTGTGTGGTCATCGACCGCGATTAACTTGGAGCCGTGCGGTTTCAACAATCGCGCGGCCCAGGAGCCGACGTTGCCGAAGCCCTGCGTGATGTAAGTGGCTTTGCTCAAGTCGAAATTCTTGTAACCCGCCCACTTCTCGATGCAGAAGACGATACCCTGGCCGGTCGCCTTGTCGCGTCCGAGGCTGCCGCCGGAGGCGATCGGCTTGCCGGTTACGACGTGGATGTTGCGATTGCGCTCGCGCGGCGGGATGGTCGAGAGGTAGGTATCGAGGATCCAGGCCATGATCTGGGGGTTGGTGTTCACGTCTGGGGCCGGGACATCGTACTCAGGGCCTATGTTGTTGGAGAGCGCGTAGGTGAAACGGCGAGTGATTTTCTCCAGTTCTGACTTGGAATACTTGAACGGATCGATCTGGATGCCGCCCTTGCCGCCACCGAAGGGAATGCCGATGATGGCGCTCTTCCAAGTCATCCAGGTGGCCAGAGCCCGCACCTCGTCGATATTGACCTCTGGGTGAAAACGCAATCCACCCTTGTAGGGCCCGAGCATGTTGTTGTGCTGGACTCGGTAGCCCGTGAACATCTCGATGCGCCCGTCATCCATTCTCACCGGAAAATTGACGACGACCTCGTTCGTGGTCTTAGCGAGGATGCTGCGGACAGCCGGATCCAGGCTCATCTTGTCTGCGGCCTCATTAAACTGCTTCTGCACATTTTCGTAAACGCTGCGGCGTGTTTTCTTAGCCGCAAGCGGTTTTACGGCTGCCTGTCCCATTTCAGAGCTCCTCTTAAGCTGTTTAAATGCGGCTGCCGGATTCTCTTCCGGCTCCGTATGAGATGGAGGGCAAGGAGCGTGCCAGTTTGTACGCTTGCATGACGTTGGTCGCAACCTGTTGACAGTCAATTTGTTGCGGGCAGCGGGGACTGCTCACGCACCGTTCGCAGAGCACTTTAGCCTGTGCTTTTTAGGGCAGGGTGCTGGAAATTGAACAGTCAGGCAAGATTTGAGGTGATCACTGAGTTTATTGGATCGTGTTTTTTACGAGCCGTAGCGATAACGTGGTAGAATATGTTCCGCGCGCGAGTGCATCGCGGCAACCGGTGTGGGGCCTTTGACCAGGAGGAGGCAAGGGGATGTCGGCCTATCCTTCCGTCAGCGATTTTTGGCAAATCCGTTGCCGCAGACTGGGTAAGCTACTTCCTGATGGGCATGTTCTCAAGGATCTGGCCGGTTCGCTTTGGGAGAGTTTCAAGGAGGAGACCCATCAGCTTGCGATTCCCGGCGTGGAAGGAGATCGGCTGAACATCAAGGTTCTCTCGGTTCAGCAGGGTCCGACCAGGCGGTACGCGTTTTACGAGTGGCAGCACGTGCCCGAGAGCTTCCACCAGGTCCAACGCGCGCGGGCAGTTCATGCCAATCTGCGCTGCGCCTTCGCCGGCACCGCCAACGACAAGATCCTGGGAGCGGTCAACGTCAACCTCCAGGAACTGCTGCTTACTCAGGTGGACAAACTCTGCGAACAGATGGCGGCCTGGTGGGAGAAAAACGAGGATACTTACCTTTCGCCCTTCTCCCAGATGGCTTACGTGATGCGCAATTGGCTGGACGGCGTCTATGGAGACAAGCCGGTTGGCGAACACCCTTCTCTCGATGCCTTGAAGGAGATAGATATCGGCCCAAGGGAGCTGATTGCCGAGTGCGCCAAGTCGATTTACTCGATACTCAAGCAACAGCTGAAGCTGAATGACGAGCCGGAAATCGGCCTGATCGGGATCGGCTCGTGGGCGGAGTCGGTCACCTCGGAACTGCGTTGCCTTGGAGCGATTTGCGACCGCTTCGATCATGTCCCGGTCGGCCGTGAGAGGGAGATATTCTTCCTGATTCACAATGAGAACTGCATCACAGCGGACGAAGCCGCCCGCTTGAAATGCAAGGCTCTGGTCGAGATGATACCCGGGCAGATAAATCCGGAAGCCGATGAACTCCTCAAGCAGCGTGAAATCCTCATCGTGCCCGATCTGCTCTGTTCGTGCGCTCAGGAAATCATGGAAGACTGGTGGCTGGGAGGGCGCCGGATGCCGGGCTGGGCGATGGTGCTATTCATCAGGCTCCAGGAACTGTGGGACGAGCTTCAGAAGAAACGAGAGGAACTGGACGCCAACTATCACGACGCGGCTTTCCTGACGGCGCTCGAGAAACTTGCGGATCGCTGGCATATTTGATCGGAGCGGGGGCTTCGTTTAGCATAGGCTTCTCTCCGGCAATTATTGACGCAAGAGTTTTCCTTTACAGGTTAACGGATTTCTCTTATATGTTCGAAAAATTCGCCACAATAAAGAGCAAGCAGTTGGTGCTTGCGGTTTTCGTGTCTGCTGTGCCGTTGCTGCTGGTGGGACAGCTGATCAATGTCCTGACCATGGATCAGATCAGCTCCGACGTAAGGGACGAACTCCGGCAGGTCGTGCGCGACAAGGCTCTTTCGATAGAACAGTGGATGAACGAGCGAAAATCCGATATTCACATGCTGGCCTCGACCGTGTATGTCAAGAGCCTCTTTCACGGCGGTGACCCCAAAGGCTTTCACGAGTTCTATGATACCTTTGCGGAACAGTACGGG
>DATKUA010000196.1:0-19051 GCA_035530855.1 Acidobacteriota bacterium | reverse complement strand
CCCCGACCTCTACAAGATTCATCTCCTGATCGGGAACGCGTACGAGCAGAAGGGCGATTACGACAACGCCGTCGCCTCCTACGGCAAGGTTCTGGAGTTGGAGCCGGATAACTTCAACGCCCTGCTTGGCAGCGGCAACGCCTTCATCCGCAAGATGGAATACGAAAAGGCCGAGGAGTTTTTCATTAAGCTAGCCGAGTTACGCGGCGACGACCCGAAAATCCTCTACACCTTGGGCGAGATCCTGCTCGACAGCGGCCAGACCAGCAAGGCAATCGAGTACTACGCCAAAGCCGTCGAATTGGACCCGGAATTCGCCGACGCGATAATGAAGCTGGGTTATGCATACTACGGCGAAAAGCAATGGCAGAGTGCGATCGAGCAATTCGAGAGGTTCATCGAGATCGCACCGAACCGCCCTGAAGTTCAGTTCATCAAAGATGATGTCGAGAAGTGCAAGCAGAAACTGGCCGAGGGAAAGTAACCTCCGGATTCAAATAGAAACCTCAAATAAGATGCCAGGGTCCAACCTGGGCCCCGGCATTTTTCTTATCTGACTCTGGCATCTTCCCCAAATCGGGGAGGATTTCATCTTAATACTGCGGCGGCTTGTCAGCCTCCCGGAAACCGGCCGGGATCGCATAGAGATTAGGATCGAAGTCCTGCTCGCGGATTTGCTGAATCGTCTGCTCGATCCGGTCGTTGATGCTCTCCATATCTATCGATGTGACGGTGCGAATCGGGAATCCGCCGAGGTTTCTGATCTCCTGCAGAATGGTAGCATCCATGAAGGGATTCTGGCCGGCTCCGATCACATCCATCATCTTCAGGAAGGCGCCGAAGCTGACCGGCGCGTCGCCGCTCACCCAGAATTCAATCGTGATCGCGAGCGGGGAGACTCCCATGCCTCGATCCATCCCGCCGCTACCCCTGAATACTATCGGCTTGCAGAGATAGCCTGACACCTCCATCGTCGTCCCGGGATGCTCCACTTCCCAAGTGATCTGCATGCGCTCTTTCAGCCGTGCCGAGGCACGCTCGAGGTCGTTGCGAATCTGCTCGAGGGGGATGATGAAGTACTCGCGCTTGGTCATATCCAAGGTGATCAGCCGCCTACCCTCCAGGTCGGTAATGTGGATGGTTTTGCCGCCGGGCTCCTCCACCCTGATCGCTTGCTCAGAGATCCACATCTTCGTAATGCCTGATCCCGACTCGCTGCGGCTGGAACTGCCGGTGTGCTGGTTCAATTGCTCGATATAAATATCCGCCCGGGCCGGCAACGCCATCGCGACGGTCAGCGCGATTGCCAAAGCAATCAACATTGTTTTTTTCATGACATCTCTCCTTCAGTATTACCTGCCGACCATGGCCAGCGTTACATCCATCAGATTAGTCCCGGTCGGGCCGGTTTTAACCAGGTCGCCGAGGGGTTCGAAGAATCTGTAGGAATCATTTTCTTCCAGAGCCCGTTCGGCGTCGAGACCTAATTGTTTCGCCCTGGAAACAGTGTCTCCGCAAGCAACGGCACCGGCAGCATCTGTGCTGCCGTCAATTCCGTCCGTTCCTGCGGCTAGCACCACGCATTCCCCACAGCCATCCAGCGCGCTCGCGGCCGCGAGCGCCAGCTCGCAGTTCCTGCCGCCCATTCCGCCGCCTTTGACGTGCACGGTCGATTCGCCGCCGGCCAGCAATGCATAGGGGCGGCTGCTCCGGCGCAGGGACGCTGCCAGCCCCCTGACTCTGGCGGCAAGCGTGCTGCCGAGCTCCCGCGCTTCGCCCTCGAAATAATCACGGTCCTGCATTGTCCAGAAACCGCGGCTGCGCAGGTGGGCCTCCATCGCGGCAAGCATATCCCTGTTGCAGCCAATCACAAGATTCGATGCGCTCTCGAACAGCCGGTCGCCGGGCTTGGGAGTCTCCCCAATCCCGCCTTCCAGGCCCCGCCGCAGGTAAGAAGCCACGGCCGCGGGCAAAGCGTCTGCCAGACCTAGTTGCTCGACAGCCGACCAGGCGTCGGCAAACGTGCTGGGATCGGGGGATGTCGGCCCGCTGGCGATGATCGACGGGTCATCCCCCGGCACGTCGGAGAGGATGAGGCTCACGACTCGAGCCGGAGCGATTGCCCGCAGCAGGCGGCCTCCCTTGACCGCGCTGAGATGCTTGCGAACGGTATTCAGTCTTCCGATCGGGGCGCCGGCCTTCAACATCAGGCGCATCGCCTCGCGCAACTCATCCAGCCCGATGCCCTCGGCGGGCAGCGTCAGAATCGAGGAACCGCCGCCGCTGATAAGGCAGACAACGAGGTCGCCCTCGCCGGCTCTCCCAGCCAGTTCCATCACCGCCCTGCCGGCAGCGACATTCTCCTCTCCAGGCAGGGGGTGCGTGCACAGCCGTGTGGCGTACTTGGCGGGCAGGGTCTCCTGAAACGCGTTCGAGAGCACTATTCCCCGCTCAATCCTGTCCCCGAGTATCGAATCGAGAGCGGCCGTCATCCTTGTGGCAGCCTTACCGAAAGCGATCACGAAGAGCCTGCCGATTCCCCGCAGATCGATCTGCCGGCCGGCAACGCGCAGAGCGTCGCCATCCAGTTCCACGCGCCGCTCGATCAGGACGCGCGGATCGATCTGCTTAAGACCCTCGAGAAAGGCCGCGACCGCTTCGTCACGCAGGCTGTTTTTTTCCGGCAAGCTCAGCCTCCTGCTGTATGCACCTCATCTATATTCTAACGCGAGCAAAGAACATACCAGAGAGACAGACTGCAACGGGCAACATTTCGGCACGAGCATTTTCTTTTCGCAGCGTCGCTAAAGCGCTGTGTTTCAACATAATAACAAAAGGCGCCGATAAATAACGGCGCCTTTTTTATTTTTTGCTGACTATCTTGTCGACGGCTTGCTGTCCGTAAAGTAAGACATTCAGATCAGGCTGAATGACCTTTAAAACGGGCAGTGCGCGGGTCAGCCGCGTGCCGTGACCAGACCTTTACGGACGGTTCGTGTACTCGTCGTAGGTTGCGCGCGTCTTGATTGTCTTGACGTAGCGCGTCGGACCTTGTGCGGACTCCATGTAGAGATTCACAGTCATGGCGATATTCGCGTCCACGAAGACCTCATTGCCGGCTTTGTCCTTACCCGCAGCGATTGACTTGTAAGCCTGCTTGTACTCCCAGATCTCGTCCTGGTACTTCTGGATCAATGACTTGTCGCCCTCTTCGGGCGTCTGAGAATAAAGAAACAGGTTCAGAGTGATTATCTGGATCTTGCCGTCCTTGTCGGTGGCGATCGTCATCCCGTCTTTGCCTTGCTGCTTCTCCCACTGGACCATATCGCCGAAATCGGTCGAGCGCCACTCCGGCCCGTCGGGCTCGAACGTCTCGCCAACCGTAAAACCGCCAAGAGATGTCGGCAACGGCCTGACTTCTCCGTCGCCACACGCTACCGCCAGAACCAGCACTGCTACCAGTACGATGATTCCGATTATTTGCGCTTTCATTAAGAGCCTCCAAGCAATGCTGAAAAAACATGGCACCAGGAAGGTGCCTTACGAGCAACTCGAGCCTAATCCTATCCCTAAATGTCTGAGCAAGTCAATTGAACTGGACAAGACCTTTCTCAATACGTCTCCACTCTTATCTCGCTGATCGTTCTCTGTAACTGCTTGGATAAACAGGGAAAACGGGTGCCGGCTGATACCGCCGCCTCGCGAGTTCCAATTGCTTCCAACTGGTTGGTGTGTTAATATGTTACAAGGAATTATTGCTTACCGGTCAATGCCTTGCAGGAATTCGATATAGACCGCTTGTTACGCTTCGCGCTGGAGAAGAAGGCGTCGGACGTCCACTTGCGCTCGCAACGCCCCCCACTACTGCGCTTGCGGGGCAGCCTCACTCCGTTGAACGCCGACGCGCTCAGCAGCGAAACCATTGAATCGATCGCGAACAAGATGATGAGCCCTTATCAACGGCGGATCTACGAGGAGCGCCTCGCGGTCGACCTCGGCTACACCCCCGATGGTCTCGATTCGCGCTTCCGCGTCGCTGTCTACCGGCAGCGCGGGACGCCGGCCATCACCTTCCGCTCCATTCCCCATTCGCTGCCCACAGTCAGCAGCCTGGGGCTGCCGCAAAGCATCAAGGTCTTCACCAAGCGCCCGCAGGGACTGGTGCTTGTCACCGGCCCCACCGGCGCCGGCAAGAGCACCACTCTCGCCGCCATAATCAACGAGATCAACTTCCGCCGGGCGGTTCACATCATCACCATTGAGGATCCGATAGAGTTCATTTTCGAGGATAACCGCGCCTCGATCAGCCAGCAGGAGATCGGTGTCGACACCATCAGCTTCGCCGACTCGCTGCGCAGCGCTCTGCGCCAGGACCCCGATGTAATCATGGTCGGCGAGATGCGCGATCCCGAAACCATCTCCACCGCCATCACCGCCGCCGAGACGGGCCACCTGATCTTCTCCACTCTCCACACCAACTCAGCGGCACAGTCGATCAACCGCATCATCGACTCCTTCCCGCCAAACCAGCACGATCAGATTCGACTGCAGCTCAGCCAGGCGTTGCTGGGCATCATCAGCCAGAGGCTGGTAAATCGAGACGACGTTCCCGGCCGCATCGCCGCGGTCGAGATCATGATCAATTCGCCGGCGATCAAGGAAATGATCCGCATGGGCGAGATCAAGGCGATACCCGATATCATCACCCGCAGCGTGGACTACTACCGCATGCAGACGATTGATCAGTCGCTGATCGCCCTGATCGCCAACCGCGTAATCAGCGACAAGGAGGGGTTGGCTGCAAGCCAGCACCCGGACGACCTGAAACTGAGCCTGACAAAGCTGGGTATCGTGCAGGACATCTAAGGAGGCGCCGATGGTACAGGAATCGTACGCCGATTATTCGATCATCCATAAATACATGGAGCAGCAGAAGCTCCATGAGGAGGAGTTGCAGCGCTTTCAAGACGAGGCCAAGCAGCTCACGGCCAATCTCGAAGCGGCAAATGCCGAACTGCAGCAACTCCGTGATCAGGTTGATCAGATGAAGTCGGAAAACGAAGAGTTGCATCAGCAGGTCACCGAGCGCGATAACGAGGAGCGCCGACTCAAGACCACCATCGACAGCCTGAATAAGAAAATCGCCGCGATGACCAAGGGCGGTCGCGGCTGAGAACCTCCCCATCGGATAACCGCTTCCATGCAGCTGCCTATTCCTCCGATACAAGCCACCGGGAACGCGATATTTAACATCCGCACCCGCAGGGAGTCTAAGACAACAAGAGCGCATTATGAGCGCTGATCCGGACATCGGTGTGGTCGATGCCGTGTTGCGTGGCGACGACGAAGCATTCGAACAGCTGGTGCTTCGCTATCAGAAGCCGATTCTCGGGCTCATTCTACGCATGTGCGGCGATCCCGGCGAAGCGCCCGATATCGCGCAAAGGGTCTTTCTCAAAGCGTACACCAAGCTTCAAACCTTCAGGAGGCGCTCGTCGTTTAAAACGTGGTTGTACTCGATCGCAATGAACCTCTGCCGCAACGAACTGCGGCGCCGAAAACGCTGGGGCTACCCTCAGCAGATCGAGGAAACCAGCGTCGGCGTCGACCCCGCGGTCGAGGACGGGCTGATCGGCAATGAGCGGAGGCAGCTACTCGCCGACGGCGTCGAGTTGTTACCGCCGATGCAAAAAGCCGTCCTGGTGCTCAGGATCTACCAGGAATTGAGCTTCCAGGAGATTGGCAGGACACTTGGAATTAGCGAGAATTCGGCAAAAGTTAATTTCCACTACGCCGTCAGGAGGCTCCGCGAGAAGCTTAAGGAACGCTAGTGTGTGGTGCCATTATGGATAAAATGAATTCCGAGAGACTGATTGAGCTGGCGGAAACAGCCGGAGAGATCTCGCCGACCGCTGAGGAGCAGAAATTGCTCGCCGGCGATGCTGCTCTTCGCAAAGAACTCGAGGGACTCACCGGCCTGTTCAGCGATCTGCGCAGCCTGCCGGAAGAGAAGATCGATTCGGCCGCGCAGGCAGCCATCCTGCCCGCCGTCAGAGAGGGCATGGCAAGGATCAAGCGCCGCTCACCGCTGGCCTGGATCGCTGCGAAACCGGCATTCGCCCATCTCGCCGCCGTGGCGGCTTCGGTGCTGCTGGTTGCAGGTATCTTCTTCCTGACCCTGCCCCACGGCAGCCGGGAGGCTCTTCCGCCCGACTTCGATGACCCCGAAAACCTGGCTCTGGCTTTAGGAATCAGCGGCAGCGACCTGCTGCACGAGGCGGCCATATGGGAAGATATCGATCTCCTGCCCGAATTCCAGGAGCTCACCGATTCGGAGTCGGCATCGGAGTACCTCGAGCGCGACACCCGTGAACTTATGGAGACCGCGGCAAACCTCGACGATCAGCTGTTCAGTCAACTCAATGAACTGCTCGGTCGGGAAGGCAGGTAGTGATGAACTGCCGCCGAAATGGAGTTAAAAAATGAAGAAAGCCGCACTGGTAATTTTCACGATCTTGGCGTTGCTGGCCCCTGCATTTACTTACGCAATGGACAGCTGGGAAGCTTACGCTCAACAGGACGACAACTGGAAGAAGCTGCAATCGTTCCGCGTTTGGACGATTATCGACACCCTCGAGCTCGACGCGACCTCCGAGAAGGGGATTGCCGTCCTCGACGCCATCAACCGCTTTGCCGAAAAAGAGCATCAGTATTTCGGCGCCAGGGGCAAGATCGCTTACTCCATCCGCCAGGCTCTGCTGAAACAACCGGTCGACGACAATGAGATCGCACGCCTGATAGAGGAGCTCGATAAGCTGAACGGGGATTATCTGCATTCCAAGATCGAGGAGCATCAGGTTATGAAAAACCTGCTCACACCCCTGGAGCGGGCCAAGCTGATAATGGCTGAGGAGAAGTTCCGCCAGCACCTGCGTGAGGCCATGCACCGCTCGCGGTCGGACGACAAGAAACGTCCTTACCGCAGATAAGCCGGCGGCCAGCCCGAGCAGCCCTATTTCCAATACCGGGACTGGCGGCAACTGGGCCGCACGAACCCACAGTCTTCCCTCCGTTTCTCCTGTAGAACGATTATAGAATCGTGAGAAAAACTCAGGCGTTGCTGTACTTGAAATGCTTGAGGGTCTTGCACCGGCTGGGATGGCGGAGCTTGCGGATCGCACGCGCTTCGATCTGCCGGATGCGCTCCTTGGTGATGTGCATCATCTTGCCGATCTCCTCCAGCGTGTGCTCCTTCTGGTCGCTTCCGAGGCCGAAGCGCATCTTCAATACCATCTCTTCGCGCTCGCTCAGCGTCTTGAGCGCCTTGAGCGTCTCTTCCTTGAGGTCTTCCATCGCCAGCTGCTCGCTCTGCAACGGCGTGTCCTTGTCCTCGATGAAGTCGCGGATGTGATTCTGATCGCTGTCGCCGATGGGAGTTTCCAGCGAAACCGGCACTTGCACCATCCGAATGCTCTCCTCGATGATCTCCACCGGGAGATTCATGCGCGCCGCAACCTCGCTCACCGTCGGCTCCCGCAGCAACTCCTTGCTGAGAATGCTCACCGTGCGGTTGATCTGATTGACGTGGTCCATCTGGTGCACCGGGATGCGGATCATCCGGACCTGGTCGGTGATCGCCCGGGTGATGCTCTGACGGATCCACCACACGGCATAGGTGCTGAATTTGTAGCCCTTGCGGTAGTCGAACTTCTCCGCGGCCCGGATCAAACCCATGTTGCCTTCCTGGATCAGGTCGATGAAAGGCAGGCCGCGGTTGATGTACTTCTTGGCCAGGCTCACCACCAGGCGCAGGTTCGCCTCCACCAGGTCCGACTTGGCGCGCTCGGTGATCTCGTGGCCGGTGCGCACCTCGCGCATCGTCGAGACGATCTCGCCGACGCTTATACCGGTCTTCTTCTCGAGCTTCTCGAGCCGCTCCCGCAGCCGGTCGAGCCCGATCTCCAAGGCCTTGTCCTCGGGGCCTTCGCCGCTTAGCCCCCTCTCCATCTGCTCGCCAAGGAGCTTGACCTGGCGGTACACGGCGTTGACGGAGGCCATCAGCTCGCTCAGCAACATACCCAAAAACTTCGTCGACTCCAGCAGCTTGCGGCAGCGCTTCAGCAACTGCTCCACATTCTTGGGCTTCTCACCTTCGGCAAACGCCGCTTCATCCAATTTGCGAAGCTGCCTCAAGGCGCGCCGCAGCTTCTTGAAATGAGCTTCGGGCTCGCCTTCGAACGGGAGAAACACCTCTTCGAGACGGCGCTTCTCGTCATCGTACCTGGCGAACCAGCGAAGGATGATCTGCAGCAGCGCGGGGCTCGAGGCGAACGCTCTCGAAATGAGGCGAATTCCCCGCTCCATTTCCTTGGCGAGGCGAACCTCGCCCTCGCGGTCCAGCAGCGGGACCGACTTCATCTCGCGGAGATACTGCCCGATTGCGTCAGACGACTTGGAACGATCCAGATGGCTCGCGCGCGGCCGCGAAGCGGATCGCGAACCCAACCCGCGCGGATCGCTGTCCGAGGAGTCGCCCTCAGAAAGGCGATCTTCCCGCTCATCGTTGTCGTAACGCATCGACTTCCAATACCTCAGACGGATTTCACCGTCATCGGATATCCCCTCCGGTTGCTTCGACTGCATCGGATGGAAGCACCGGATCGTTGAGATACTCCAGACGCAAGGCGTTGATGCTGAAGGGCTTGCCGTCAGCCGATCTCACTTCGATCAGCAGCGGCGAGCCGGTCTCAACATCGAACAAGCCGAGCTCTATCCAACGCCGGTCGTGCAGACGTTGATTCACCTTCATCTGCGCCAGCGCAACCGGTTCGCTTTTCCGGTCGCCTTGGTCCTGCCCTTCGGCTCTCCTCCTGGCCTCAAAAACCACCTCGGAGGAGAGATCCTGCGATGAAATCCAGCGCGCCTGGAGCCTGTAAGTTCCCTCCACAGGAACCCTTACCCGAAAACGCCCGACTTCATTTCCACTCGTCGCCAGCATGTGGCTGAGGCTGTCGGTTTCGGTCTTGCTTTGCCAGCTTCCGATCGCCGTGAAATCCGGGTCGTCGGGAGTCAGCTCGAAAACGATCGAGCGATCCCGAGCCAGCCTCTCCACGGCGGTGAAGCCGACGACCGTCTCGTCCTCAATTAGAACTACGAGGCGGGGATAAAACCATTCCTTCAGAACCGACTTTTCCCCTGCTGCAGGATCCTGCCCGACATGGCCTCGGACGCGCTCCAGCAAGGGAAGACCCTTCGCGAAAAGAAGCTGTGTCGTGGTGAAACCGACCTCCACTCCGCGCTCCTGAACGCTCAGCAGAATCTCGTCGTCCCACAGACCTATATCGGCAAGATCGACCTTCTTCAACAGGCCCTTGAGCACCGGCTCCCGCTCGCGGACAATGATCACATCGCTCAAATAAGCGCCGGTCCCGTCCTCCAACGTCACCTTAGCCCAGACTATCCCGTACTGATCCTCGGTCACCGCCACGACATGATAGAAATCCCCAGGCTCCACCCTGCCCAGGATTTTTGCGTACGGTTCCATGCTCTCGAAAAGGCGCGTCGTGCGCACTGCCACGGCGAAATCAGAAGGATGTGATGCCTTCAGGGCGGCGTAAGGATCATCGGCAGGCGGGCTGAGCGCCGCCACAAGCAACTGCAGCACAGCAATTATTTTTATGGCAAAAGCGAGCATAAACGCTTGTTGGCTCAACAATTAAGGGTTAAAATCCACAGTATTCTACTCCCGGGCTGCCGGTTTGTAAAGAAACTTCGCCTCATTCAGCTTCCGCGCGAATGCGAAAAACCTTTGTTAATCTTGCTCTTACGGCGATTTTCAACGCGATCATCTTCGGGATTAAATGAAACCTGAGGGAACTAATTTGTAATTCTCTAAAAGTTCCGGTCGCCGGAATCGAAGAGCCCGGCGTGCAGGGCGATTATCAATGTGGAGAAGCCACGAACAACGGGATCAGACTTTGAATTCACCTACCCGATGATCCCATTAACGGCCGCGCTACGACGCCGGTCTAGCGCGCGTCGCGGCCCACTGCCGCAACTCCTCGATCCGCTCGGCCATCGTCTTCGACAGCGGAATCGTCTCGGCCACCGCCTCCACCACGTCGCACATCGCCAGCTCCCGCCCGGCGGCAAAGGCCTTGTAGAGCCCGGCGACGACGGCGTTCTCGATCTCCGCACCGCTGAAGCCCTCCGAGGCGGCGGCCAGCGCCGCGCTGTCGAACTCCTCCGGATCGCGCTTGCGCCGGCGCAGGTGAATCCGGAAGATGTCGGCGCGCTCTCGCTCGTTCGGCAGGTCGATGAAAAAGATCTCGTCGAAACGCCCCTTGCGCAGCAACTCCGGCGGCAGGCGGCGGACATCGTTGGAGGTGGCGACGACGAACACCGGGTGCTTCTTCTCCTGCATCCAGAGTAAAAACGAGCTGAAGATGCGCGCCGTCACGCCGGCGTCCACGGCGCCGGAACTCTCCAGCCCCGACAACCCCTTCTCGATCTCGTCGAGCCAGAGAACCACCGGCGAGAGGGTTTCGGCGATCTTGATCGCCTTGCGCATGTTAGCCTCGGTGCTGCCGACGTACATGCTGAACAGCGAGCCGACGTCGAGCCGCAGCAACGGCAGCTGCCACAATTTTGCAACCGCCTTGGCGGTCAGGCTCTTGCCGCAGCCCTGCACGCCGAGCAGCAGCAGGCCCTTGGGCTCGGGCAGGCCGAAGCGGCGCGCCTCCTCGCTGAAGGCGTTGCTGCGGTTGGCGAGCCAATCCTTCAGCAGCTCGAGCCCGCCGACGTCGGCGAGCGTCTCACCCGCGTCGAAATACTCCAGCAGGCCGGTCTTGCGCAGCACCTGCTTCTTCTCCTCGAGGATCAGCGAGAGGTCCTCAGGGCCGAAGTGGCGGTCGCTGACCGCGGCCTTGAGGAAGAGCCGCTCGGCCTCAGCCATCGTCAACCCCCGCGAGGCCTTGACGATCCGCTCAGCCAGGGGGGCGTCGACCTCCACCTTCAGTTCCGGGCGATCCTTCACCGATTTCAGCACGCGCTTGAGCAAGGCCATCAGCTCGTCGCCGTCGGGCAGGGGCAGGTCGAGCAGTGTGACCTGCTTCTCCAACTCGGGCGGGATTTTCGCCACCGGGCTGACGATGATCACCGTCTTGAAGCTGCGTTTCAGCTCGAACGCCGCCTGCCGCAGGCGCCTGGTCACCGACGGCTCCTCGGGCCGCAGGTAGGGATGGATGTCGTAGAGCACGTAGATTGCCCGCTCGCTGCTGGTCCGGATGTGCTCCAGAGCGCGCTCGGGAGTCTCGGTGTTCTCCACGGCGGCGTCGCCCTCGGTCATGTTGCCGATGCAGTTGTAGTGGAACACCCGCTTCTCCAGTTTCTTGGCGATGGCCTCGATAGCGGCGCTCGCACGCTCCTCTTCCCACGTCTCGACCCAGATGATCGGGTAGCGCGAACGGATCAGCAGTTCCAGCTCTTTTGCGAAGGCCTTCTCCGACATCTCTTCCCCCTCTCGCCGCCGATTCAGATCTCAAGAAATCTCACGGCGTCGTCTTCTTCCGTGGGCCTCATCCTGCCCCGTCTCTCAGTGAACTCGACGAATTCGCTGCGCTCGACTTCCTCGTCCGCGCGGCGGTAGATCCTGATCCCGCCCGCATCCGAGGCCACCGCGACAAACGCCCCCCCGCTGTCCACAGCCAGCTTGTCCGCCCTGATGCCGGTCTCATGCCGGCAGAGCAGGCGCGCCTCGCGGTCGAGCACGATCAGCCTGCCGTCGGCGTCGAGCGCGGCGATGATCGCGCCGTCGTCGTCGATCTCGGCGGATACGATCGGATCGACAAGTTCGTACACCCCCACTCCGTTGCCCTCGGCATCCATGGCGATGATCCCATTGACGTTGGTGGGAGCGATGATGAAATTGGCGCGGCGGGCCACGTCGAGACCGAAAATCATCCTGTGCACCACCGCCGTCCAGATCCGCTCGCCGCCGTAGCCCAGCAGCGTCACCCGGCCGTCCTCGCAACCGAGGGCGCAGATGTTCCCCGACGGAGAGTAGCGGATGAAATCGATCGGGTGCGGCGCCTCGGCGCGCTGCATCCGCTTGCCGTGGATCGACCAATGGCGCAGGTAGCCGAAGCGGTTGCCGATGGCGATGAGGTTGCTGCCGTGGCGTAGATCGAGGCACGCGGCCTCATGCTGCAGCTCTTTTTTCCAAACTATCCGGCCGTCATGATCGACCACGGTGAGCGCACGATCCTCGCTGAGCGCCACGTTGAACGATCCCTCGTCCGAACAGCGAACTTCGACCACCCGCGCATCGAGCTTCCGGCACCACTGTTTCGACCCGTCAGAGTGAAGCAGCGCGAGATCCCCCGCCGCTCCTCCGGCCAGACACAATTCACCGTGGGGCGCAACATCCAGCGCCGAAATTCCCCCTTCCAGTCGGAATTCACCGCTGCAATGGAATTGCGCGCCGGGCATCAGGGCATCAGCTCCAGTTCACGTCGTTGGCCCTGATTACGCGCAGGAAATTCTCGCCGAGGATCTTACGGATGTCCTCCTCGCTGTAGCCGCGCTTCAGCAGCTCGACCACGATATTCACCAGGCCGGTGACGTCGTCGAGGCCCACCGGGGCGTCGGAGATGCCGTCGAAGTCGCTGCCGAGGCCGACATGATCGATCCCGGCCACCTTAACCACGTGGTCGATGTGGTCGATCAGCACAGACATCGGGACCTTCGGCCAACCGGCGCGTACCTCCGTCACGTACTTGCGCCACTCGCGGCTGATCGCCTCCTCGTCGTCCTTGTACTGCTCCATGATCTCCTGGCGTTTGACGCGCGCAGTGGGCCAGAAGCCCTCGGTCGCATCGGCGTACTCTTTGCTGAGGAAGCCGTTGTAGTAGTTGATCCCTACCACGCCGCCGTTTCGCACCAGCGCCTTCAGCATGTCGTCCTTAAGGTTGCGGTTAACCGGGTTGAGGGCCCAGCAACAGGAATGCGACGCGATAATCGGCTTCGTGCTGACCTCGATCACGTCCCAGAAGGTGTCGTCGTGAACGTGGCTGACGTCGACGATCACCCCGATGCGGTTCATCTCCTTGACGAGCTCTCGGCCGAGGTCGGTGAGGCCGCCGCGATTCGGGAGGTTGCCATAGTCGCTCTGGTCGGGAGTCGAGGAGTCGGCGAATTCGTTGCTGTTGTTCCAGGTGAGCGTAACGTAGCGGACGCCGAGGCGGCGGTAGTCTCGCAGCAGGCGGATGTCGCCAGCAAGAGCATGGCCGCCTTCGATCGCCGGGATGCAGGCGATCTTTCCCTCCTTCTTGGCTTGCAGGATGTCGTCGGCGGTGTCGACGATCACGAAACGATCGTCCTTCTCCGCCGTCTGGTAGAGCACGTCGAGCATGGCCAGCGTGGTCTCGGGCGAAACCGTGACGTCACGAGGCGAGGTGAAGCAGGCGAAGAACTGCGCGTCGAGCCCGGCTTCCAGCATCCGCGGGATGTCCATGTGGCCTTCGTCATTGCGAACGCTCAGGTCGATGCGGCCGCGCAGGGCGTCCATCACCGTGTCGCAGTGGCCGTCGATCACCAGCGCGTCATGGATCAACTTGTTCGCTGCCTGCAACAACTCCTGATCGCTTTTTGCCTGCTCTTCCTGAGCCAGGGCGGGCAGTGCTACAAGCGCTAGTATCAGAACCACCGTTGCCAGTCTCTTATTCATCACTCGCCTCCTCATTTTTCATTCTTCCTTCCGGTTTCTTCTTTCCTTTATTCTTCTTACTGAATTCCTCCCGCATGCGGGCCAGGAACTCCATCCTTTCGGTAATTGTCTTTTCGAAGCCGCGGCTGGTGGGATTGTAATATCGGCGCCCGATCAGCGAATCGGGCAGGCACTGCAAGTCGGTAGCGGCCTCGGGATATTCGTGCGCGTACTTGTAGCCCGCCCCGTAACCGACGTCCTTCATCAGCCGCGTCGGGGCGTTGCGCAGCGCATGCGGCACCGGCTCGTCGCGCGTCTGCATCACGTCCTGCTGCACACGCTTGTAGCCCGTGTAGAGCGCGTTGCTCTTCGGCGCCGTCGCCATGTAAACGACCGCTTCCGCCAACGCCAGGTTACCCTCCGGCAGGCCGATGAAATGCACCGCCTGCTGCGCTGCCATCGCCACCTGCAAGGCCCGCGGGTCGGCCATACCGACGTCCTCGCTGGCGAAACGCACCACCCGGCGCGCGATGTAGAGCGGGTCTTCGCCCGACTCCACCATTCTCCCGAGCCAGTAGAGCGAGGCATCGGGATCGGAGTTGCGCATGCTCTTATGCAGCGCGCTGATCAGGTTGAAGTGCTCCTCGCCCTGCTTGTCGTAGGCGGGCGTCCGCCGCCCCAGCGCGCCGGCGATCAGCTCCTCCGTCAGCCGCCGCTCGCCCTTTTTATCCGGCTTGCAGGAGAGCACCGCCAGCTCGAGAGTAGTCAGCGCCACCCTCGCGTCACCGTCGCACCAGACGGCGATCTTTTCCAGCAGCTTTTCGGAAATCCGCGGTTTCCATTTCGCCAGGCCGCGCTCTTCGTCTTCCAGCGCTCTGTGCAGGATCGTGGTGATGTCCTCGACCGAAAGCGGCTCGAAGACGAACACCCGGCTGCGGCTGAGAAGCGGCGTGTTGATCTCAAAGCTGGGATTTTCCGTCGTCGCGCCGATCAGCACGATCGTGCCGTCCTCGACAGCCGGCAGGAAAGCATCCTGCTGGGCCTTGTTGAAGCGGTGCAATTCATCGACGAACAGGATCAAGCGCCGGCCCTCGCTGCGGCGCATCAACCCGGCGGCATCGATTATCCGCCTGACTTCCTTCACTCCCGAGGTGACGGCGCTAAAGGCGATGAAATCGGCTGCCGTATGCCTGGCGATTATCCTGGCGAGCGTTGTCTTCCCCGAGCCCGGCGGCCCCCAGAAGATGGCCGATGTGAGGCTGTCCTCCTCGATCAGGCTCCGCAGAACGCTGCCTTCGCCCAGGATTTTCTCCTGGCCAACCAGTTCATCGAGGGTTCGAGGGCGCAGGCGATCAGCCAACGGCGAATCGGGGGCTGTCTGGGTGAGTAGATTTTCGTCGTCAAAGAGTTCCTTGGTCACTTACGGGTCCGTTGAATGGATGCTGCGTACAGGGCGATTGCCGCGGCAACCGCGGCGTTGAGGCTCTCCGATGTCTCGCTGATGGGAATCCGAACCGTCTGCTCGACGGCGCGCACGACCTCCTCAGAAAGCCCCGATCCCTCGCTGCCGACGATGATAGCACAGCGACCGCCGAGGTCGCTGTCTCCCAGCTTGGTTTGTCCCGACGTATCCAGCGCAAACGTTTGTATTTTGCTTTCCCGCAGAAACTCGAATGTGTCCCCCGTTGGAGCCCTGGCTGACGGCAGGCGGAAGCAGGCGCCGGCCGAACCGCGGATCGTCTTGGCACTCCAGATGTCAGCGCAACCCGGCAAAGCGATCAGCGCGTCGGCTCCGAAAGCCACAGCGCTGCGGATCATCGCGCCGAGATTTCCCGGATCCTGAACGCCGTCGGCGACCAGCAGCAACGGATTTCCCCCCAACGGCAGCATTGCAAGCGTTATGTGCTGCGGCCTCAGGAGCGCGCAAATGCCTTGGCTGGTCACGACATCGCTTATTCCGGAGAGCAAATTCGATGGAATTGAGATCAGGTCCGCTCCCGCCCGTGCGCACTGCTCGAGAAGCTCGCGATGGCGTTCGATGTGCCCCTTTTCCACAGCGACATGCTCAAAGCCGACACCGGCTTCCAGGGCGTCCAACAACAGCTTCGGACCCTCCACCAGTGCGAACTCGCCGGCGGGCGCGGGACGGCGAAACTCCTTTAACGCTTGATTGGACTTGCTGGTCACGTGCCGAATTTGCACTTGCGTCCCCCGGAAGAGCCATTAACATAATAAGCCACAGAGACCACCAAGTGACAGCCGTATGTTGAGAATAGCAATCAGCACGCCAAGCGATGCGGAAGCCTTGCGCCGCGTCACCGGTGTGCTGGCCGCGGACGGTGTGGTCGCCTACCCGACCGACACCCTCTACGGCCTCGGCTGCGCGCCGGGAAGCGGCAAGGCGCTCAAACGTATCTATCAGATCAAGGGGCGCGAGCATACCAAACCGCTGCTGCTGCTGCTCGACGAACCGTGGCGCCTCAACTCCTGGTGCGAGGATATTCCACCTTCAGCCCGCCGGCTGATGAGACACTGGCCGGCCCCGCTGACCCTGGTGATGAAAGCCCGCTCCGGCCTGCCGCCCGACCTGCTGCGCGGCGGCACGACACTGGGTTTTCGCGTGCCCGCCTACACGCTCTGCCGCGCGATCTGTGCCGCGGCGGGAGGAACCCTCACCTCCACAAGCGCCAATCGCAGCGGCGGACAGGCGATGGCGCAGCCGGAAGAAATCGCGGCGGAATTCGGCACCGAGCTGGACGCCGTCATCGACTCCGGTCCACTGCCGCCCTCGCTTCCCTCCACGGTCGTGCTCTGCGAAGGCGAGGAGTCGAGGATCCTCCGGCACGGGGCCTTCTCCGTCCCCGAGATTTCGGGAAGTTGAAGTGCAGGCGCCTGTGCTAAATTGTCGGCAGCAGAGATCTCACTGTTTGCCGATTGGCGATTTCTTTAACCACTTTGACCAACGGAAGCCAATATGAATACTAAAATCAAGAACTACATCGCCATCGCCCGGCCCGAGCACTGGATCAAGAACGCTTTTGTGCTACCGGGCATCGTGCTGGCACTGCTGTTTGTGCCAACGCCGGCCGGGCAGCTGATCCTGCCGGTTATCCTCTCACTCGTCTCAGCCTGCCTAGTCTCCTCAGCCAACTACGCGATCAACGAGTGGCTCGACGCGGAGTTCGACAAATTCCACCCGGTCAAGAAAAACCGCCCGTCGGTCGTCGGAAACATGAATGCACGGCTTGTTTATCTGGAATATTTCGTTCTGGGAATCGCCGGACTGGCCGTCGCCTGGCTCGTCAATCCATGGGTCTTCGGCGCCGCCCTCGCTCTACTCATCCAGGGTTTCCTCTATAACGTTCGACCCTTCAGGACAAAGGACAGGATTTATCTCGACGTCATCTCCGAATCGATCAACAATCCCATTCGCCTGATGCTCGGCTGGTTCGCCGTGACCACCACCTACCTGCCCCCCTCCAGCGTGATCATCGGCTACTGGATGTTCGGCGCCTTCCTGATGGACATCAAGCGCTACGCCGAGTTGCGCTTCATCGACAGCCGCGAAACCGCTGCGCTCTACCGGGTTTCATTCAAGCATTACACCGAGAAACGCCTGCTCGAGATGGCGATATTCTACGCGCTCTGCTCCGGCTTCTTCTTCGCCGTGTTCATGATCAAGCACCGCATCGAGTTGATGCTCAGCCTGCCGTTTGTCGCCGCGCTCTATACCTGGTACCTGGCCATCGGCATGAAGGAAAAATCGCCCGCGCGCAACCCCGAGAGGATCCCCAGAACCGAGATAGGCTTCACGAGCTACCTTCTCTTCTTCACGGCGCTAACGCTCGTGCTGCTCTATGTCGACATCCCGGCACTCGAGTGGTTCCTCGGCCCGGCGGCACAGTTCGACCTCAAGACTCTCCTGAATTAGTACGGCGGAAGGATTTATTTTTCTTCGCCCGGCAACAGCCCCAAAGCCCTGAGAATGACTATCACTTTGTCCTTGGCGAGAAAACCGTTAGTACCTTTGCCCCCTTTCAAATCCAGGGCGAAGACCTTGAAATTGCCTTCCAGTTCGACGAATCCGACAAACCAGCCGATGCGCGTCTCGCCCTCCAGCCTGCCCGAGCCGGTCTTGCCGTATAGTTTCCCCGCTACGTCATCCTGCCGCAATATCTTTACTACAATCTCGACGTTCCTCTCCGAAAACGGCAATTCCCGCTTCAGCATCCGCGCCAGGAATTCCACCTGCTCATCGGCCGAGATCTTTAGCGAGTCGGCAAGCCAGAAGCGCTTCAGCCCCCCGGAGATGTCTCCGTTGCCATAGCCTATTTTGCCCAGATACGCAGCCATCCGCTCCTCGCCGATCCGGCCGGCGACCTCCTGGAAGTACCAGACGGCCGAGTACTTGACCGCGCTGGCCAGTGTCTGGTCTTGGTTCCATGTCTCGCGAGCCCGCTTCCTGCCGTCCCACTTGATCTCCGAGTTTTCGTCCTCCAACACACCGGTCTCCAGGGCGATCAGCGAATTCGGGATCTTGAAGGTCGAGCAGGGGCTGAGGCGCTCGGCGCAGCGCTCCGGATTTACTCGCAAATACTCGCCCGATTCCAGATCGAGCATCACGAAACAGGCATCCAGCCCGCTCAGACGGCCGGCAATCATCTTGATCGCTTCTTCCCGGCTGACAGTTTGCATGCCGCTTGAAACGAGCGACAGCGACGCCGCGAGCACGATGATGAAACTCATATCACGCCCCGAATTTCAGCAGCTTGCCGGCATTGGCAAGCGCCAACGGCACCAGGGCTTGAGCATTGAAGCGCCCCATGCCGCCTTTGATGCAGGAGCTCTCGCCGAACGTTTTCTGGCTGTCGCGGCGGCAACGCCCGCTCCAGAGTATCGTCGGCAGCGGGTGCCAGGAGTGGCTCTTCATCAGTGACGGCGTGCTGTGATCGCCGGTCACCACGATCACTGCCGGGGCCAGGGCGAACAGTCGCGGCACCTCCGAGTCGAGCTCTTCGATGACGTGCACCTTCTTGTCGAAATCGCCGTCCTCGCCCGCGCTGTCGGTTTTCTTGATGTGCAGGAAAACAAAATCGTGATCGCCCCAGATTTTCTCCAGGGCGTCGAACTCGTCCTTGATCGAGGCGGTCGAGGGGATGTCGACCAGCTTCATCCCGACCAGCTTCGCCAGGCCGCGGTACATCGGGTATGCGGCGACGCAGACGGGATTGAGTTTGTAGAGATCCTGCATCTGCGGCAGCGGATGATAAGTGTCGATGCCGCGCACGAGGATCATGTTGGCCTTCTCCTCTCCGGCCAGGAGTTCCTTTGCCTGCCCTATCAGGT
>DATKUA010000195.1:0-2187 GCA_035530855.1 Acidobacteriota bacterium | reverse complement strand
ATCTTCCTGAGAATTTTCAGCTCGAGACCGTCATCGGTGGCTGGAAAACCCTGGGGCATGGAATCCAGTTTCTTGGCAAGCTTCTTGTAAACGTCTCTCATCGAAGCACCTCCAGCGAGAATAGTCGTAGGTTAGGTGGTTGACCCCTGCCGGCCTGAATCTCCAAGAGGTTGTTTTCCGGGATAGGTAAAACATTCTGCTTCCCGGCCGGGATGTTGTCAAACGCCCATTCAACCCTTTCAGGTCATTATTTGACTTGTCACGCGGATTGTGATCGGTTATACACCATACCCAGTTACAACCTTTCGTCGGGCAACCACATATCGTTGTAAGGGAAGACATATGGAAAAGCAGGACATCCTCAAAGAATGCAAAGACAGAAAAGTTAAATTCATCAATCTGCAATTCACCGACCTGACCGGCGGGGTGAAGGCTGTGACGATCCCGACGAGCAAGCTGGAGCCTGGAATCGACGCCGGCGTCTGGTTCGACGGCTCCTCGATAGAGGGCTTCACACGCATCGCCGAGAGCGATATGTACCTCGTGCCGGATCTTAGTACTTTCGCCGTGCTTCCCTGGAGCAACGGCAACGTCGAGACGATCACCGCCCGCCTGATCTGCGATATCCACATGCCCGACGGCAGCCCCTTCGTCGGCGACCCGCGCGCGATCCTCAAGCGCCAGATGGCGCGCGCCAAAGAGATGGGCTACGAGTTCAACACCGGCCCCGAGCTCGAATTCTTCCTCCTCTCCCGCAGCGACAGCGGTCTCGAGGTACTGCCGCACGACCGCGCCGGCTACTTCGACCTCACCGCCGACAAGGCCGCCGAGGTGCGCAAAGCAATGACCTCGGCGCTCCAGGACATGAACATCGACGTCGAGGCCCTGCACCACGAGGTGGCTTTCGGCCAGCATGAGATCGACTTCCGCTACGCCAATGCGCTGACCACCGCCGACAACGCCACGACGCTGAAGTACGTGGTCAAGACCGTGGCGATCCAGAACGGGCTGATCGCCACCTTCATGCCCAAACCGTTCGCCGGCATCAACGGCAGCGGCATGCACGTCCACCAGAGCTTCTTCCGCGGCGCCGACAACGCCTTCATCGACAAGACCGCACCCTACATGCTCTCCAAGATCGCTCAGCAGTTCATCGCCGGGCAGCTCAAGTACGTCCGCCAGTTCGCCGCGGTCACCAACCCGCTGGTCAACTCCTACAAGCGGCTGCTGCCGGGCTACGAGGCGCCGGTTTACATCGCCTGGGGCCAGGTCAACCGCAGCGCGCTGATCCGCATACCCTCCTACACCGAGGGCCGCGACGCCAGCGTGCGCGCTGAGCTGCGCAGCCCCGACCCCTCCTGCAATATCTACCTCGCTTTCGCCGTGATGCTGGCCGCCGGCCTCGAGGGCATCGAGAAGGGCCTGGAGCCGCCCGATCCGGTCGAGGAGAACATCTACGAGCTCAGCCCCGAAGAGGTCCAGCACTACCACATCGACTCGCTGCCCGGGAGCCTGCTGGTGGCGCTCAGGGAGATGGAGGGCAGCAAGCTGATGCGCGACGTCCTCGGCGAGCACACCTTCCAGCTCTACCTCCGCGCCAAGCAGGCGGAGTGGAACGAGTACGCCGCCCACGTCAGCAACTGGGAGCGCGAGCGCTACGCCGAGCTCTATTGAGCAAGGGGGTGAGCAAAGGGGTCAGTCCTAGAATTCTAGGCTATTACTCTCACCCAAATTATAGATTTGTGCTGCAAACAAAGGCTATTTAGCAGAGCCCTAGAATTCTAGGACTGACCCCTTTGGTAACAGAAGACGGGGGCGCTAATCCGCCTCAGGCGGAACCACCCTACAATTATTCGGCAAAGACATCGCAAGGTAATAGTAGGGGCGTCTGCCGCGGCGGATTCAATCCTCCCGATCGCGCAGCGCGCGATATCCAAAGACGGGGGCCATAAATGACCCCCCTACAATTGTTCGGCAAAGGCATCGCAAGGCAATAGTAGGGGCGGATTTTATTCCGCCCGATCGCGCTGCGCGCGATGACCAAAGACGGGGGCCATAAATGACCCCCCTACAGTGCCGTGCCAGATCATGCCGATTGATGTCGGCGCGGCGGATGGCTCCGTCACAGCCACGCCGGGTCGGTAAAATCCCGCTTCAAACGGGGCGTGATCAACGCCGCAGTGTCAA